>NZ_JBQKJT010000019.1:0-47836 GCF_052117125.1 Candidatus Avoscillospira sp. LCP25S3_F1 | reverse complement strand
GTATGTTTGGTACGGCGTTGACTTATGCCCTGAATCAACGGGACTGGCTGATGAATATATTTCTGGACGGACGGCTGGAGCTGTCTAATAACCGGGCGGAGCGTGCGGTACATCCCTTTGCCATTGGAAGAAAAAACTGGTTGTTCTGCAACACACCTCATGGCGCCAATGCCAGTGCAACGATCTATTCCATTGTTGAGACGGCCAAAGCGAATGGCCTGCGGCCTTTCCACTATTTAAACTTCCTACTGGAACGACTCCCTCACGGCTATTCCCCGGAAGCTTGCCTCCCATGGGAGGAAACGGCCCAGTCTATATGCAGATAAAGGCTGCCATTTGTGAAAAATGGCAGTCTTGCTCTTTCCTGAGGTGTCCTCCTCTATTTTACGCTTACAGATGCCAACCGCTGTTTCCCCCTACCTGGTGGGATTCGAACCCCCTTTTTTCGGTGATTGGCATATTCGGAACCATGTGGCGCCCTTTTTGAAGCGGTTATTTTCAAAAAGGGCGCTATTTTTCTATCAATAGAATACACAAAGTTTGAGGCGTCAATTTGTTGGTCACGACGGGCCATCGAATTGGCGCCCTTTTTGTTTTCAGACAAATTCAAAAAGGGCACTGAATGTCAGGAGGTAGTAAATGAACCGAGAACAGTTTTTTCAGGAGCTTCGCACCGCTCTCCACCGTGAGGGATTCACTCCGCAGCCGGAACAGGATGAATTGCTTCCTGTGGAGTGGGATGGTCTCCCTCTCTGCCGGATCACAGCGGACGGAGGCGTTCGCTACTGGCAGGAGGATGTAGCGATGCCGGAACGGGAACGGGCCTGTGAGCGAGCCACCGATCTGGCCTGCACCGTGCGGGAGTACATGACGCTGCTGGAACAGGCTCCGCCCCTGCAAGCCCAAAGTCTGACCGGTGACTACCGTCTGCTGGCTGACTTCAACGGAGCCGTGTTGGCTGCCCATCCCACCCGGCTTGGCGTCCAATTCGTCACATGGGACTGGAGCTTTGACCGCACAGGTCTCAACCAGGGCAATTACTTTCAGGAAAACTATGTAGGTGCCAAGCAGGACTTCGCCATCCGCGCCGGCCTTATTTCCAAACAGCAAATCTTCAATCAGGAACAGCTTATCGAAATCTACCGCTGCTGCTCCGACACCTTGGACGCTGGTTTTGACTTGACTGCTGAGCAGGAAAAGTGCATCCGGGGCGTTCAGGAGCAGATTGCCATTGCAGCTCCCGATGCTCTGAATCGCATAAGGGAGCAGGAGCAGCACCCCATGGAACCCTACAGTCAGGAACCGATCATGTAATATTCAGGCGCCGGAGTTTTAGAAATAAGACTCCGGCGCTTTTTTGCTTTACTGAAAGGAGCACACCACCAATGACACGCTACTTCATGCGGGATACACCGCTGTGCCAGATGGAACAGCAGATGATGACCCCGCCCTATTTCAAGCCCAGGGGCCATGGCCGATACTATCCCAGTTTCAAATATAGCAGAGATGACATGGAGTGCCCATACTGCATGAACTTCAGACGAAAGCATCCCTGCCCTTTGGAGCAGTGCGTCTGTCTGGATGAACGGATCGTGGCCGGTGCGATTGACCTCAACGAGTTTGTCAGGGATTGCTTCTTCCCTGAAGCGGGAGTGCAGCTTCAGGCCCGCTTAGAGAGGAGTTTCAATGGCTGCTCCATTGGATTTTTCCTGAGCGATAGTCATCGGGAGCGTTGGCAGCACTGGCGTGCGCGTTGCTATCGAATGTCAGACCGTAATCTGGCCGCGCTGTTTCTCCTCACGGCGTATGAGGATATCTGGCGCAGGATGATCTGGAAGTTTGATGCCCGCGGATTTGACTTCCAATCTGTCCAGCTCGCCGGCATCCAACCGGAGCTGTACAGTGTTTATCAGGCGGCCAAAGCCATCTCCACCGGCAGCCGCAATATCACTCTTGCCGATCTCGCATCCCCCGAATTGGTCACAGATGAGGCGTTCCACCTGATTGTCTGCGCTCTGCTTCTGGCCAAGTACGGAGATGCGATTTTGAATTTTGAAGGAAAGTAAGGTGATGCAATGTGATGATGGAAGCAGTTCTGAGCAACGCCGACCACCCGGAATACGGTGTTGCGACGATTCCTCTTCCTATTCCCAGAAATCAATACGACCACTGCGTTGCGCTGTTGGAGGCACTGGAGATCGGCGATGCCTCTGAAGCCGACTGCCGCTTGGACTCGCTCGACAGTGCCTGGCCTGTGCTGAATCGGCTGGTATGCACCAAGGTCAACCTTGATGAGTTGGACTATCTGGCAAAGCGGCTGGACAGCTTTACTGTGGGCGAGTTTTCGCAATTTCAGGCGATGGCTGAAAAGCTGAATCTCACCAGCATGAAGGATCTCATCAACCTGACCTTCTGCTGCCAGCAGGCGACGGTGATCACGGACTTTACAAATTTGAAAGAGGTTGGCCGTGATCACTACATGAACATCCATGGCGGGTGTGCCAGCATGGAAGAACTGGAACAGCTGGACGGAGTGGAAACCGCTGTCCTGTTGATTGAGGACAATGAGGGGACTATCACCCGCTACGGAGTGGTCTATGACAACGGCATGCAGCTTTCACAGCTCTATGATGGGAAGCACCTGCCCTGCTACCACTATGAGGCCGATATGACTGCTGTCGGGATATCCCCCCGACAGGAGCCGGAGAACAGCAGGAATGTGACCTGGATCTATCTCCCTGCATCAAAAGGACAAATTGAGCGCGCCATGCAGCGTTCCGGCATTGCTGACCCAAAGGATATGCGCCTCTTTATAGCTGACAGTTCATTCCCAGAGGAAGTGGATGTAGCACTGGACTTCCAGTGCGATAACATCCACGAACTCAATGAGCTGGCGCTGGCTGTGGAGAAGTTTTCGATTCATGACCGCAAGAAGTTGGGGGCGGCAGTAAGCATGGCCAAGCCGGAAAACGCCAGCCAGATCCGTCGTCTGGCGGAAAACATGGATCTGTTTGAATTCGCCCCCGGCGCTCATACCCCCGAAGAATATGGGAAATACATGATTCAGAGATCCGGCCATTTTGAGTATGACCCCAATCTGGACGAGTTTTATGACTACGAGCGGTATGGCCTGCAGCACATGGACTATCAGTCGGGCGTGTTTACCGACCGAGGCTACATCGCCTATGTTGGCACAGTAGATCTGGAGGAACTGATGGCAGAAGATCCGGTAGATCAGTGCCAGCGGGAACAGGGGGTTCAAATGGGAGGAATGACATGATCCAACTTTTCATGAAACGAAGTGGGAGTCCTGTCATTGTCCCACTCAATTTGCCCGCATCTCATGACGCCATGACAGAAGCGGCCAGCCAGCTTGATGAGGCCAGCAGAGCAGGAAAAACAGAGATCGTCGAGATCAAAAGCGTGATCGCCAATCTGCCGTCGTACCTCGGCGGACTCGATCCTGATTCCAGAACGCAGCTTGCACAGCTGAATCAGCTTTCGAGCATCATTGCCAAAATGGACTCCCGCGAACGGAATATCTATGCCGGCGCCTTGGATGGCAACAGCATCAATGATCTGAACGATATGATTCGTGTGGCGGAACAGGTGTCGGACTACATTCTCATCCCTAATGTAAACTCGGATGTGACGCTTGGCCGCTATGTCGCTGTTGCCGGTCAGATTCAAGGTGACCCCAGATTCCCCGAAGCAGCCTGGCCCTATCTGGACTTCGCAAAAATCGGCGCAGAATACTATGCCGAGCATGGCGGTGCCTATACCTATGCAGGCTATGTGCTCCGCAAGCAGGATGATGAGCTTGTCAGAGAGAAAAAATCGAAGATCCAGCTTGACCTCTCCTCTTCCCAAGCGCAAGTGAGTATCTGCCTTCCGGCAACGAAGGAAGAATTGGAGCGAGTAAAAAGAACACTGGGAATCGATTGTTTTGCAGAGGCAGCCGTAACCAAGGTGTCGTTTTCCGTTCCCTATATGGACGAGCACATTCCCACTACAGGGGTCTGCGTGGAAGATGCAAACGAATTGGCTTGGGCCATTGAGGGGATGCAGTGTGAAGATGGTGAACTGCTGAAATATCTGTCGGTTCTTTCTGTGGAGCAGCCGGGGACTATGCAGGAGGCTCTCCGCTGTGCCATGAATCTGGACGACTATGAGCGCATTCCGGAGGACACTTACGAATACGGGCAAGCAGTCCTTCGGCGCATCGGTGCTGATGACGAGCTGATCGATACCATCGACGGATATATGGATTTTGAGAAGCTGGGTGAAGACACTATGGCGGAGGAAGGAGTCCGGCGAACCGAGTTTGGCCTGATCCGCCGATGCAGCAGCCCCTTCGCTGAGGAAACCCAGGCGATGGAGATGGGAGGCCTTTCCTGATGCCCCGTGAAACCGATCTGCTCCGCGTAAAGCTGGTGGCGCACACCCTCCTCGATGTGCAGATCCAGGAAACGGCCCTCTCCTCGGTGATCGTCAGCCACCCCTTCACAAACTCCGGGATCTCCGCGCTTCGAAATGAGGATGGGAGCCTCTCCATGGTCGACCTGATCAACAATTCGGATGACTGCACAAGGTGGCGCAGCAAGGTTGGGGAGCAGATCGACAGCGCCGAAAATGTCCATCAGATCTTCGTACTGCTCAACCCGCCCTATTATTTGACTTTTATCAAATTTGCCGCCTCCGCTCTCTCGGAGAAGGATCTGGGGCAGCTCTTATCCACCGCCTGGACCCAGGAGGAATGCCCCAATCAGGACTGCAATGTGAGCAAACGAGAACTGGTGGCCTTGTTCCGATCCGTCCCTCCGGAGTCCCTGATGGACGAGGAGGAGCGCGCCGCACACCAGGCGCTGGAGGATACGGTGACGGTCTATCGGGGCGTTACCCCCTACAACGCCAAAAATATCAGTGCGTTGTCCTGGACACTGGACCGGAAAACGGCGGACTGGTTCGCCCACCGCTTTGGTGAGGAGGGAACGGTGTATGAAGCGCAGATTCGGAAGGAACACATCCTGGCTCTGTTCACAGGCAGAAATGAAAGCGAGGTCATCGTAGACCCGCGGCACTTGGAACAGATCATGGAGTCCCCGGAGCCGGGATTTGATATGCAAATGACCTGAACGACATGATCCGATGATTGGGAGGAATGTAAATGAAGAAGAAAATCATGATCACAGTAGCATCTCTGGCAGCACTGGGAGCTGCTGTCGCCGGCTATCTCCACTTCTCCGGCAGGACGCCTTTTGGTCATAGCTATTTCCGCTGAGCTGTGGTATTGTTCCGCATGAGGAGGTGAAGCACATGCTCCTGCTCAGGAAAGGGCCGTAAAAAGAGGTGCCCCCATACCCGAATTGACGGACAGAAAAAACAGTCGTAAACTGGAATAGAAAGGGGCGAAAAAAATGGAACAGCAAAAGGACAAAAAAGGTGCGCCGCCACCTCGCTATGATACTGCCTTCAAAGCCGGCGCGGTGAAAATGGTAACCGAGCAGGGACGGGACCCCAGGGAAGTTGCCCGAGACCTCGGCATTTGCATCGACACTCTACGCAGCTGGTTGAAGGCCTCCGGGATGCAGCTGGGACAGGTAAGCCGCTACAACCGGGAACAGCAGCGAATCCGGGAGCTGGAAGCGGAGATCCGTACGCTGCGCAGGCAGCTGGGCGAGAAAGAGGAGGTCATTGACATTCTAAAAAAATCCGTCGGCATCCTGTCGAAACCATAGTGGAAAAATACCGCTGCGTCCAGGCACTGCACCGCCAGGGAGCCACTGTGGAACAGGTATGCCGGACCCTGGAGATCTCACGCAGCGGCTACTATGATTGGCTACATCATAAGCCCTGTATCCGTGAGCAGCACAACCAAGCGCTGAAACGGAAACTGGTGGAACTGCACCAAAAATATCCTGCCCTGGGGTTGGACAGCCTCTATCATCTGCTTAAACCGGATTTTGGCTGCTCTCGCAAGCGGGTACACCGTCAGATGCGTCTTGCCGGCATCTGTTCGGCCAGACATCGAGCCTATAAAGTCACAACTAACTCCCAGCATAGCCATCCCATTGCATCGAATCTCCTCAAACGAAACTTCTTCTTTGATCGCCCGAATCAAGCCTGGGTGGGTGATATTACCTACATTCCCACCGGTGAGGGCTGGCTCTATCTTGCCATTGTAAAGGACCTTTGTACCCGCAAAATTGTAGGTTATGCCTTTTCCAGCCGCATCGATACCTCGCTGACACTGGCAGCCCTGGACATGGCAGTGCGTCGCTGCAAGCCGTCAACAGGCCTGATTTTTCACAGTGACCGGGGCGTCCAGTACGCTGCCAGGGCCTTTCGGGAACGGTTAGTGACCTACGGAATCCAGCAGAGCATGTCCCGTAAGGGTGATCCATACGATAACGCTGTTGCAGAAAATTTCTTCAGCTGCCTCAAGTGTGAGCTGATTCACCTGAAGCAGTACCCAACGCGGGCCAGTGCGCAAGCCGATGTATTCTCATATCTGGAGGCCTTCTACAACTCCGTCCGGCCACATTCTGCCTTGGGCTGGGTGTCTCCCGTACAGTTTGAGAAAAACCTTTTGGCGGCTCAGGCAGCCTGAACGAGTATCCACAAGAATATCTATGTTTCATTCCGTTTTTTCTGCGTTTTTCATGTCCGTTTTTCCGGGAAGGGCTCAGAGGAAAGCAGATGAAGACATTCGGAGAGGAGGAACGATGAGCTACTTCGGAACGATTTACGCCGACACCGAACTTCCCTCCAGAGCGAAGGCGGTCTATATGTACCTGCGGGATCGCTCCGATGCCGAGGGAAAGTGCTGGCCGGGCATTCAGACCATTGCCTCGGACATGAAGCTGTCCCGCTCTACGGTCAAGCGGGCGCTGCACGATCTGGAGCAGCACGGCTATCTGAAAAAGGCTTCCCGGCACAGGCCGAATGGGAGCAGCACCTCCAATCTCTATACCGTGAAATAAAAGAGAGAGTGGTTTGTACCAAAATGTAGTACAAACCACTCTCTGAATCAATGGCAATTTCAAAATCTTCCGCCAAGGGAGAACTGCGCCCATTCGCTGGACCCAGGAGCGGTTCATTGTGAACCACCCAGAAGGACTCACTCTATCAGAGATTTAGGTCAGAGAAAAGACTTATCATCATCTTAATGAAAAATCTTACTTCTCAAGTCGAAATTTCAGCAGCAGATACGGCTCCACTTCAAGGACGGTGGCTATCCTAAACAGCAGATCCAGAGACAGGCCATGACTCATGCCGGGCGCTTCAACGGACGCGAGATGCTGGCGGCTAATATCAAGGATCTCTGCCAACTGTTCCTGGGAATATCCCTTTTTCTTGCGATAGTATCCGATAGCATAAGACAGGTTTTCCATGCGCTCGGAAAAGTCAAAATCCCATTCCAGAGTTATCACCACCTTACGGAATTAGTTTATCCGAAGGCAGCGCATACTAAAATTAACCCTAAAGCATTATTGACGCTCATAAAGCGTCAATATATAATTAAAACACTATTTTGTTCGATGTTATGTGAGGTGTCAATATGACAAGGGGACTTGCCTGTGCCATCATCGGCCATAGACCGACACGCTTTCGCTTCAAATATGATGAAAACAACAACGGCTGCAAGCGGATCAAGAAACGCATCCGGGATCAGTTGATCCAGCTCTATGAGCAAGGCTTTCGCCAGTTTTGGGTAGGCGGCGCTCTGGGCGTGGATATGTGGGCCGGGGAGATATTGCTGCGGCTCAAAGAACAGCCGGAATATAGCGAGATCCAACTGAAGATCGCTCTGCCCTTTGAGGGCCACGACACAGACTGGGAAGATCGCAGCCGCAGCCGTATGTCTTTTCTGATCCGACACAGTGCGGAAACGGTTATCGTGGGTAATAAAGAAGCGCCCCCGGCGGTCAATTACCGGAGACGCAACGAGTATATGGTGGACCGTGCAGGCTACTTACTGGCAGTCTATGACAACGACCGTTCTATCCGCAGCGGAACGGGAATGACCGTCAACTATGCCAGAAAAAAGGGGCTGCCCATCACTCTGATCCACCCGGATAAGGCAACGATATCAAAAGAAAAACCTGAACGATGAAAACTACCCGCTGCGGATAGGGCAGGTTTATGGAATCCATGTTATACTGAACTGAAATGGATACTCCACGAAATGAATTCAATAAAGTATCCTGTTTCAACTGGCTTTTTTTACCCTCAGCAGATATAATGAAAACGAGGTGATGCGATGTGAAGGTACGAAGAATTGCGGCGTTTTTGCTGGCAGGTATCTTGCTGGCCTACTGCTGCGCGGGCTGTTCCAACACAGCGAAAAAAGAAGAAACGCCAACCACCATTACGGTCTGGCACGTCTATGGCGGACAGACCGATTCCCCGCTCAACGATCTGATCGATGAGTTCAACCAAACGGTGGGGAAAGAGCAGCAGATCAATGTGCAGGTTACCTCCGTGTCCAACAGCAATACCATCCACGAACTGGTGCTGGCCGCTGCCAACGGAGAGCCGGGAGCGTCGGAACTGCCCGATATCTTCAGCTCCTATCCCAAGACCGTGATGGCGTTGCCCGACGACAGCATTTTGGTGGACTATCAGGACTATTTCAGCGAGGAAGAACTGTCCGCTTTCCTGCCGGCTTTTGTGGAAGAGGGAACGGTCAATGACCGCCTGGTGGTCCTTCCTGTGGCAAAATCCACAGAGATCATGTTTATTAACCAGACCATCTTTGACCGCTTCTCCCAGGCTACCGGCGTGACGCTGGAGGATCTGGACACCTGGGAGGGGCTTTTCAAGGCAGCAGAGGTCTATGCGGACTGGACCGACGCTCAGACGCCGGATATTCCGGGCGACGCCAAGTCCATGTTCGTTCACGACTACTATTTCAACTATTTCCAGGTGGGGGCGGAATCCCTGGGCGAGGATTTCTTCCAGGGTGACAAGCTGGCCTTTGGCCCCGCTTTCCAGACTGCGTGGGAACCGCTGGCGCAGGCCGCGCTTCAGGGAGGCGTCTGGCTCAAGAGCGGTTACGCCACAGAATCGATCCGCACCGGCGACAGCATTGTGAGCGTGGCATCCTCGGCCAGTATCCTCTATTACAGCGATGTGGTGACATACCCGGATAATACCTCCGAGGAGATCACCATCATCTCCCGCCCCTGTCCGGTATTTGAGAACGGGGAAAACCTGGTCATGCAGAGGGGGGTAGGCTTCTGCACCGTGCGATCCACCCCGGAGCGGGAGCAGGCCGCCGTGACCTTCCTCAAGTGGCTGACCGAACCGGAACGCAATGTGGAGTTTGTGACCCAAGCAGGCTATATGCCGGTGACCCGGGCCGCCTTCGAAAACGAGCTGCCGAAGGCCATTGAGGGATTGGAGAGCGCCAAGTACGCGTCTCTCTATCAGGCCTATCTGGATACCCAGCAAAACTATAAATTCTATGTGCCGCCCCAGTTGGAGAGCTACCTGAGCCTGGAAACCACGCTGGAGGACCATGTGCGGGCCCAGCTGGCCCTGGGCCGCCGGGATTATCTGGAGGCCGGAGAGACCGGGCTGGAGCAGATCAGTGCGGACCGGCTCCAGTCCTTCCGGGAGATCATGGAGCAATAACCTGTAAGAGAGGAGGAACCACCGTGCGCAACAGACTGAAAGAACTCCGGGCGTTGAACGCCTTTGCCAAAAAGCAGAGCGTAGGGATGCAGCGAAAGCTGATGCTCTACTGGGTGTCCATGATCCTGGTGGTCTTCGCGGCGGTGATCCTTCTGCTGTCCATCGCTGGGGCCTTCTCCCGGGATGATGAGCAGCTCCATGAGGTAATGGAGCTCCACCTGAGCAACACAGGAGATACGCTGGCCAGCCAACTGGACTATCTGACCGCCCAGAGCCTGAATCTCTCCAAGGAGCTCAGCCGGGAGATCGAGGGGGCGCTGGTACAGGAGGGCATTTCGCTGCAGGAGGTCAACGATGACCCGGAGCGGCTGCTGAAGCTGCAGGAAGTCATGTACCCGCTGATCAGCACCACCCTCCAGACAGCCAACTGCAATGGCGCCTATGCGATCCTGGACGCCACCACCAACACCGGCCTGGAGGGGGCGGACCACTCCAGAAGCGGCATCCATCTGCGCTACTCCAACCTCAGCGCCAGCAGTCCGGTCACACCCACGGTGGTCTACTTCCGCGGCATCCCGGACATCGCCCGTCAAAAGGATCTGGAGCTGCACAACCGATGGAATCTGGAATTTGACACCGATCAGATCCCGGGCTGCCGGGAGCTGATGGATACGCCGCTGAGCCGGCCTGCCGACCGCTACTTCTGGTCCCGCCGGATCAATCTAAAGGACACCTGGGAATCCGCTATGCTGCTGTGTGTCCCCATTGTGGGGAGCGACGGAGCGGTGTACGGCGTGTGCGGGGTAGAGCTCAGCGCCCTGTATTTCCAGTTTTCCTATCCCACCCTGGAGGGAAAGTTCGGCTCCGCCGTCACCGTGCTGGCTCCGGTCCAGGACAGCCGTCTGCTGCTGCCGGATGGATTGGTGGGCAGCGTCAACGGCACCTACCTGGACGGTCAGGAGACTCTGGCCATCCATCAGGGGCGATACTATAACGAATACGACACAGGCGCTGGACGGTATATCGGCCTGCACCAGACCATACCCATCTCCAGAGGGAAACCGGAGGACACCGTCTGGGCCGTTGCCATCCTGATCCCCCAGGAGAGCTATGCCGCCTACACAGCCGGCGTCCAGCAGACCTGGGTCCTTGCGGCCCTGGGACTGCTCCTGGTGCTGCTGGCCCTGTCCTTCTTCCTGTCCCGGCGATTTGTCCGGCCCATCACCGACAGTCTGAAACGGTTCCAGCAGGCGGAGGGGCCGGAGCAGGGGATGTCCTCGGGCATCTCGGAGCTGGATGAGCTGGCGGAGTTCCTCAATGCCCGGGCGCGGAATCAGCGGCTGGAGCAGGGAGAGCTTCCTCCCAACATTGCGGAACTGTTCGACCAGTTTGTGGAGCGGAAGGATCTGCTGACCGAGGCGGAGCGGAATATCCTGCGCTACTACATCGACGGTCACGAGATCGCGGAGATCCCGGGCCTGGCCTTTATCAGCATGAGTACGGTCCGCAAGCACA
Organism: Candidatus Avoscillospira sp. LCP25S3_F1; assembly: GCF_052117125.1. NCBI lineage: Bacteria > Bacillati > Bacillota > Clostridia > Eubacteriales > Oscillospiraceae > Candidatus Avoscillospira > Candidatus Avoscillospira sp. LCP25S3_F1. The sequence goes on along the minus strand of NZ_JBQKJT010000019.1, from coordinate 36,682 downwards.
ACCGGAGCATCTACGAGAAACTGGGGGTGGCCTCCCGGGACGAGCTGATGCTCTACATCGACCTGCTCCGCCGCTGCGGAAGGCTTCAGGAGCTTTTCTAAGACAAGTTTCTCCATTACAGCAAAGCGCACAAAACCAGAGGACTGGTTTTGTGCGCTTTCTCTATTATCCAATGGATACCTTTGCGAAAAAGTGGGAAAAAGTATCCGACGGACCATATACGCCCGCCCCTTACTCCTGTTATAACAGGAGTAGAAACGAGGAGGTGCGGAATATGACAAATCTCTTGTCCAGCCGCTTAGAGGACCGGTCCACGCCCCAGTATTTCTGCTTTTCCATCCGCTGCGAGGTGTGCGGAGAATTTTGGTACAGCAGCAGCATCCCCTTTTCCAAAGCGCTGCAGGCGGCGGAACACCGGGAGAAGAAGGAACTCTATGACGCCATCTATCAGCGGGAGAAGCAGCGGGCCATGCAGGCGGCCGGTCAGGAGGCCAGGGAGCGGTTCAGCCAATGCCCCATCTGCCGGCGGCTGGTCTGCGACGCCTGTTTCCTCATCTGCGATGAGATGGATCTGTGTCGGGAGTGTGCCGGCCGGATGGAGGAGTCCGGGGAGCCGGTGGCGCCATGAAAACGCGTTGGCTGCCGCTCCTCCTGCTGTGCCTGATCCTGGCCGGGTGCGGCACGGTGGACGCAGAAGACCGTCTGATCTCCGCGGCGGAGGGCGCCGAGGCGTATAGCGGAGCCCTCGTCCCCTTCCTCCCCGGATATTCCCTTCAGACGGCAGAGGATACCCTCTACGCGGAGGTGAGCCGGGGCAGCGCCGTGGCCTGCTTTGATGTACAGGCCATCCCGGCGCTGGAGCGGGGCATTGGCCGGTATTGGTATCCCCATGTCACGGCCACCGTGATTCTGGCGGTGGACCGCAGCCGGACGGACGCCGCCGTCACCGGCTGGAACAGCCTTCGGGAGAGTCCGGTCCCCGTGGGCATCAGCAGCAGTTCCGTGATCCGCAATATGCTGGCTCTGGGCGCCCTGTCCTACGGGCTGGACCGGGAGGCGCCCTCCAAGCGTGACGCTCTGGAGCTGCTGGAACACCTTGGTCAGAACGGAAACTTCCGGCTGGAGGCGCCGGACGCCCCCATTCTGATCTGTCTGGACTGGGAGGCCGCCGCGTGGAACCGGAACGGAGGAAATTATGAGATCATCGTGCCGGCGGAGGGCACGCTGTCCTGCCGTATGGGGCTGCTCTCCGATGTCCCTCTGACGCTGGAGCCGGGGCTGGATGAAACCCTTCTGTCAGCAGGGCTGCCCCTGGTAGACGGAGAGAGACCGGCTGATTTTCCCGATGATTACCGGCCGGCCCGTACCCTGAGCGAGGAGGACTACGGCTGGTTTCTGGAGTTGACCGGGGACAGCAGCCGGGACCTGCGCCGGCAGGTGCTCCACACCCGGCGCTATACCACAGCAGATCTCCGGGAGCATATTTTATCCGCCCTGTTCCTTGCCGCCGCCATCCTGCTGTGGAAGGGGACGGTATCCCATCGGATGATCCGCCGGGATGTCCGCCGAGTAGTCGGGGTCATGGGCTGGCTGATGGTGGGATGGCTGCTGCTGCGCCTGTTCAAATATCAGCTGACAGCAGATGGGCTTCTGTGCCGGATGTGCTGGTACGGCTATTACATCTTTCAGCTTGCCCTTCCGGTAACGCTGCTGTATCTGGCCGTGATCCTGGACCATCCGGAGGGTGAGAAAAAGCCGCTGCGCCCTCTGTGGCCGCCTCTGGCCTGCTATGCCCTCTCTGTGCTATTGGTACTCACAAACGATCTCCACCAGCTGGTGTTTCGTTTTGACCCGGTCGGGGACTGGGCCTCAGACTACCGGTACGGTCCGGGATACTGGGGCGTAACGGCTTTATCCCTCCTGTTCCTGGCCTGCGCAGTCTGGAAGCTGCTCCGCAGGGGGCGGTATAGCCCCTACTGGGTCGGCAGGGTGGTTCCGCTGCTGTTCTGCGTGGGACTGCTGGCCTACATCACTGCTTACATCAGGCGGGTGCCTCTGGCGTGGGAGAGCGACCTTACCGTGAACATCTGCGTGCTGTCTGCCCTGTTTTTTGAGTCGGCCCTCCACGCGGGGTTCATCCCGGTCAATCTTCAGTATCAGCGTCTGTTCACCGCCCTCCCATTGGGGCTGGCGCTGCTGGATGAGCAGGGCCGCACCGTCCTGTCCTCCCGGGGCGCGCCTCCCGTCTCCCGCTCCATCTGGCGGAGGATCTCCATGGATATGACCCATCCGCTGCTGCGTGACAGCGACACCCAGCTTCACGCAGTCCCCATTCATGGCGGTATGGCGGTATGGCAGGAGGACCTCTCCCAGCTCAACCGGCTGCGCAGGGAGATCCAGGCTGTGCAGGCCCGTCTGGAGGCGGCCAACGCCCTGCTGCGTGAGGAGGGCGAGGTGAAAAAGCGCCTGCTGGCCGCGGAGACAAACCGCACCATGTTTGAACAGCTGGACCGGGACATGGAGCGCCGCATCCAGACATTGGGACGGCTGATCGAGGCTCTGCCGGATACGCCCCATCCCCGGGACCTGACCGCCTACATCACTCTTTGCCTGTGCCATATCAAACGCAGATGCAATCTGTTTTTCCTGGCACGTCAGGGGGATGGACTGCCCGGAGAGGAATTGAGCATTTATCTGGATGAGCTGGCAGAACTGGCCCGCTATGCGGGGCTGCAGCTGCTCATTCGCTGCGGGCAGCGTGGAGTGCTGGAGATCCGCAGGGCGGCACTGTGCTACGACTTTGCCTTTGAAGCCATATCCTGGGCCCTGAGGGAGAACGCCTCTCCTCTGCTGGGGTATCTGGAGCCGGAGGGCGCCCATCTGGTTTTCCGCTTTCTTCCGGGGGGTGATCCCGGACAATGGCGCTTTTCGGAGGAACTGACGACGGCGGCGGCTGCACTGGGCGGTCAGATCGCCTGCAAGGATCTGGACGATGCCGTTGGGATCTGCATGACGCTGCCCTTGGGAGGTGAGTCCTGTGGCTGAATTTTACCGGTTTCCCCATTGGGCGCTGACCACATTGGTGATGGCGGCCGCCCTGTGCATCGTGTTTCAAACAAGGGCCATCTCTTACAGCATCCGACGTCTGCCCACCGGCTGGGTGCGCCGGGTGGAAAATGGGATGGAGTGCGCCATCCTCGGGGTGCTGTTCCTCTTCGCCGCCCTTCTTGCACAGGTGCAGTATGGGCTGTTCTGCGGCTTTTTGGCGCCCAGCGCCTACGGCCTTGTCCGGCAGGCGGTGTTTTTGCTGACTGCGGTGCTGGGAACCACCGCTGCGGTGGGGATGGAAATGATCTGGCCGTTTTTTGCCGTGGGCGGGGCGGCTGTCTTGCTCCCCCTGACAGAGACGGTCACAGGGCCCGCCTATCCCGTCTTTTTTCTGATGAGTATGGCGTTCTTCCTGCTGCGCAGCGTACATATCTGCCTGCTGCGCCGGCGGGAGCTCTACACCCAGCTCTCCTCCATATCCGTCAAGGAAGCCATTGATACCCTGCATACCGGTCTGCTGTTCTTTCGGCGGTCGGGGGAGCTCCTGCTGTGCAACAGCAGCATGGAGGCGCTGGCACGGCAGATGACGGGGCAGCCGGTACAGGACGGAAGGCTGTTTCAGCGGCTGCTGGAGTGCGGCCCGCTGTGCGGCGGCTGCGCACGGGAAGTTCTGGGTGGGCAGCAGGTGTTTCGCCTCCCCGATTCCTCCGTATGGAGCTTTTCCGCCCATGAGCTCCCCATGGGGCGCCGGACCATGCTTCTGCTGACTGCCGATGATGTCACGGAGCATTGGGACGCGGTGACCTTTCTTGCCCGGCAAAACCAGGCGCTGGAGCAGCGCGGACAGGAGCTTCGCAGCACCATTGCGCATTTACAGGCCATCTGTGAAGCGGAGGAGATCGCCCGAAGCAAGGCGAGGGTACATGACCTTTTGGGACAGCGGATCAGCCTGCTGCTCCGGGCGCTGCGGGATGACCGGCAGATGGATGAGTCGCTGCTGCTGGACTTTGCCCGCAACCTTCCCACGGCCCTCCGAGAGGACCGCACGCCCAGCCCTGCTCATCGTCTGGAGATGCTGCGGGAGACCTTCCAGGGCATGGAGGTGTCGGTGGAGTTCCAGGGCGCGCTGCCAGAGGATGGGGCGGTGGCGGACAGTTTTGCCGAGATCGCCGTGGAATGTGTCACCAACGCCGTGCGCCACGGGTATGCCACCCGCATCCAGTTCCACTTTTTCCAGAATGACTGCTGGCGCATGACGGTCACCGACAACGGCATCCCGCCCGCCGGCCCCATTCGTGAGGGCGGCGGCATCGGCGGGATGCGCCGCAGGGTCCGTCAGCTTGGCGGCAGAATGGAGCTCTATACTGTCCCCCGATTCCGAATCGAACTGTCTGTTCCAAAGGAGGCTGTGGAGAAATGACAAACGTTCTGATTGTGGAGGATCACGTTTCCATGCGGGAATCGCTGACCACGGCGCTGACGGCGGCGGGAGATTTTTCCGTGGTGGGCGAAGTGCCCAACGCAGACTATGCCCTGGATTTCTGTAAGCATCTGCATCCGGAACTGGTGCTGATGGATGTCTGCACCGAGGGCGGCGCCTCTGGGCTGAAGGCGGTGGAGGCCATCCGCAAAACAGATCCGGAGGTCAAGATCATCGTCATGACCGCCTTTGACGAGATCACCTATATCCCCCGGGCCAGGGCCGCCGGGGCCAACGGCTTTATCTACAAAAGCCGGAGCCTGCACGATTTTCTGGAGGTGGCCCGGACGGTGATGGCGGGGGGCAGCAGCTTCCCGGAGCCCAGAACCATTCCCATGCCCCAGGGAGAGGCTCCCCTCACCGACCGGGAGATGGAGGTACTCCGGCTGATGTGCAGACACATGACCAACAAAGAGATCGCCCAGGAGCTGTTTATCAGCGAAAACACCGTCAAGTATCACAAGATGAACATGCTGGGCAAGACCGGCTTTTCCAAGGCGGTGGATCTGGCCTTCTACATGATCTCCAACGGCTGGATCAATCCCCTGTATTAAAGAATTGCACTTCCTATCCACCGGCTTTGTGCCGGTGGATTTTTTGTTTCAGGGAAAAGACTACCCGCAGCGGGTAGGGTGCAAATTCGAAATAAGCTCTACAATAAATCTGTAATACAGAAGGTATGGGAGGTGGGGAGGCTGAAAACTGTGCTCCTGATTATGCGGCGGGCATCGCTGGCTCAGGGCCTGATGGCGAAAGTGCGGGACGCCCCGGGAATACAGCTGTGCTATGAGCCGGACTATGCCAACGCGGACGTGGCCATCCGCAGCCACCTGGCCACCGGGGCTTTGCTGGAGGTGGCCGAGGACGGCGCCCAGGACATCGGATTTTGCCTGGCCCTGTGCGCATGGCTGCGGGAAGTCACGCCCCACTGCCGGCTCATGCTGATGTGCCCCGAAGGACAGCCGGAGGCTGTGAGCCGCGCCATCGAGGCTAAGCGTAGGGGCGAGATCGACGACTTTGTGTTTTATGATGTATCTCTGGACTATTTGGCCGCCAGTCTGCAATCCCTTTGAGATAGGCAAAGATCATTTTGAAATGGGGGTATGCCGACGCGGTCACATGGGCGGCGAACAAGGGCATCACTGGCGGGATCGGCAATGGCCTGTTCGGTTCGGATAACAACTGCACCCGCGCCCAGATCGTCACCTTCCTCTATCGGTATGTGGAATAATAACAGGATATTCTTACCAAGCGGAGCGGCAAATGCCGCTCCGCTTTTTTGCGTTTTGTCCGAAAAACTACCCGCTGCGGGTAGGGCGCAAAACAGCGGCACCCGGTAAAATGAAACCATAGTAGAGCGCAGAGAAACAAAAACAGAAAGAAAAGAGGTGTCGTCATGCAAGTAACTGCAAACAGGAAAATGATGATGTCAAGGTGTGCAGTGAGATGAAACGAGTATGGATGTCTATGCTGGCCTTGCTGTTGGCGCTCTGCCTGACGGCCTGCGGCGGCACCCCCGGCGGCGGAGAAGAAGGGCCGCCCGAGTCTCCTGATGACACAGCGACCTCCGCCCCTCCGTCCGACCATAACTCCGACAGTTCATTGGGCGGTACCTATTGGACGGCTGTACAGCACGAGTCCTACAACGATCTCTTTGATCGCACAGAGGTGAGCCAGATGCCCACGGAGCGGTGGTGGGCCGATCTCTTTCTCAACGAGGACGGAACGGCGCAATTCCGTGAGGTCCTGGGCGACAGCTTCAACAGCTATCTGGGCAACGGGACCTGGTGGCTCGGCGCGGATCACACCCTGCGGCTGACAAGTTCGGACGGCGATGAAGATGGTGAGATGAATGGCCGCATTGAAGATGGCCGCATTATTTTGGAATCCTTCTATGGGGACCGGTTCTATTTTGAAAAAGCGGAGCGGCCGGGCCCGGGCGGCGAACTGTGCATCGCAAATCTGCATGGGACATGGCACATGACCACAGGCGAGGTGGAGGGCTGGAGCTATAACGCCCGGGAAGAAGGCCTGGCCTCCACGCTGGTTTTTGAAAGCAGGTGGAGCGACGCCATCGAGGGATATGTGCTGAGAGCGGATTATTACTTTGCGGACTTTCTGGATACGGATGAGCCGGAATACCGGCAGGAAGCCGAGCTTCGGACGGAGCTGCTGGAGGAACCGCTGTTCCACGGCCTCTCCAACGAGCTTTGGAGCGTCCGGCTCTATCATGATGATACCGGCGCGGAGTTCTTTCTCACCCTGACCGATCCGGATACGCTGTATCTCCAGGAGCATTATGAGACGGACGGCGCTCCGGCGCTCCGCACGGCGGTCTATCAGAGAGTAGACGCATTCCTGCCAGAAACGCTGCAGACGGCTTTGTATGAGGAGCCCTCTGACAGCCTGATTTTCTACTGGCCCAACCCACCGGACGATGTATCCGCATGGCTGGAGGTACTGCCGGTCACAAAGCTGGAGCCGGATGGACTGGACAGGCTGCTGGTGGTGGGGCGCTGGTATGAAACACAGATCCGGTTCTGTACGGGCGAGCCCCTGTGGGATGACAGCGGACGGCTTCTGGATTGGGTCACGGACGAGATCCTGTACGACGAAACGCTCAACATTGATGAGCCTCGGTGGTTTTCCCTGACGATCCCGGAAGGCGTACCGAACCTGTGTCTGCACATCAAGCGCTCCTGGGAGGATTTTTGGTACCTCTGGCCCATCACCGACACAAACGGGTATCTGGTGGATGGGTGGACATTCCTGACACCATAACAAAATAAAACAAGAGAGGAGATCGCATTATGGGACTGATCAAAGCTGCATTGGGCGCAGCCGGCGGCGTGATGGCCGACCAGTGGAAGGAATTCTTCTACTGTGAAGCCATCCCCGCGGATGTGCTGGCGGTAAAGGGAAAGAAGAAGGCCACAGGCCGCTCCAGCAACACCAAGGGGGATGACAACATCATCACCAACGGCTCTGTCATCGCGGTGGCAGACGGCCAGTGTATGCTCATCGTGGAGCAGGGCAAGGTGGTGGATATGTGCGCCGAGCCGGGCGAGTACACCTACGATATGTCCACCGAGCCCAGCCTCTTCACCGGCGATCTGGGGGAATCCATCAAGGGCGTGTTCCAGAACATCGGCAAGCGCTTCACCTTCGGCGGCGAGGCCCCCAAGGACCAGCGCATCTACTATTTCAACACCAAGGAGCTCACCGGCAACAAGTACGGAACCCCAAGCCCCGTCCCCTTCCGGGTGGTGGACCAGCGGGCGGGCATCGACATCGATATCGCCATCCGCTGCTTCGGCGAGTACAGCATCCGCCTGAAAAACCCCATGCTGTTCTATACCAATGTCTGCGGCAACGTCAGCGAGGACTTTAAGACCGAGCAGATCGCGGGGCAGATGAAGACGGAGCTGCTCACCGCCCTGCAGCCCGCATTCGCAAAGATCTCGGAAATGGGTATCCGTTACTCCGCTCTCCCTGGTCACACCCTGGAGCTGGCAGAAGCCCTCAACGAGCAGCTCTCCTCCCGGTGGCGGGACCTGCGGGGCATGGAGATCGTTTCCTTTGGCGTCTCCAGTGTCAAGGCCAACGAGGAAGACGAGCAGATGATCAAGGAGCTGCAGCGCAACGCGGCCTTTATGGACCCCACCCGGGCGGCGGCCCATCTGGTAGGCGCACAGGCCAGCGCCATGCAGTCCGCGGCCAGCAACCCCAATGCCGGTCCCGCTATGGCTTTTATGGGCATGGGGATGGCTGGACAGATGGGCGGCATGAACGCCCAGAATCTCTATCAGATGGGCGCGCAGCAGCAGGCTCAGCCCACCCCCGCACCTGTACCCACGCCCCCGCCTGCCGCCCCTGGCTGGACCTGCGCCTGCGGACAAAGCGGCATCACCAGCAGCTTCTGCCCTAACTGCGGCAGCAAAAAGCCGGAGCCCAAGCCGGCAGCAGAGAGCTGGCAGTGTACCTGCGGTGCAGCCGTCACCGGAAAATTCTGCCCGGAGTGCGGCAAGCCCCGGCCCGCAGCGGACGGCTGGACCTGTTCCTGCGGTGCGGTGAACAAAGGGAAATTCTGCGCGGAGTGCGGGGCAAAAAAGCCCGCCGGCGTGCCCCAGTACAAATGCGACAAATGCGGCTGGGAGCCGGATGATCCCGCCCATCCGCCCAAGTTCTGCCCGGAGTGCGGCGATCCCTTTGACGATGGCGATGTGCAGGGATGACCCGTGGAAGAAAAACCGCCGTATTTTCTGTTGTAGGTCTGTTCCTGCTTCTGGCGGCTGCGGGATATTGTTTCAGAGGTCATCAGGGAGGTGATGCACCCATACAGAAGAAATCTGCCGTGCCGCCCGGTACCTTGACCGGCGTCACATACAGCCACACCAGCGGCATGGTTGCCAGAGCGGATTTTGCCATCACGCTTTCGCCGGAGGCCATTCTGGAAACAAGCTATTATCCGGCCCTTGATCCGGATACGGCGGAGGACGAGGACTGGTATCATCCGTCCACCAAAGAGAATGTCCCCATCACCGCGGCTCAGTGGTCGGATGTGGAGCAGATCATTCTGGAGCTCTACCCGCTGATGGAGCCCATCCCGGAAAACCGGCGTGAGGTGAAGCTGCCACCGGGGATCGAAGTCATGGATGGCGGGGACTCCACCAGCCTGATCCTGACCTGGAGCACAGAAGACGGAACACGGAGCATCCGTTATAATCCGCCAAACGACCGCCGTATCCATACGCTGATCGCTCTGCTGGAGGAGCTGGCCGACCCCATTGGACGGGAGATCCCCCGCTATGCCCCGCCGGAGCTGAGCGGCTTCTATATGGGTCAGTCCGGGGCTCTCTTCTCCAAGGACTATTCCTTCCAATTCGACCGGGGTCCGTCTGTTGTGTACGGAGAGGACGCCCCCTATATCCTCCGGGCCAGATTTACCCCGTCCGGTCGGAAGCAGGAGATCTGGAGTGACTGGGCCGTGTCAGATGAGGAGTGGGATGCCTTCACCGCGTTTGCGGAGGAGATCCGTCTGGAAGAACAGCCGGACGGCAGCTCGGAAAAGCCGGCCTGCACCCTCTATTACTCTGACGGCAAACAACAGCAGAAGAAATTGGATCAGGAAACAGCGAAGCAGCTCCGGGCGTATTTTACAGAGCTGGCCCTGTGCCTGCTGGATGAACAGCCATAGTACGCAAAGCGATCCATAAAAACAGAACATAGGAGGTACTACAAATGAAAGGTCAGAAGATTTTGAAAGTCACATCCATTCTCATGATCATCGGCGGCATCATCGCCGCCATCGCCGGCGTCATCGCCATTCTCGGCGTCAGCGCCCTGGCAGCCCTGTCGGGGAGCGCGGAGGGTACCGGCCTGCTCTATGCCAGCTCCATTCTTGTGACTGTGGCCTCTGTGATCCAGTTTATCGCGGGCATTAAGGGCATCGGGGCCTGCAGCGCACCCCAGAAGGCCGCTTCCTGCGTCAAATGGGGCATTATCATTGCGATCTTAGCGATCATCTCCATCATCATCGGTTTTGTAGGCGGAGGCCAGTTCAGCATCACCAGTCTGGTGCTCAACCTTCTGCTGCCGGGATTGTATGTCTACGGCGCCATGCAGATGAAGGGCGCCGCGTAAGCGGCTTCAGAAAGGGGTGCAGATGATGGGGCTCTTTGGAAAACTATTTGATAAAAAGGAATGCTCGGTCTGCGGCGGCGAGATCGGGCTGCTGGGCAACCGCAAGCTGGAGGACGGCAATCTGTGCAAGGAATGCGCCGCCAAGCTCTCCCCCTGGTTCAGCGACCGCCGCCAGAGCACGGTGGCGGAGATCCAGGAGCAGCTGGCCTACCGGGAGGCCAATCAAGCCAGGGTATCCTCTTTCCGCACCACCCGTACTCTGGGTGAGCGTACCAAGGTGCTGCTGGACGAGGATGCGGGTCTGTTTATGGTCACCTCCGCCAGAAATTGGGAGGAGGCCAATCCGGATGTGCTGTCCTTCTCCGATGTGACCGGCTGCAAGTTGGACATCGACGAGCACAGGACGGAGATCGAATACAGGGATAAGGATGGAGAGCGGCAGAGCTTCAATCCCAAACGGTATGCCTATTCCTACGATTTCTACATCGTAATCAACGTCAACAATCCCTATTTCAGCGAGATCCGCTTCCCACTCAACAGCAGCTCAGTGGATAACGATGAGGAAACACTGCTGGATGGGCCCGACGCCATGCGCAGACCCCGCGGGGGTCTCCGGGCTAAAGCCGGCGGAATGGGCGGCGGCTCCCTGACCTCCAATGCGGAGGAGGTGCGCTCCAGCGTGGAATACCGGCAATATGAGGAAATGGGCTGTGAGATCCGGGATGCGCTGCTGCAGATCCGGCAGCAGGCGCGGGAGGAAGCGGCCGCGGCAGCAGCACCCAAGGCGGCGGTGACCTGTCCGTACTGCGGGGCGACCACCACACCGGATGCCAGCGGCTGCTGCGAGTTTTGCGGCGGCGCAATCAACGGATAAGAATACCTTGGAGCAATAGAAAACAACGAAAATGAAAGGAGCTTCACCATGAAGAAGTATGAAATTTTAGGAGAAAATCTGCCGGTCGTCGTATGTGAATTGTCCCCAGGCGAATCCATGATCACGGAGAGCGGCAGCATGAGCTGGATGAGCCCAAATATGAAAATGGAAACCACCACCGGAGGCGGTATGAAGAAGATGCTGGGGCGGCTGGTGTCCGGCGATTCCGCATTTCAGAACAAGTTCACTGCGGAGGGCGGGGACGGGTTCATCGCCTTCGCTTCCAGCTTTCCCGGGGCCATCAAGGCTCTGAACATCAGTGCCGGCCGGTCCATGATTGTGCAGAAAAGCGCGTTTCTTGCCTCTGAGGAGGGTGTGGAACTATCCATGCACTTCCAGAAAAAACTGGGCTCCGGCATCTTTGGTGGCGAGGGCTTCATCATGCAGAAGCTGAGCGGAAACGGGATCGCCTTTATTGAGATCGACGGTCACGCGGCAGAATATGACCTGGGCGCCGGACAGGAGCTTCTGGTCAGCACGGGGTACCTGGCGGCTATGGAGGAGAGCTGCACCATGGATGTGGTTCCGGTCAAGGGCGCAAAGAACATGCTCCTGGGCGGAGAGGGTATTTTCAATACCGTTGTCCGGGGACCCGGCAAGGTGATCCTGCAGACCATGCCCATCAGCAAGGTGGCCGAACTGTTGACGCCGTTTTTCAGCAACAAAAAATAAGAAAGGACAGAGAGGAGAATGGCCATGAAAACCAAGTTCAAGCTGTCGTGCCTGTTCCTTGCGGCGCTGATGCTGTTCAGCCTCACTGCCTGCGGCAAGGACAACCCGGAGCCCAGCTCGACATCGGAAGGAACCGAGCAGACAAAGCCTCCTGTGGAAGCGGGAAGCGGAACAACGATCCATACAAATCTGTGGGATCTTACTTACGATGAGGCGGACGGCTGGGTCTATGAGGAGGACGACCTTCATGACGATGAAACATCCTCCAAGATCATCCTGACGCTTCCCAAGGAAGGCGAGGATGGAAGCATCGTCGATGCGGAGATCCGCGTTTCTGTGGAAGATCCGTATACCTTCCGGGACTATCTCACCAGCTACGGCTTTGACGAGTACGAATATGCAGTCGATCAGGCCTATGATCTTACTCCCGTCGGCGGCATCGATTGCCTCAAAGCAGAAGGAAACTATTGGGGTTCCCCCTGCCTGCGGTATATGAACCGGGTGGAGGGCGCGGGAGCCACCGTATTTATGGAGATCATCGGCGAGTACGAGGATGAGCGTGTAGACAAGCTGCTCTCCGGCCTGACGATCCATCTGGAGGATACCGGAAACGAGGATGGCCCCTGGTACTGGGAGGGTGAGCCCTTTTCTGCCCAGCCCCGCAGCGTCATGGTGGGTACGCACACGCTCAGCAGCCAGTGGCTGCCTATCACAGACTGCATCATCACAAAGGAGATCTTCAATCACGCAGCTGCTGTCACAGGAGATCAGGCTTACCTTCTGGTGGACGGAGAATTGAAGCGCTTCGATTACGACGGCGCATCTCTGAACTTTGCGGAGGATATTGTGCTGGACGCGGAATATGAGGATATTTCCGCCGACACCACAGGGACCCTCTGGCTGGCGAATTTTATGGAGCCGCTGATCAGCTGGAAGGACGGCGCACAGACGGCGTCCTATGAGGGCCCGGATCACGTCACCATGCACCCATCCGGGACCTGGGGCGTCAGCTGGTTCTCCGGCCCGGAATGTGAAAAGATCACGCTCTCCGGCGGAGCCCTCAAGACGGAGCCCATGGTATTCCAGGAAGTGGACATCCTCAGTCACCTGCTGATCGACGACAGCCACATCTATGTCTGCGGGTCTGCCGTGGATGGCAGCGGTCACAAGGTGTTTGTCTATGACAGCAATGGCGCGCTGCAAATGACTTTGGCAGATTCCGACGGAAGCGGCCTGGGAAGCATTACCTTTATTACGCAGACCGCAAATGGCTATCTGGCCCTGGACGGAAATATGCGTGAGGTGGTGCTCTGGACCAAGGACGGCACCTATCTCGGCGAGGCGGATGACGGCGACCTGTTCGGCACGGACTATCCCTGGTTCTGCGGCGGCGCGAAGCTGGCTGACGGCAGCATCCTTGCCATTATGACCGAAGACAGAGCAGACGAGTCCGCAATGGAACTGGTGGCATTCAAACTCAGCGGCTTTTAAGGAGGATCTGACATGAAACGCACGAGGTTATTCTGCGTCCTGCTTGCGGCGGCGATGCTGCTCAGTCTGGCCGCCTGCGGCAAGGACGACCCGAAAGAGTCCAATTCGCTCCAGATCGGGGACTATGCGCTGCTCTACAAGGGGGCCAGCATCATGGAGGACTCAGATGGAAACGACGCGCTGGTCCTGACGCTGGATTTTACCAACAACAGCAAGGACAGCGGCTCCTATGTCTGGTCCATCTCTGAAACAGCGATGCAGAACGGCGCAGAGCTGGCCGTCGCCACCGTCTTTACGGACAGCGACTCCTACGACACGGTAATCGACAGTCAATTTACGGATGTCGCGCCGGGTGAAACCCTTGAACTCCGCACCACCTTTGTGCTGGCGGATACCACCAGCAAGGTCGAGGTGACCTTTGAGGAGGCATTCGGCGACAAAACCGGTAAGATCACCGTCGATCCGTCCACACTCAGCCGGGAAACGGCGGGAAGCGGTACAGGTCAGGATACTGGGACCGGAGATATACTGCTGGACTGGTGGAACGGCGACTGGTACGGCTGGTGGATCATGACCGGCTGCTCGGGCGATTACGAGGATCTGGAGGGCGCCTGGTGGGACATCTGCGGCGCCATTGACATCGGCGGGGACGGCACGGGCACTGTCACCCTCTGGGATGAGGACTATACGAAGTCGGAACCGATGGTCTCCGCGTCGGTCAGCCTCAGTGATGATGGGACCAGCATATATGGCACCATGACATCCGAGGGCGGTGCCTTCACGGATATTGCGCTGGAGCACGGGGACTGGATCGTTGACCCGGGACTGGTGGACTATGGGGACATGATCCACATTGACGGTGATTACGAAAACGGCGGAGATGCATTCCACTATGATATCTACCTGCGCCCGTGGGGGACCTATTGGGTGGATGTGGATGAGGAGAATCTGCCCAATCTCTATGACAGCTGGTATCTGCCTCTGATCGATGCGGAGGAGCCTATGCCGGACAGCATTGGATGACACCAGAATGGGGATCGTTCCCGCCCCATTTGGGGCGGAGCGATCCCCATTTGCGCAATGGTATGGAGCAGTGACATTTGAAAGGAGCAGTTATGAAAAGGACATCAAAACGAGTGATCGCATTTTTTCTAATACTGGTTCTGATGCTGTCTCTCTGTGCCTGCGCGCAAAAACAGCAAGCGAGAACAGACGAACCAAATCAAAGCGCCGATGGTGAGACGTTGTCTGGTATGCCCGATCAGAAACTGCCGGAAAAGCTGCGCCCGGGGGCCGGGGGATCGGATATGCAGCCGACACCGACCGGATTCTCCGCGGAAGCGGAACAATCTCTTGTTTGGCTGCGGGAGAGAATGGCTTTTCCGCAGACCATGTTCGGCGCGGCCTTCCTGGGCTATACCGGAGAAGCGTCTGATGGAGATTGGCTGTCAGAAACAGACCAAGCGACGCTGCAGAAATACCCTTTTATTTCCGAAATCGATACGGGGCATACCATCGGGGAGGATGATTATCTGTATTGTCTCGTGCCGCTTGATGAAAATGCCACGGTTTCCGTCAATCTCATGCGGTGGGATTCGAAATCAGATACTGAAGAGGTCATCGAGGTTCTCTACCGGTCTGAAGTTGGAGATCCGCTGCTGATCTTTGCAGCCGGCGGGGACGATGCATACGCATACCTGTCCTACATACAGGTCCAGATCGTAGACAACGCAGGCAACAGCTGCGTGTGGGAGCCGCAGCTCTATACATCAACGGGGCACATCGTGCCATGTTTCTCGGAAAACGGAGACTACCTCTCCTTCGACTTTACGGAATACGGCTGGCAGGGCGTTCCTTCCGAGCTTGCACCGTGGCTGGCAGACGGCTGGAGCGGCGTCTATGCCTCCGGGCTTGGCGGCAGCTGGACAACGCAGGCAGCGGCATGGGATACGGACCGTATCGCAAATTACTACCTGTGGTTCTTTCCCGAGGATGAGATGGGAGGAACGGTCGAACTGTATTGGGAATACGAGGGTGCCGATCCTTCTAAAACGACGTGGGAAGAGGTGTGGAGCGGTTTCTGGACGACCACATCCGTCATGGATGGGCCCAGTTATGTGACCGTCAGCCTGTCCCTTGTTGGCGGTGATAACTATGGCGTCACAGACGGCCCGTATTATATCTCGGAGACTTATCCGATTTTGATGAGTCCCAGCGGCGAGGAGATGGTGATCGGCGCTGGGGAGAACGAAGTCAGCCTGCCGTTTATGCCGAAGTACGACGCGCAGCTGTGCGTCCTGACGCTGGACAGCTTGCTCACCGACCCGCTCGGCTGATCTTCTGCGGATTACGGCCTGTTTCGGTATAGACCGTTACAGCGTCGGCATGGGAAGGAGGAATTTCAGATGCCAACACAGGTAACAAATTATCAATGCCCCAGCTGCACGGGACCGCTGCATTTCTCCGGTGCGTCCGGCCGGTTGGAGTGCGAATACTGCGGTGCCAGTTACGATGTGGCGGAGATCGAGGCGCTCTACGCAGAGAAAGAAAAAAAGGCAGCAGAAGCCCAGCAGGCGGCGGAGGAAGGCGGCGCCGGACAGGGCGCGCCGGCCACGGATGGAGGCGCATGGGACACCTCTGACTTTTGCGAGGATTGGGGGGATGAGGGCGACGGTATGAGGGCCTACAGCTGCCCCAGCTGCGGCGCGGAGCTCATCTGCGAGGAGAGCACGGCGGCGACCTCCTGCCCCTATTGCGGGAACCCCACTGTGGTGCCGGGCCAGTTCTCCGGAGCACTGCGGCCGGATTTCATCGTTCCGTTCAAGCTGAGCAAGGAAGATGCGGTAAAGGCCCTCAAGTCCCACTACAAAGGGAAGTTTTTCCTGCCGAAAAGCTTTACCGGTGAAAATCATGTGCAGGAGATTCGAGGGATCTATGTTCCCTTCTGGATGTTCGACGGCGAGGCGGAGGGCGACGCCCATTATGAGGCTGCCCGCTCCCGTACATACCGCTCCGGCGACTACGAGATCACGGAGACGAAACACTACGATGTCTACCGGGCCGGAGCCGTCACCTTTGAGAAGGTGCCGGTGGACGCCTCCAGCAAGATGCCGGACGGCCACATGGACTCCATTGAACCCTATGACTACAAGGAGCTGAAGCCGTTTTCCACCGCGTATCTCCCCGGCTTCCTGGCCGATAAGTTCGATGTGACGGTGGAACAGAGCCGGCAGCGGGCGGATCAGCGCTGTGAGGGGACCCTTGCCTCCGCGCTGCGCGGCACAGTGAAGCGTTATGACCTCTGCGTTCTCAGAGACAGCAGCGTTCACCTGCGCAGGGGCAAGGTGCATTACGCCCTGATGCCCGTCTGGATGCTGAATACTAAGTGGCATGGGAAGGACTTCCTCTTTGCCATGAATGGACAGACCGGAAAGCTGGTGGGCGACCTGCCGGTCAGCTGGGGGAAGTTCTGGGGGCTGTTTGCCGCCATCGCCGTCCCCCTGTCTGTGATCAGTTCGGCGCTGGTCCTATTGCCGTGAGAAAGGAGGCGGACCGGATATGAAGAAAGCATATACTGCTCTCGCGCTGGCGTTCCTGTTTGCGCTGTCCCTCTGCACTCCCGCAATGGCGGCAATGGAGTACGGCGTGATCTATGACGAAACGGAATCCTTGGGATCGCAGGAACTGACCATGCAGGGAGAACAGACCCTCCCCCAGCTCTCCCAGGCGCTGGGCCTTGATCTGCGGGTGGATGTATTGACCCAAAACAGCTATGACGGACTTGGCGACGCCGCCGCGGGGATCTATGAGGAATATGATTACGGCTATGGCGAGCACAAGGAGGGCGTTACGCTGACCATTCTGCTGGAAGCGCAGGATGGGGATACCTACAAGATGGTTGACGAAAATGACTGGTGCGTCTACGCCAGACTGAGCGATGAGCGGGGCAGCGGCCAGGAATTGTCCGGCGCCGTCTACGATGCGGTACAGCCCTATATGGCGGCGCAGGCGTGGAACGGCGAGGACATGACCATGAGCGCCGTGGCGCTGACCCAGGCAGTGGACGCCATGGCGGAAACGGCGGAGGATTACATCCTCACAAATTGCCCGCCGGCCGGCTCCGGCGAGGATGTCGGCGTGGAAGAACCGGTGCAGGGCAGTGTCACGATGCAGTATGTATTTGATGTTGCAGACCTTCTCCCCTATGAGAAGTGGGAAAAGCTGGAGGCTCGGGCCGAAGCTATTTCCCAAAAGCAGGATTGCGGCGTTTATTTTGCTCTTGTAGATGATTACACGGAATTCGGAAACGGCAGTATCTATGAGGTCACCTATCAGCTCTATCACGGCAGTGAGCTCGGTATGGGCAGCGGGCGGGATGGGATCATCGTGCTCCTGAGCATGGCCGAGCGGGACAACGCCATGTTCGTCTACGGCGAGTACGCCGAGTATGCCTTTGATGAATATGGGCAGGAGAAGCTGGAGGAGCAATTCCTGGGCGATTTTGGGGAAAACGACTGGTATGGCGGCATTTCCAATTACTTGGACGCCTGTGAGGAATATCTGACGAAGGCCGACGCCGGCAAGCCGGTGCGCCGTCCTTACTGGATCTGGTTCGTCATTTCAGCAGGATGCTCCTGTCTGGCCGCGGGGACGGTTTGCCTGTGGCTGCTGCGTAAGATGAAGTCCGTCCATCAAAAGGCGGAAGCCGATGCGTACCTCACCGCTGGCGGCTTACACCTGACAAAGCAGTACGACCGGTACACCCATACCACCGAAACACGCACCAAGATCCAGAAAGAGAGCTCGGGCGGCAGCGGCGGCAGCACCTACAGCGAAAGCGGGGGCGGCGGCAGCGGCCGCAGCGGGAAATTCTGAGAAGGAGGCCGGATGATGAAGAATTTGCTCCGGCGCCGCTTTCTCCCGGCGATTTTGTGCATGGCGCTGGCCCTTGGTCTGTCCGCCTGCGGAGGAAAAGACACACCGCCCGTTGAAACGGAAACGGACGGTGCGATGGGCACCCTTTCCGGCAGTAAGGGAGAAAAAGATTCCGGGGTGGGTGTGTTCTCCGGCAGCGGGGAAGAAACAGCGGAGGCGGAATTGGCGGAGGAGTCCCTGAACCTGTTGTATGACGCCATGGCATACGATGACCAGTACGCCGGCGCGGTCGCCTATCTGGGATACAGGAAGCAGGGGGACTCCACCCCGCTGTCGGACTGGCTGGTGGAGAATTGTGCCGGATTGGTGGAGGCCATGCCGTTTCTACTAAATATACCGGCCGAACATATCCTTGGCCCGGGCTATGGTGATTTATTCTGCATCGTTCCCCGGGATAAGAATACCAGCCTTGCCGTGAACCATGTCACCTGGGAATCTCTCGGTAACGGCGTTTGGCCTGTACCGGGTGAGGTGCTCTACCGGGAGGAGTGTGCTCAGTCTGTACTGATATTTGTAAATTATGAGCAATGGCGGGATGAACCGGACACGGAGATCGTCCTTGTGACAAACGATGGCGTGGAGGTGAAGTGGCTTCCGCTGACCGATGAATACGGCATTTCCATCGTGCCCACCGGGGAGAACTACCTTCCCATGCTGATGGATTTCGGCATCTGGGGCTATGTGACCGGGTTGGACTACCCCGAGGACTGGGAGCCGTCCGGGGACGACTGGTGGCTGCCGCCCACAGACTGGGGGCTGGCTTACACAAATTGGACCTGCGAGCAGTGGTACATGGAGTTCGGCTGGGGCGACAGCGACCCGGACTATTCCGGACGCATCGATCTCTACCATCAGCCGGAGGATGGGCAGGAGTATGCGTACTCGTATTCCGGCATCTGGCGTATGGAGGGCGACTGCCTGTATCTGGACCTCTCGGACGACGCGGGCACCCGCATGAGCGGCAGCTTCCCGGTGCTGATCGACCCATCCGGCGAATCTCTCCATATCCAGCAGGATCGTGAAACCGGTGTGTGTCCACCCTTTTTTGGCGAGGGCATGACCTGTATGGATCTGATACGCGCCTATGGCTGAGAGAACATCAGGCGCACGAGTGTGGAACAGGCGTGAAAGGAGTATTTGTATGAGTATTTTTGACAGGCTAAAGCAGTCCGCCGTGGATGCCGCGGCGACGGCAGCCACAGCCATTGGAAACAAGCGGGAAACCTTTACCTTTGCGGCCCTCCCTGAGAGCCTTGCCCAGCTGCAGGCTCTCCCGGAGGCGGCCCTTGACACCCCCTTTCAGGCGGCGGCGCTGACCGTGCTGGCCCTGTGCGCCTATGCCGCTGACCGGCAGATCGGCACGGATATGCTGAATTGGCTGCGGGGGCCCCGTCCTTTGAGCGGACAGGAGATCTCCTTCTTAAACGACCGCTTCCGTGACGGAAAGACCTACCTTCCCTTCACCTACTTTGCCGGCTCTACCCCCGACAACAATTACACACCCAACCAGCCCTATACCATCCGGGTGGAAAGCAACCATGTTTCCGGTGAGGAGCAGGGCTATATGAAACTGTTTATCCCCTGCGGCGGCGCGGACAGCCCTCGCCCCATCAAACTCCGGCAGCGGGGCAGCGATGGGAAATGGTTCCTCTGGGAGCAATACCTGCTCACCGGTGTCCGTACCCCCAAGTCCGCTGACCCCTGGGCGTGAGTCAGGCGGCGCGGCTGTGGAGGCTCGGCTCATGGAAGCCGGAGCAGGCGGGAGCGATCAGAAAACCATCTGTATTTATCGGATTGGATAGAGGGTGCCGATCATGAAAACAGTGCTGTTTATATCATCCAATAAGGTGCTGGGACAGGGGTTGTCAGCGGCCATCCATGCAAAGCCGGAGCTTGACTTCCTGTGGGCGGCCCAGCTCCATTATCCGCAGGCTGTGGTCGGCGTTGATATCTTTCATGCGGATGTGGTGATATTGGATATTGTGGATCAGGCGGATATGGATCAGGCGATCGGGATCTGCCAACCTCTTCGGCAGGTTGAACAGGACCTCAAGATCCTGCTTCTGGTCAGGCCGGAACAGTCCGCCGTATGCAGCCGTGTCATAGATGCAAAAAATGCCGGACTGATCGATGATTTCGTCTTTTATGATAGTTCTCTGGCGTATCTGCTGGCGAAATTGGCGGCGTTTTCATAGAATGATTGGATATCAATGAAGAAAAACCGACTGCAATTATCTAACTTGTAACTACGAATAAATGAGTGATTGCTATGCGGCATGAGTCAAAATGGATCTGCTGTCCTCAGTGCGGCAGCAAAACGAAAGTCAAAGTATATGAAGAAACGGTTTTAGTAAAATTCCCGCTATACTGTCCAAAATGTAAAAAGGAATTCATGGTCAATGTGGTAAAACTGAAGATGGTATTGAGCGACGAGCCGGATGCTTAAAGCACAGAGCCTGCTGATCCCCCTGCCGGGGAAAAGCAGGCTCTGTTTTTTTATATAGTCATCCAATCTCAATGGCGTCCTTTGTCCGGAGTGCGGCAATGACCGATTCCACCACCGGGATCAACGCTTCGGCCTCCTGCTCACTGCATTCCTCAATCATAAGCCGAAGTTGTTGTAGAGCGGGAGTTTCGCGCTGCTGCTCAGGGTTAAAAATGGTTCTGGCATCAATACGGAGGGCACGGATCAAAGGGTAGAGCACCTCCATCTTGGGATTTGCCTTGTAGTTCTCAATATTCATCACGGTTCGCACATCGATATCCGCCATGTCTGCTACCTGAAGCTGGGTCAGACCGCGCCGATAACGTGTGCTCTTCACAGCATTCCCCAATGTATAGGAGAAGTCATACATCGCAGTTCACCTCAAAGATATTCTACAATACATCTTTTTGCGGGTGAATGCGACACAATTCGCTTGTTTGATGTATCGCAATACACGAACCAACAAGCCTGAGATACATAAAACTGAATTATATTATCGGCAAGACAGTCGCATTTGCCGAAGAACAAAAATTATAAGGGGGTGATGCTGGCTGTCTGTGTGCCGGCCGCGTAAGTGGACAAGGAGAAATGCAACATGGCAGATAACAGCTGCCGCATTAAGTTGTTCCATCTGGTTAAGCCGAGTCACACTGCTTTCAGGACAGCACGAGGAAGACTGTCAAGAAAAAAACGGGATACGCAAGCTGGGCATATAAGAAAGAAAGAAAAACCTCCGCCTGCTGCCCCTGTATCCCGCCCTGGACTTCTTAATGCAGATCAAGCACAGGTTGCCGATTCTCCATTTTTGCACGGGATCGGCAATTTATTTTTTACATATAATCTTTCTGTTGGGTGCCGTGATCCTCCGAACTGAAATTCGGTCTCATCCAAATTTCAGAAAACGGAGGAAAGTGTTATGGGCTTCAACAGAGATAGCTATGCCGCTCGAATCAAGAATTTACGGAAAAGCCGAGGACTTACGCAGGAGCAGCTGGCAGAGAAAATGAACATCACCAGTACATACATCCTGAAAATTGAAAACGGAAAGCAGACCGGCTCAGTTGAACTGGCTGTGGAGCTTGCAGCATTCTTCGATGTCTCCCTGGATTATCTTTTGTCGGGGAGAGAATTTAAAGCTATGGATCAGAAGCAGAACCTGCGAATGACCATTGCATTTTTGTCTGAATTGGAGGCAAAACTCTAAAACCTTCCATTTTGGGTAGGTAACCTTCCATTCTGTTTATGTAATTCTGAAACACACAGAGTTACAATCTTAGTGAGATCAGTTAATCTCACAGTACCTTGAAAAATACTGCTCCAAGCAGTCATATCCGGTAGCATAGATACATCAGCTGACGGAGCCAGCGTCAGGCCGAGTGCGCGAAGACCACCTGTGCGGATCATTTCCGCATCTAAGGACGGCCAATTAAGGTGCAGAGCGATACCCACTCAGGCCAGAGCAGGATTGGCACCCTGCTTCGCCAAGATCCCGTCAGTCCACAATGGTACTCCTGTACGCAGCTTCGGGCGTTCCCCGGAGGGGTGAGATTCCCGTGATGTGCGCCAGCACAGTTTATGTTGCCGCCCTGCCTGGGGAAGTAGTGTCGAATACAGGCAAAATTCTTGATATTAGAAGCAATGGAGGTCGCCTGCAATGTAGTAGAGCAAGCCAAGGCTTCCCCAACCAAATTGGGCGGCCTCTATTTTTGTGGTATCAAGGTTCAGTAAAACCGTAAATGAAGGGAGGATTACTATGACAGTACAGAATGTAAACATCGATTACTGTGGCATTATCACGCTGCTTAAAAACCTTGTCCAGATTGGGAAATGCACCGAAAAAGAGGCTCAAAAAATTGCAAGCTACCTCTCTGTGCAGGATGGTGTGGAGATCATTCTGTTTCCCTGATTTTCGTTGCATTTGGTGATAGCTATTGGGGCAAAAGTGTGGTAGTGTTTGTTGCTGTAAGGAGGTGAACTGACATGGAGAAAAAGCAGCTGACCGATGGAAGTATGGCCCTGCAGGAAAAGCAGTGCAGAGTTATTACGATAGAGGCTACTGAAAAGCAGCAGGACATCAAGCTGCGGGTAGCTGCTTACGCCCGTGTCAGCTCTGCTTCCGATGACCAGCTCAACTCCTTCGCCGCTCAGAATCGGTACTACGCAGACCTGATCTCCGGAAAAGAAAACTGGAGCATGGTGGACATTTATGCAGATGAGGGTATCACAGGCACTTCTGCTGAAAAGCGGGAGGACTTCCAACGACTTCTGGCAGATTGCCACAGAGGGCTGATTGACCGGATATTGGTGAAATCCATCTCCCGATTTGCCCGAAACACCACAGAATGTCTGGAGACGATCCGAGAACTGAAAGCGCTGGGAATCAGCATCTACTTCGAAAAAGAAAATATCGACACATCCACCATGTCCGGTGAGATGATGACGGCCATATTCGCTGCCTTCGCTCAGGCTGAGAGCGAATCAATCTCAGGTAATATGCGGTGGAGCTATCAGAAACGAATGCAAAGCGGTAAGTTCATTACCTGTAAGGCGCCGTTTGGATACCGGTTGTGCGATGGGAGGCTTGAAATCGTAGAATCCGAAGCACAAATCGTGCGGTTGATCTTCGACAGGTTCCTGGCTGGGTACAGCACCACAGAAATCGCATCGGAAATCACAAGCTTAGGAATTCCCACAAGAGATAAAATCCCATACTGGCAGCACACAACGGTCTGCTATGTCTTGCAAAACGAAAAATATGTCGGTGACTCCCTGCTGCAGAAACGATATTCGACTGATACCCTTCCGGTCAAAAAGAAGATAAACCATGGAAATAAGGATCAGTACTACATTGCAGACAGTCACCCACCTATTGTGGACAGGCTCATATTTGAAAGGGCGCAGGCGCTGTATCAGGCGAAAAGCTCTAAAATTACCCATTCACCTCGGGAGCAATATCCCTTCACCATGACGATCCTGTGCGGAAACTGTGGGACATACTTCAAAAGGAAAATGTCAAAGGACATAACATACTGGGTGTGCCGCAAACACGACAGACAAAAAGATGCCTGTGTCATGGAACAGATACCAGAGTCCCAAATCGAGGAAGCCGTCCTGCGTCTGTACTATAACCTCAAGCACCATGGAGAGCCGATCCTCTCCCAGATGATCACCAGTCTCCTGACGATCCGCAACCGCAGAATGCTCTGGAGTCTGGATGTCATTGAGCTGAACAAGCAAATATCTGAACTTTCCAGTCAGAATCAAATGTTGACCACGCTGAAACAGCAGGGCCTCATTGATCCTGACATTTTTATATCCCAGAGCAATGAGCTGACCGAACAGCTCCGCGCTGCAAAGCTGAAAAAGGAACGCCTGTTAGCCTCCGATGGCGACAACACCATCGCTCAAACGCAGGAGCTGATGGATATCTTAGAAGCAGGGCCGGATTTCCTTGATGCCTTCGATGCAGAGCTGTTCGGTGAACTGATTGACAAGATTATTGTGGACAGTAAAGAACAGCTTCGATTCCGCCTGAAAAACGGATTGGAGCTTACAGAAACCATTGAAAGGACGGTGCGCTGATGGGAAATCGGAAACTGCCCTTCGGCTATCACATGGAACTGGGTAAAATCGTACCTCATCCACCGGAGGCAGTGCTGGTAAAGCATGTCTTCCAGGCGTATATCGCCGGAGAATCCTACAACAGCCTGGTTGAGTGGCTTCGGGAGCAGAAGATTCCATACGATGTTGGAAGGGTCTGGAACAAAAATATGGTAGCACGGATTCTGGAGGATCGCCGTTATATCGGTGACAAGGGCTATCCTGCTATCCTGCAGGAAGAAACTATGACAAGTGCGATAAAAAAACGCAACGCCAAGCAAGTGACCACCCATATTACAGAGGCACAGAAGATCCTTCGCCGTCTCAGTGGGTGGACAGAAACGAAGCAGATAGAACAGCAGGTGTTAGGTCTGCTCAACATGCTGCTCAACAATCCGGAACGGATTCAAGTGGTGTCGCCCCATCCTAAAAGCGAGAATGTGAAACTGCAAAGGCAATTGGATGCAGTGCTATCCTGCCAGCCAATCGACGAAGATGCAGCTCAAGAGCTTATCCACTCCATTGCCTCTGTACAATATAGTGCTATCGATGCAGATGAATATGAGAGTATCCGGCTCCGGCGAATATTTGCCCAGCATCCGGTCATGCGTGAATTGGACGCAAAACTGCTGAAAACCACGGTATCCGCAATCCGTGTATACAGTGATAAATCCATAGCCATACGACTGAAAAATAATCAAATCATAGGAGTGAACCACAATGAGAGACAATCCACCCAGAGTCATTACGATCCCTGCGAAAGTGGAAAGCACAGCACAGCAGGCTGTCCAGCGGCAGCTGCGAGTCGCCGCTTACTGCCGGGTATCTACAGATGACGAGGAACAGCTCACCAGCTACGAAGCCCAGCAGACCTACTATACCGACAAAATCATGGGCAATAAGGACTGGACGATGGCAGGCATTTTTGCCGATGAGGGCATCACAGGAACTTCTGCCCGAAAGCGCCCTGAATTTCTGAAGATGATCCGCCAGTGCAAGCGTAAGAAAATCGATATCATCCTGACCAAGTCCATCTCCCGCTTTGCCAGAAATACGGTAGACTGCCTGAACTATATCCGGGCTCTCCGGGAATTGGGTATCGCAGTCATCTTCGAAAAGGAAAACATCAACACCATGGAGTCGGACAGCGAGATCCTCATCACCATGCTGGGCGCCTTCGCCCAGGCGGAAAGTGAGAGCATCAGCGCCAATGTCCGCTGGGGCAAGCGGCAGGCCATGCGGGAAGGTAAAGCCATCATACAGTACAAACGCCTGTATGCATACGAGAAGGGCGAGGATGGTATGCCCCAGATCATTCCGGAACAGGCAGATGTCGTTCGGTCGATTTATGACCGGTACCTGACCGGCGCCAGCCTGCGGATGCTCAAAGACTGGCTGGAATCGGAGCAGATCCCCAATGTGGCAGGAGGTGCAGAGTGGACCATATCATCGATCCGCAGCATCCTGACCAATGAAAAATACTGCGGTGATGTCCTGCTCCAAAAGACCTACATCAGTGACTGTATCAGCCGAAAGGTAATCCGCAATACAGGTCAGCTCCCAATGTACCTGGTGGAAAACCATCATGATGGAATCGTAGACCGAAAGACATTCGATGCGGTACAGGCAGAAATGGCAAGGCGCAACGCAGGAAAAAGTCCTTCAAAAAAGAATGCTCCCACGGGAATGACCTCCTATGCCAGCAAATATGCGCTCTCAGAGCGGCTTGTATGTGGAGAATGCGGAACACTGTACCGCCGATGCACATGGTCCAAACGGGGCAAAAAACGGGTTGTATGGCGCTGCGTCAGCCGACTGGACTATGGAACAAAATATTGCCACAACTCGCCATCAGTCGATGAAGATCAGCTTCAGCGGTCGATTCTCGCAGCAATCAACTCTGCAATGAGCCGGAAAAGCACACTCATCCGGAAAATCACCGGAGCTATGGAACAGGTGCTGGCACCGATTCCAGGCGAGAGCATGAGCCTGTCAGATATAGAAAGTCGGCTGGATGAGCTGAATGACCTGACAAGGACTCTGGTGGCAAAAGCCGCTCATGCAGAAAATCCATCCATCTATACAGTCCAGCTCAAGGAAATTATGGACGAGGCCGCTGTTCTGAAGGAAAAACGGCAAGCCATAGAAGAACAGCGAAAAAGTAATACGCAGGCAATTCGACGGATCGAAGAAGCTGCCGCGGTCATGGAGGGCGCATCTGCAGAGATCCAGGAATGGGATGAAACCCTCATCCGACAGCTGGTGGATACGGTGAAGGTCGTTTCTGCGGAACATATCACGGTGATCCTGCGCGGGGGCATTCAAGTGGAGCAGGATATGATATAATGAGAAAAAGAAGGTGAACGATATGATTTATGCGACCGGCGATACCCATGGCAATTTCGAGCGGTTTCAGCCCGAATACTTCCCGGAGCAAGCTGAAATGACCAAAGAGGATTACATGATCATCTGCGGCGACTTTGGTGGTCTGTGGGACGGGCGAAAAAAAGATAATCGGAACCTGGACTGGCTGGAATCCTTACCCTTCACCGTGCTGTTTGTCAGCGGCAATCACGAGAACTTTGATCTGCTGGGGAAATACCCTGTCGAGGAATGGAACGGTGGGAAAGTCCAGCGCATCCGCCCGCATGTGATCCATTTGATGCGGGGACAGGTGTTTGAACTGCAGGGATACACATTCTTTACTATGGGCGGAGCAAGGAGCCACGATATGGAATACGGTGTACTGAATCCCTACGCTCCAGATTTTGAAGAACAGTACTGGACACTCCGCAGAATGGGGGCCAGTTTCCGTGTAAACCATCGTTCCTGGTGGAAACAGGAGCTTCCGAGTGCTGCGGAATATGAAGAAGCCCGAAACAATCTGGAGCGTGTCCGGCATGAAGTGGACTATATCATCACCCACTGTGCTCCCAGCAGTATTGTAGACCAACTGGGCGCAGGAGGATATGCCCATGATCCCCTGACAGATTATCTGGAAGAAGTCAAAGAAAGAACCCGGTTTCATTACTGGCTGTTCGGACACTATCATGACAACAAAATCCTGGATGACCGATTCGTTCTTCTCTGGGAACAGATGATTCGGGTGGTGTAAACAGGCCAAAGAGAAGTGCGGGAGTATCCCGTATTTCTCTTTGGTCTGTTTTCGGTTAAGCATAATTTATCAGGAAGGAGAAACTATGAACACTCGCAAAAACATCGACTATTCTGCCATGTTTGCGGATTTGGATGCAGCAGTAACTGCTGACTTTTCTCAACTGCAACTATACTGCGAATTAGGCCGAATTGTATGTGGTCGTTCTGAAAAGGGTGCTGCGGTTGCTGCTGCCAAATACCTGTCTGAACAGTATCCGAATGTCCCTGGCTTCTCCCCGCGCAATCTGCGGAGGATGCGTGATTTTTACCGGATGTATGGTGAAAACGAAGAACTTTTGAAACTCGCCGCAGAGATCTCCTGGACACAAAATGTTGTGATTCTGGAGGCGGACCTGAACATGGCGGAGCGACGCTGGTATCTGCTGGCCGCAAAACAGTACGGATGGTCAAAATCCGCACTTCAGAACGCTATCCAGGAATGTGCTCATCAGGAACTCACGCTCGACGAATTTGAGGTTCCATGTTATACTGATCATGAAGAAAATCAATTGGAGAGTTCCGAAAATGATCAAGATACTTTTTCTCTGTCATGGGAATATTTGCAGAAGCCCGATGGCCGAGTTTGTGATGAAAGATATGTTGAAGAAAGCTGGTCTGGCACAGGAGTTCCAGATCGAATCAGCTGCTACCAGCACCGAGGAAATCGGAAATCCTGTTTACCCGCCTGCCCGCCGGAAATTGGCCGAGTATGGAATCGACTGTTCCGGCAAAACAGCATGGCAGCTCCAGAACAGCGACTACGACAAGTACGACCTGCTGATCGGCATGGATCGCGCCAATATCCGGAGTATGTACCAGATCTGTGGTGGCGACTTTGCCGACAAAATGCACCTTCTGATGGATTTTACAAGCCGACCCGGAGAGGTAGCCGACCCGTGGTACACCGGCGACTTCGATGCGACCTGGCAGGATGTTATGGAAGGCTGTCAGGGACTGCTTGATGATTTGCTGAAGAAAAGAGGTGTGATATGAATGGGGCAAGAGGATAAGATTCAGCTTTTTGAAGATAAGCGCATCCGCACAGCCTGGGACGAGGATAAAGAGGAATGGTACTTTTCTGTTGTTGATGTCGTTGCAGTTTTGACCGATCAGCCGGATCAGCGTGGCGCAAGCAACTACTGGGCAAAGCTGAAACAACGCCTTAAAGAAGAAGGTGCAGATCAGTTGCTGACAAATTGTCAGCAACTGAAATTGAGGTCCCCAAAGGATGGAAAACGGTATAATACTGATGTGGCAGATACGGAACAGCTTCTGCGTATCATCCAGTCCATACCATCTCCCAAAGCTGAGCCGTTTAAGCTATGGTTGGCACAGGTTGGTCGGGAGCGAATCGAAGAAACGATAGATCCGGAACTGACCATTGAACGGGCGCTGGAAACCTATCTGAAGAAAGGCTATACCCGTGAATGGATCAATCAGCGACTGCAGGCGATCCAGGTCCGCAAAGAGCTGACCGATGAATGGGATGCCCGTGGTGTTCAAAAGGGCATTGAGTATGCCATTCTTACAGATGAGATATCCCGAGCATGGTCCGGGATGTCCACCAGACAGTATAAGAATCTCAAGGGGCTGAAAAAGGAAAACCTGCGGGACAATATGACTACACTGGAATTGGTTCTGAATATGCTGGCCGAGGCTACGACCACAGAAATTTCCAAGCAGAAAGCACCGGAATCTTTTTCTGATAATATCGAAGTGGCTCGTGCAGGCGGTAAAGTCGCTGGAGATGCCCGAAAGGCTATTGAGTTGCAAACAGGTGTCCCTGTTATTACGGAAAAGAATGCTGCCCAACTCAATCAAGTGATAACCGATTTGATTGAAGGGGGTATCTCCGAATCGGAAGTTGACTCATCAAAACAAGAATAAATAATTTGAGTTTTGCGGAGATAACATGACATCTACAGCGTTTTGATGTTACAAATAAATGAGCCCCACTTTTTGAACTGTTTTATCGAAAAGCGGGGCTCGTCGTATACAGAAAGCCTTGTGACAAGGGGCTTTCCGCTTTTTGTAACTCCTAATTTGTTGTTCGAAAATCAGATGGCGAGAATACTGCTCTAAAATTAGTCTACATGGAATGGCTCAATCAGAATCGCCGGATCGTCCTGACAAAAGCAATCAGCGTGGAAGATGGAAGCATCAGTAAGCAACGGAGAAATATTGAATTTGACAGAGGATGTTTATGAAGATAAATGATATTGAAACTCCAAGACTTTTATTAAGAGGATTTACGAAAGAAGATGCTTTGTGGGCATATAGTATCTGGAACAATCCAGAGATGGGACAATATTTGCCAGATGAAGCAAAAGAAGAAATAGATGATGAATATTTGAACATGTTAGAAGGCTTAGGCGAGGAGGAGGAATGTTGTTATTTGATTCCTGTTTTTAAGAATTCATTAGAACGGGTAGGGACATGCAGTTTCATGATAAGTGATGACAAGAAAGTATACGATATTGCTTATTGCGTACATAAGAATTTTTGGTGTCAAGGCTATGCAACTGAAATCGCTCAAGGAATGATAGATCATGCTCGTAGTCAAGGAGCTGAGAAAGTAACTATTTATGTGGGTCAGGAAAATGCCGCTTCTAATCGTGTTGCCCAGAAATGTGGCGGAAAAATTGTCAGCGAGAGCACATATAAGAAAAAGGGAACAGATATAATCATGAAAGATTATAAATACGAAATTGTATTGTAACGCAGGTGTGTTATAATGTACAGGAACACCGGATAGCCAGTCTGGTATTCTTACCATATCGTGCTTAAGACACAATAAGATGATTGTTTTTGTGAGGAAAGCCTATATATGTGGTTGAAGTATGCAGATAAAATACTGCTGTCTGAAAGCAATGGGTGCGGACCTAAACGTCGTTACATCTATACTGTTTCGATGTTCCAAAAATCCCGAATGCGAAGGCTTAATAGTGATAAGGTACTATTTAGCTTTGCGAGGGGAAGAGAACGGTGTGACCGTAATGGTCACGCCGTTTTTCTGCGTCCAGGGGTAGATTTCGCAACAACAGGCTCGGAAATCACAGGAATCTCTACGTCATCCACGAAGTTGAAATAGATTTTCACCTTCTGTACCCGCTTGCCGCTGGATTTGTCCGGCGCAAACACCTCAATCTTCTTGATATATTCATTGACTATCGTAGGTGTCAATTCCGGCACATCCACATACTTCTGGGTTAGAGCGACAAAGGCATCTACATCTGCACTCATGGTTTCCTGTGTTTCCAGCCATTCTTCCGTCACTTCAATTTCGAGTTTTAACCGCTCCTGTTCTGCCTCGTAATCGGCGGTCATTTTCTTATACCGCTCCTTACTCAGATCGCCCAGGACAAAATCCTCATAAAGTCGGGACAGAAGAACATCCAGGTCAGCCAGCCGTTTCTTCGCCTGCTCCACTCGCTTCCGATCTTCACGGATGTTGCGTTCCTGATCGGAGCGGCGGCATTGCAGCCATTCCTCTTGAAAACCCTCCACGTCCTGCCGAATATAGGCATTGACCGCACGGATGCGCTCTAACACCAGTTCCCGCAGTACATCTTCCCGGATATAGTGGGCAGAACAGGTGCCTCGACCGCTTTTGTAGCTGGAGCATACATAGTGGTCTTGCTTGCCGTCAAAGCTTTTGCAGGTAGCAAAGTGCAGCTTATTCCCACAATCGGGACAGAACAGAAGCCCAGAGAACAATCCCTGCCGTTCCGCTTTTGTGGGACGGCGTTTGTTTTTTCGCAACTCCTGCACCCTGTCCCACTGAGCCTGAGAAACGATTGCTTCCTGCGTATCAGGGAAGATACACATATCTTCGATTGCATTGGGAATCCGTTTTTTCAGCTTGTAGGACTTGGAATAGGTCTTAAAATTGCAGGTACAGCCGGTGTACTCCATCCGTTCCAGAATACCCGCAACCGATTGACCAATCCAATGGTAAGGGCGCTCCGGCATTTTCTTACGCTTTTTCGGGTCAGGTTGGTTTTCCGACTGTTTGGCATACAGCGCCTTGGTAGTCAACACCTTATCCTTCTCCAGTATACGGGCAATCTGTTCCGGCCCCTTGCCGTCAATAGCCAAGTCAAAGATGCGCTTGACTACTGGGGCGGCATCCTCGTCAATGATCCAATGGTCTTTATCGGCAGGGTCAGTGCGATAACCATAGGGCGGTTTTCCCAGATGCTTTCCACTGGTGCCTTTCTGACGGAATACGACCCGGACTTTTTTGCTGGTGTCCCGTGGATACCATTCGTTGAACAAATTACGAATAGCGGCAAAGCCGTCGCTGTCGCCCCGTTCACTGTCCACACCATCGTTGACGGCGATAAAGCGCACATCATAGCTGGGGAAAATGATGTCCGTGTATTGCCCAACGGTCAGGTAATCTCGGCCAAATCTACTAAGATCCTTGACCAGCCAGCAACCGACAAGCCCCTGCTTAACCAGTGCAAAGCCTTCCTGCACGCCGGGGCGGTCAAAATTGGTTCCTGTATATCCGTCATCCACCAGAATTTTCAGGTTGGTGTAGCCATGCTCGGCTGCGTACCGGGTTAAAAACTCTTTTTGATTCTGTATCGAATTTGATTCTCCATCCAGTGCATCCTCATTGCTGAGGCGGCAGTACAGGATGGTGATTTTCTGCTGATCCAACATAGCGTCCTCCTTTACGGTTGGGTCAGCTGACAGAATCGGTGTGCATGGTGATATTGTAGCATGAATTTGAGTCTGTGTCATGAACAAAGCGCCTCCTTATCCGAGAAAATGAGCCGTTTTACCTTGTGGGTAAGCGGCTCATTTCCATCACATACAGTCTCCAGTAGATACCAGGTATTTCCGATTTTCCGTTCCACTGTACCGGTGAACGGATTCATCCGGTTTTCCCAGCGTTTCCGGCATTCTTCCAGAAAATCAATCGGCGGCTCAAAAATCGGTTCAAAGCAGGATTCAATGTCGATATAACCATAGTCGGGTTCGTTCATAAAATCTTTGTGTTTTCTCATGCAGTTTCCTCCATCAATTAAAGTTCCATATCGTGCGACTTGCGGCGGGAAGGCTGATCGTGCTGCTTTGTTTGCTGGGTTCGTGTCAAAATGGCGTCAAGAAAAGCCCGCACCTTTTCGGGTGCGAGCTTGACAGCTTCCAGATAAGGCCGTGCCTGTTCTTTCAGCGACTCGTATCGCTGTTTCCAGACAGTGGCGCTCTTTTGCGCTTGTTGTAGCTTTTCCTCCAAACGGCTGTTTTCTGCCTTGGCAAGAATCCCATTGACCGCATAATCTTTGAGTGTGCTGCACTCGGATGGGGTCAAAGTGATATTGCCGGTGATCGTCTTTTTCCCCATGGAGCGGATTTCCTGTACGGTCAGGGCGGCAGTGCGCTGTTCTTTGGTCTGCCTTTGCAGGGATTGCAGCTCTTTTTGTTTTTTCTCAACAGCAGCCTGTGCGGTGTCCAGCGCCTGCTCTGTCTGAGCGATTTGAGCGGTCACATCTTCCAGCCGCTGCTGTTCCTGTGCTACCTTGAACTGGGTCACCGTCAGATGTTCCTCGGTGCTGCCACGCTCTCCACGCTCCACATCCG
The DNA here is from genome assembly GCF_052117125.1 of Candidatus Avoscillospira sp. LCP25S3_F1. Classification (NCBI taxonomy): domain Bacteria; kingdom Bacillati; phylum Bacillota; class Clostridia; order Eubacteriales; family Oscillospiraceae; genus Candidatus Avoscillospira; species Candidatus Avoscillospira sp. LCP25S3_F1. The sequence continues at coordinate 3,646 of NZ_JBQKJT010000019.1, read as the reverse complement.
TATATCCGGCAGCTTTCATATAGTTGAAGAAATCGTCTTGCAGGACACTGTATGATGTCCGCAGGACTTTCTTGCCCTTGGAGGTCAAAAGCGGATTGCCCTGCTCATCCAGAGCTACCTTGGATTCCCACTTTTTACTGCGGCTGACCTGCATAATGGTCTCCTTGACTGTACCTACAAGGGACTTATCCTTGCACCGCTTCGACCAGAGAATCTGTTTTTCCACCACCGGGACATAGACCACATGAAGGTGGTAGTGGTACACATCCTGCCCCAGAGCTTCCGACATAGCCCGGTTGCGTTCATCGGCGTGCATGACGGCAGAGAGGATATACTGCTCACCGCCCACGATCTCTACGGCAGCTTTGTATGCATCGGTGTAGAATTGCTTGGCATATTCGTAGCCACCGTGGTTGTGGAAGTAGGCAGAGTTCACATCAAAAATCAGTTCCCCGTATTTCACCGCATCGGCTTTCAGACCACGGGTAGAGATAACGCCATCGGCAATCAACTGATCGAACATGGCGGCATAGCTGTCGGTGGGTGCTTTGAAGTGGATATTCCGGTAGGTCTGGGTGGTATCAATATCCTGGTTGGAGTAGCTGTCCTTTTCTCGTTCATTGTGTTCCTGCACCTTTGCCACATCATCAAGGGTGGGCAAGTCCTGGTTACGGGCAAAGGTGCGGTCGATTCCGTCATTTCTGGCCATAAAAATCAGCTCCTTTCTGTTGTGCGGCAGACGGCTGAGGGACGGGGATGCACTTCCTGCGGGAAGTGTAATAACCCACTATGACACTTTCATCCCAGAGGGCTGCAAAGTGCCGTGGGCTCTCCGAGGGGGAATGCGGCATCTGCGGATGCCTTGCCGCCTTTAGAGGCTTGTGTGTGGCACCCAAATCCTCAAAAGGCGGTGTGACCGACAGCCTTTCCGCAATCTTGATTGCTTCAATTCTGCCGCCCACAGGCAGAGCAGATTTTGCAAATCCACTCTGCCATCCATCTCCAAATCTGCGGATTTGTCAATGGAGACGGGAGATACGGCGGGTAAGAACGGCGGGCATCATTTGTCCCTCCGTTTCTGCCATACGAGGTCATAGCCAAGGGCATCGGCAAGCTGTACCGCCTCTACATACCGCAGAGACTCCCGCTGGAGCTTATTGGACAGGTTTGAAACGCTGTCGCTCCAACCGTAATCCTCAGAAAGCCGGTCAACGACTTCCTGCATCGTGTAGCCGGAACGCACAATGTACGACTTGATTTCATTTCTCAAATTGGATTTCATAGAAAATACCTCATTCTTTCATGAAATGATTTTACCGTGGAGCATACACGCTGCACGGTACAGTTAATCTTAATTACTTCTCAAAAATCGCTCAGAACTGCACCCATGAAGAACTGTCCGCAACAGCACCCCATCGACTTTGCCATTAGGTGGGCTTGCAAGTGAAACTGTGAAAATAGTCACCTTACCGCATACCAGCGTCACTGTTTCGCAAATCACCGAATGATGATTTGCATTCTGTTTACAGTAGTGTTTTTCACTGTTTGCACAACCATTGATCGGGAAGTGCGGATTTTAGAGCGCCCTCTGAGCCGAACAATAAAAAATGAACTTCGATTTTTTACGTTCGTGCGTTCCTTCGTTCCACAGGCTGTACCCGGTCAGGAACGCATGAACGCACGAACAGAAGGTTTTGAAGTTTCATTACAACTCCATAGGCGAGAGCAGGACATAAATGCCCATGTATCCCCGGCACCGTTTTCCGCCGCCGATGTGTAGATTGCTGACCGGCTCCAAATGGTAGCGTTCAGCATTCTGGCTAAGCTGGTTTGCGAAGCTCTTTGGGGATAGTGGGTTTTCTGCGTTGTCCTCACACCACCGCTTATACGCTGCATACAGATTTTTGGTACTGGCTTCATAATCCGCCTTGAATGCCACATAACCCTCAGAATCGAGAAAGTCCAGAATGTTGTTGGCATCCCGAACAGCGGAAGAGATATTGTCTTTGGCTCTCTGGCTAATGGTAAAGTGATAGTGATTGGCGATCAGCCGCCGCAGTCCCTCCAGCATCCAGAGGAAAATCCCCTCTTTTTCGGCAATCAGTTTCTCAGCAAGAAACGGGTCATCGAACCGATCCGAAGGCTTGTCCTTGGTGGTCAGAATGATTTGGCGGCGAAAGAAACCGTCGCTGCGGTCGTGAAGTGCAGTCAATGCCCCGTTGCCGAAGCAGAGAAAACGCACATACAGCAGCCCCTGATAGCTCTGCTCTTTCTTCCGTTCCAAATCCATTCGCAACTCTGCTGTCACGATTGATTTTACATAGTTGGTTTTGGTCAAGGCGTTCATGTCAAGATCATCGTCCACCATCAGCAGCTTACCCTCCAAATCGGCTCTGGCGAAACGGTTGTTTTCTACCTTTTGGATAGAAGTGGTGTTCATGTTGAGCCCAAAAATAGCGTTCATCACCACACCGATCCGGCTTTTGCCCTCGCCGCCCTTGCCGATCAGCATGAGCATTTTCTGGCCCTTGGTGGACGGAATCAAGCAGTAACCCAGATACTCCTGCAAGGCGGGAATATCCTCCGGCTCCAGCAGTTCCGAAAGGAAGCGTAGCCAGTGTTCCGGCTCAGGGGCATCTGCCCGATAAGATACCGACAGGCGGTTGTTACAGTATTCTTTTTCCTCTGTGAATGTACCGTCCAGAAAATAAGTGCCGTTAGCCACATGGATGCGGTCACATTGTAGGGGCAGAGGGTCTGTGTATGCAGCCAGCTTCAACGCCTTAATCACCTGCTCCACTGTCTGTGCGACCTTGGCATGAATCCAGGGTGAGAGTTCCTCATAAATCGCCCGCTTCAATTTGCTCTCATCCGGCAGCGGTCCATCCACAGTATAAAAGCGGTCGTTGATGCAGCGCATGGAATGCCGGGACAGGAAATCCCGGCAATATTCCGGCTCGATGATTTTCCCTTTCTCATCAATCCAAACAGGGTTGTTCATGGTATCGCTCCTCTCTCAGGCGGGCCTGTAATTTGCGGATGTATCCGTCTGCCATTAGCTCATTTACGGCTTCACCTCGTTCATGGGAATCGCCTTGCAGCAGGATGTCCAGCCGATACTCTGCCCATGGCAAACGGTGGCAGGCTTCCACAAACCGCTCGTCCAGCACATCTTCCGGCGTTTGTGGTGTATACCGTTTTTCCCAATTCAGGAGCAACCGCCGATACTCGTTCAAAACAGAAAAGCACAGCTGCTCGTTCTCACGAAGCTGCTGTGCTCTGGTTTTGTGTTCCTTTTTCCGGCGAATGGCTTCCGGCAAGGGCTTGTCCGGTGCAAGGTGAAAGTCCGACGCCAGTTTTCGGGCCGCATCATACAGCCGAAGGTCAAACAGTTTGGCGGTCAGGTCGATCACATCCCCATGCTCCCCACAGGCGAAACAGTGGTAGTGGTCATCCGATACATACAGGCTCGGATGACGGTCATTATGGAACGGACACAGTGCCATGCCATGGTGGTTGGCATCGATTCCATACATCTGCGCTGCTTCCTGTGTGTTGATACTGGCTTTCACCACTTCAAACAAATTCATACAGATTCCCTCCATTTCCTTTTTGATGGGGCAGTTTTCTCCCCCCTCTGTATAGG
>NZ_JBQKJT010000018.1:0-48921 GCF_052117125.1 Candidatus Avoscillospira sp. LCP25S3_F1 | reverse complement strand
ATTTTGAATGTCATCCATACTGCCGATGTTTGCCATCTGCAGCAGCTCACGGATTTTTTCCCTACGGGCATTTTCTTCCGGGGTACGATTCTTTCTAGCCATATGTAAAACCTCCTATGCGGTGCCTCTATTCTACACCACACAGGAGATTTACACAAAACTTGGGATAGTCTCGATAGAGGCTGTCCAATCCCAGGGCAGGATATTTTTGGTGTAGTTCCACTAATTTCCGTTTCAGTGCTTGATTCCGCTGCTCACGGATACAGGGCTTGTGATGCAGCCAATCATAGTAGCCGCTGCGCGAGATCTCCAGGATCCGGCATGCCTGTTCCACAGTGGCTCCCTGGCGGTGCAGCGCCTGAACGCAGCGGTATTTTTCCACTATGGTTTCGACAGGATGCCGACGGATTTTTTTAGGATGTCAATGACCTCCTCTTTCTCACCCAGCTGCTTGCGCAGCGTACGGATCTCCGCTTCCAGCTCCCGGATCCGCTGCTGTTCCCGGTTGTAGCGGCTCACCTGGCCCAGCTGCATCCCTGAGGCCTTCAGCCAGCTCCGTAGGGTGTCGATGCAAATGCCGAGGTCTCGAGCAACTTCCTTGGGGTCCCGTCCCTGCTCTGTTACCATTTTCACCGCCCCGGCTTTGAATGCTGTATCATAGCGAGGTGGCGGCGTACCTTTTTTGTCCTTTTGCTGTTCCATTTTTTTCGCCCCTTTCTATTCCAGTTTACGACTGATTTTTCTGTCCGTCAATTCGGGTATGGGGGCAATGAGCGCTTGGACCAACTCTCCGAGCTGCTCCCGCAGTCCTTCTGGGTTCCGCAGTTCCGCCTTGTCTCCGAAGGTCAAAACCCAACTGAGCACGCTGTCTCCGTCGGGAAAGCCATGGTGGACTTTCTCGTCCGAACCTACAAGGAGCAGTATACAGTGCTGCAAGTTGGCACTGGAGATAGCCCGTCCACCATCCCGTTTTATGAATCCTGCGGTTTTCGCAGACATCATCTGGTCAAGAACTTTTTCACCGACCACTACGACCACCCCATCTATGAGTGCGGGGTACAGCTGGTGGATATGGTGTACCTGCAAAGAGAGCTATGAAAAACGGAGCGCCCGTGGGCACTCCGCTTTCTCCTGACAGAATTTTTTCATTAGGCATAGCAGATTTTAACAAGCAATAGACAAAGATAACCGCCCACTGAAATCCATGGATATTCAGCGGGCGGTTTGTCGTCTGTAGAGTCAGGCGAAATCATGCCGATTGCCGCCGCCGGAACCCAGTTCCTCAAAGGTGCAGACGATCTCCTCGATTTGCTGAAAGCATTCGCTGTCTGTCAATGCGTCATTCTCCAGGATGGCCTTGATTTTAGCCAGGGACTTGTAGCATTCCAGCTCCACAATCTTTGTTACATCCGTGTTGATGAGATTAGGGAAGGAGATCTGAACTTTTTCGTTTGCAAACACATGACAAAGAATTTCCTGATACAACTCCATGCAACCACCGCCTTAGTACTTATAAGTTCTACAATCAACATTCTAATGAAAATCTGCGGTATCGTCAATAGTATCAATCAGTACTAAAGGCGGTGGGCGGTATGTTATTTCAACGACTGAGAGATTTACGGGAGGACAGGGATTTGCGGCAGGAGGATGTGGCGGAAATTTTAGGGATCAGCCAAACGGTGTATTCCCGCTACGAGCGTGGATTTCAGACGATTCCGGTGATTCATCTTCTGAAATTGGCGGACTACTATAAGGTGTCCACGGATTATATCCTCGGACGGACCAACAACAGCAGACCATACGATATAAAATAGTTGTTTAACGCAGAAAAACCGCCTGTTTAGGCGGTTTTTCTAATAAAAATGTCGTGTGTCGACAGAAAAGATACCGCCGTCAAAGCCTTGTGCCGCAATGGTTTCTGCGGTTATGCCCCCTTTTTGAAAAGACAAACGGCAGAACATCCCTCGCATGGTGGATATTCCGCCGTTCATCTTCTCATTCATAGATTCCCTGCTCAATCACCGTTTTGCTGTCCCGGAACTGGATGCGGATGGTTTCCGCGTCCTCCACCGTGATCTTTTGGATGACCTGCCGGACGAGCTCATTGTCAAATTCCGTGTAGCCCGCGGCGCATTCCATGATACTGTCCCACATCTGCCGGCGTTTGGCAGCCTGCTCTTTCAGATCAGCCTCTACCTGCTGCGCGTCCGCAATCTGTGCCTTGAGGGATTCCTTCTCATCCGTCAGCGCTTTCATTCTGGCATTCAGCTCGGTATCGGCCATGTTGACGAGCAGCCGATTCAGCACATCGCTTTGCTCCCAGCTCACCGCATCCATGCGCTTCTTCAGCCGCAGCAGCTGCGCACCAGCCTGAGATAACGCCTGTTTTGCTTCCTCCGCCATGGCCAGCACATCGGGGCAGACCTCCTGCCGGATGGCGGCGTACTCATTCATGGCCGCGAGGATGGCACTGTGCAGCTTGCCTTCATCCAGTGTCGGGGAGTGCTGGCAGTATTTTGTACCGAACTCCAGCCGGGAGACGCAGCGCCATACGATGCGCTTTTGCCCATTTCTGGCCCATGTGACCCGCTTGTAGGGGGAGCCGCACTCGCCGCACACCAACAATTCTGTCAAAGCGTATTTGCCGGAGTATTTCCCAAGTTCCGTTTTTCCACTCTTTTGCAGCACCTTCCGTTTGCTGGACCGACGCGTCATCTCCTGCTGCACCTGATTGAACAGGTCCCTTGCGACAATGGCTGGGTGGCTGTTCTCCACATAGTACATCGTGCGTTCACCACGGTTCTTTTTGACCTTTTTGGTGATGCAGTCCGTCACATAGGTTTTCTGCAGCAGGGCGTCTCCAATGTACTTTTCATTGGTCAGGATATTGTGGATGATGGAGGGAGACCAGCGCTCTACACCCTGTGCGGTGGGAACGCCGTCCTCGTCCAGCTCCCGCTTGATCTGTCCCAAGGTGCAGCCGTCCAGATACCTATGGTAAATGCGGCGGATGATCTCCGCTTCCTCCGGTACGATCTCCGGCTGTCCGTCCGCCCCCTTCCGGTATCCCAGCATCTTCTTGTACTGGAAGGTGACCTTTCCCGCCTCCGCGCTCTTCTGCTTTCCCCATGCGACATTCTTGCTGAGAGACTCGGATTCCGCCTGGGCGAAGCCGCTGAACAGGGTGATGAGAAATTCGCTGGATTCCGTGAGGGTGTTGATGTTTTCCTTCTCGAAGTACACTCCAATGCCGTTTGCTTTCAGGAGCCGCACCGTATCCAGGCAATCCACCGTGTTTCTGGCAAAGCGGGAGAGGGACTTAGTGATGATGAGGTCGATGTGTCCCCGCTTGCAGGCGGTGATCATCTTGTTGAACTGTGTCCGCTTTTTCAGGCTGGTGCCTGAGATGCCCTCATCGGCATAGATCCCTGCCATCTCCCAATCCGGGCTGTCCTGGATCTTCTGGGTGTAGTAGGTCTTTTGGGCTTCGTAGCTGTTGAGCTGCTCTTCACTGTCCGTCGAGACACGGCAGTAGGCCGCTACGCGCATTTTTCCGTCATGGTCTCTGTGCAGTTCTTCCGGTTTTCTGGTTGCGGGGATCACCCGCACCCGCCGCTCTAAGGTGGCTGCTGTCGCTTCCATGGATCATTCGTCCTTTCCTGTCGCTTTTTTATCCGTAAATATAAGAGTTACTTCGGTATCCTGTGAGATGGTGATATGGGAAACCGCTCGTTGGAAGCGTCTCCAATCCGTCTCTGTCAAGCGCTCAGACCGATTAGATTCGGCAGACGGCGCTGGGCAGCAGGCATACCGTGCTGCCGCACCCTGCAGGATCAGCGCCATCACCGCTTCCGGCGAGTCCGGCTGCTCCAGCCCCCGGTTGATGGCGTTGTCCAGCCGCATGACCTCCGCGGAGGGCGCATAGGCGGTACAGCTGGGCTGCTCATGCTCTCGGAACTGCCGGACAGTCTCACTTACCGTCGCCTCCATGTCCACGACCGCGGTAGTCCCGCAGCCTTCGCATCTCAGATACAGCTTGCCGCTGTTCTGCCAGCCGCCGCCCAGCCGGGTCATCTTCCCGCCGCAGGCGCAGCGGAAGTATGGAGTCAACCGCGCAATGGCAGGCTTCTCTCCGTGGGACTGCTTCCTGGCATTCTTTTCCGCCGTCTTTTCCTGCGCCGCTTGGAAAATATCCGCTTCCACCAGTATGGGGTATCCCTCCTTACCGGTGTAACGGGGATTTTCCAAAAGGCGCTTTACCTTGTGCTTGTTCCAAAGCGGCACTTCCCGGCAATACGGAACGCCCTGCCGGTTCAAGGCGTCCGATATGGCCTGATAGGAAGCCCCGGCGTTATAGAGCGTAAAGACCATACTGACGGTCCGCTGCTCCTCCGGCACAATCACCAATGCGCCGTCACGAATCTGATACCCATATAAAATCTTTCGGTTTGTCATCTTGCCGCCACCTCCAATTGTTCTGCCAGTTCTAAACCACCATAAAGCCGGAAGCGGATGCGTGTCTGAGATTCTGCGATGACCTTTTCCACTAAGCTGTCGAACAAGTCCTCATCGAAGATGTTCATCTGTTCCGGCCCATTCTTTATGACATCTGTCATCTTGCGAATGGCATCCATGGTTTCATCCAAAGCCTCGTTTTCCGACAACCGGCGGCGTTCTCCTCGGAGCTGCGTCAGTTTGGCGCTGATGGCATTCATACGGGCGGCGCAGATATCCGCGTCCAGCAAACCATTGGCCCGCAGAGTGCTGATCTTATGGCTTTCTTCTGTAGCTTCCGCGATGGCCCGGTTGATGGCCAGCATCTGCGGATGATTCTGCCGCAGGATCGTGTCCAGCGTATTCAGCTGCCGGAGGGCCGGAGCCAGAATGATGTCCGCGTTGCTTTTGAGCCTGTGGTACATCCGCAGGAAGGCGGCATGGATCTCCGCTTCCGGGATGCGTCCTACAGGGCAGTCCGCGGCGTGGCGGTCGTGGGTCCGACAGACCCAGGTCACATATCCGTTCTGGCTGCTTCGGCGCTGAAACACCGTCCCACAGTTCCCGCAAACGATTTTTAAGGCGAGAGGGCTTTTTTCTCTGCGCTTTTTCTCTTTCTGCGCTTTCTTTTGCAGCAGTGCCTGCACCCGCTCAAAGGTATCCCGGTCGATGATAGCTGGATGGGAGTTCTCCGTGTAGTAGGCCGAATCTTTATCGGCTGTCACCGTGATGGTAAGGCAGTTCTCATCAGAAGCACAGGTCCCGCTGGTATCGGTGTACAGCACCTTGGAAACGCTGCGGACCGTGTAGCTTCTGGTGCCGAGCTTCGTCGTATAGGTGATGATGTTTCCTGTTTTCAGCGTATGGATCTTGCCGAAATGATTGGCAACGCCTCGGTTATGCCCCGCAAGGCAGACATTTCCGTCCCATATGCTCGTTTCTGAGAAGTGTCCCGCCCCTTTCCGCAGTGCGGCACTGTCCGTACCCTGGTAGACCTTGACATTCAGACCGATGGACGGAATGCTCAGAGTTCCAAGATGATCGTCATTGTAATAGAGGTTTGGCGTGACCGCCGTAAAGGATGCGCCAGTCCAATGATCCGCAGTCGAGTCAACTGTTGGATAACTCACTTCGCTGCTATCCGTTTTGACTGAGCTGATCAGTCCGCCGGACATTGCGCCGGGGAGCAGGTTCGGCGTCAACGGCTCGCCGCTGCCCGGCAAATAGCTGGTGGCCGTTCCGAAACCGGGCGGGATCAGGGCGGTGTTTTTTCCGCGATCCACATTGTTCGATTCCTGCTCGTACACAGTTCCTTCACTGGTGGGCGTGCCGAACAGATAGTCCTCCGGCGCATCTACGGTATATTCCAATGCGCTGGCCTGTCCAACACACAGGGTGCAGAGAACCGCAGCCGCGATCAGGCCGCGAAATTTCATTTTCACGATTCGTCCCCCTTTCTTTTTTTCTTTTTGATCTGTGTTGCTGCTCCACCGAGAATTGCTCCCAGCAGTGCCGCGCCGCCAAGCACAATGGGCAGGCGGTGATCCGTTTCTTCCACCGGCTGTTCCCCTTCCAGAGGCATACTGTCAAAAATCGCTGTGTAAACGACAGTACAGTGATCCGCTGTTCATAAACTGACGGATCACCTGTGCGGCGATGCCGCGTTTGCGAAGATAAGCGAATACGCGGCGGTCATCGGCATTGCGCGGAGGCAATGCAAACTGCTCTGCCGGCTTGTCCTGCTTGGTGACTGGTTTTGTTTTGACAGGAGCGTCTCTGGGTCTGCCTTGAAAGGTCAGCAGGTACTCTACTGCCTCCGGAAAAGACTGGTTGCAGAAATGCTGTAGGAAAGTGATCGCGTCGCCGCCGATGCCTTGAGAGTAGCGGAACCAGGTGCGCCGATCCTTGATCCGCAAGCTGTCCATTTCTGCGGTGGTGTGGTACCTGCCGATGCGTTTGACCTGATAACCCAGATGGGTCAGCAGCTCCGGCAGGTCGGTTTCTCTGGCAGTCTGCATTTCTGTGTCTGTGAAGCGTCTTTTGATCTCGCTTGTCATTGTGATGTCCTCCTCTCTGGTGAAACGCAAAAAGCCACCCAGGGCATCCGAATATCTCGGATGCCCTGGGTGGCTTTTCCCTAAATCGTGTTCTTTTGTTTGGCTTTTTGTGGGCTTACACGGCGTTATCTTCGTTGGGGGTGTCCGTGTCTATGGGGACGGTCTCGTCGGCCACACGGGGCGCGACAGGGGTCTCAGTGGGGGCGTTCTGCTCCGCAGTGTTCTCGGCGTCCGATTCGTCCAGCGCCTGCGTGATCAGGTTCAGCACGAAGTCTCGCTGGGTGAGCTTTTTGCCGGTTCGGAGCGTCTCGCGCTCCAAGTGACGCTTGATGCGCTGGAAGAGTTCTTCGGGAATCTGGAATGCCATGGTTCTGCCTTTTTCAGTCATTTGAAAGCCGCCTTTCTGATTTTTCATCATGTTGTAATAGTCTTGGATGAGGTTGGCGATGTACTCGCTGGTGGTCTGGCCCAGCCGTTCCCGTTCTTCGCTGACCCGCTCGTGCAGGTCAATGGGGATCTGAGCGCACAAGTTTTTGGTGGTTGCCATTCTCGGACACCTCTTTCGTATTTTTGTAACGCAAGCATACCCGAAAGGTTACGAGAAAGCTATTACCAACACCACCAAGGAATGATAGACAAACAAGGCGAAAGCAACATAAGCACCAATGTAACAGAAAAGGCCGCCGTTCTCTCCCACATGGGGAGCCGAACGGCGGCCTGCCTTCTTATTCTTCATTCTTTTTTAGCCTCGGTGTTCAAGTCACACCAGTCCGCAAGAGTGCTCTGCTGCATCTCTGAAATGTCGCCTCTCGCGCGGAAAAACTGAAATGTTGAAAAATCGAGTTTTTGCAACTTTTTCATCCTAAAAGTGGCGCATTATATGTGAAAACGCCGCACTCTTGTGCGGCGTTTTCTGCGTTGCATCTTTCATCAACACATTTTGGTCCGAGTGACTGGTTTCGAACCAGCGGCCTCGTGGTCCCAAACCACGCGCTCTACCAGCTGAGCTACACCCGGATTTAACATTCCTGGTTATTATACACGATTTTTTTGGAATTGGCAAGAGGATTCCTGTCGCCAACCACTTTACGTTGCTGCTGAAATTGTGTATAATGTATGCAATATTGCGATTTGTGAGGAACTGCCCTATGAGAATGAGAAAAAAGCCCAACCTCGGCCCACGGATGGAGGCCTGTGACCGCGTCTGGGTTCGCGATCCCGCTGCCCTAAAGGGTCACTGGAAGGACCTGATGCCTGCTGCGAGGGAAATCCGTCTGGAAATCGGCTGCGGCAAGGGAAAATTTACCGTGGAAACGGCCAAGGCCGAGCCTGATGTGCTGCTCATCGCCTTGGAAAAGGTCCCCGACGCTATGGTCATGGCTATGGAATACGCCATGCGGGAGAACCTCTCCAACGTCTTCTTCATCGATGCCGACGCCACGGTGCTGCCGGACCTCTTTGCTGAAGGGGAAGTGGACCTGATCTATCTCAACTTCTGCGACCCTTGGCCCCGGAATAAAACGGCCAAGCTGCGGCTGACGTATCGCACCTTCCTGGACAAGTATGCAGAGGTCCTCTGCGACGGTGGTCAGATTCACTTCAAGACCGACAACCGGCCCCTGTTTGACTTTTCTCTGGACGAGTTCCGCCGCTGCAACCTGGAAGTCCGCAATGTCACCAACGATCTGCACCGGAATGGCATTGTGGGCATTATGACCGGTTACGAGGAACGGTTCCACAGTTTGGGTACCCCCATCAACCGCTGCGAGTGCATTGTCCACAAGGACACCTATCAAAGGAGTGAAGAGCGCATGGAACGCATCAGAATGACCACGCCGCTGGTGGAGATCGACGGCGATGAAATGACGAGAATCCTCTGGAAGTCCATCAAAGAGCAGCTGATCCTGCCCTTTGTAGACTTGAAGGTGGAGTATTACGATTTGGGTCTGCCCAAGCGGGACGAGACAGGCGATCAGATCACCCACGACTGCGCCGAGGCCATCAAGAAATACGGCGTGGGCGTCAAGTGCGCCACCATCACGCCCAACGCCCAGCGCATGACCGAGTATAATCTCCATGAGATGTGGAAGAGCCCCAACGGCACCATCCGCGCCGCCCTGGACGGCACCGTGTTCCGCGCCCCCATCCTGGTGGACGGCATCAGCCCCGCCGTCCGCAACTGGAAGGCCCCCATCACCATCGCCCGTCACGCCTACGGCGATGTGTACCGCGGCACCGAGGTCCGGGCCACCGCCGGCGGCAAGGCCGAGCTGGTCTTCACCGACAAGGACGGCAACGAGTCCCGCCAGACCATCTACGAGTTCGAGTGCGACGGCGTGGTGACCGGCCAGTACAACAAGGATTCCTCCATTGCCTCTTTCGCCCGATCCTGCTTCCAGTACGCCCTGGACACCAAGCAGGACCTGTGGTTCTCCACCAAGGATACCATTGCCAAGAAGTACGACGGCACCTTCAAGGAGATTTTCCAGACGATCTATGACAGCGAGTACAAGGAGCAGTTCGAGGCTGCGGGGCTGACGTATTTCTATACCCTCATCGACGATGCTGTGGCCCGGGTTATCCGCAGCGAGGGCGGTTTCATCTGGGCCTGCAAGAACTACGACGGCGACGTCATGAGCGACATGGTCTCCACGGCCTTCGGTTCCCTGGCCATGATGACCTCCGTACTGGTGAGCCCCGACGGCAAATACGAGTACGAGGCCGCCCACGGCACCGTTACGCGCCACTATTATCAGTACCTGGAAGGGAAGGAGACCTCTACCAACCCCATGGCCACTATCTTTGCCTGGACCGGCGCCCTTTCCAAGCGGGGCGAGCTGGACGGCAACGAGGCGTTGCAAACCTTTGCCGCCAGGCTGGAAAAAGCCTGTATCGACACCATCGAGGGCGGTACCATGACCAAGGACCTGGCTGCCCTGTGGGAGAAGGGCAAGGCCCATGTGGTCACGTCCGACGGGTTCCTTGCCGCTGTGCGGACTCGTTTGGAACGGTCTCTGTAAGACGATTCAGGAGAACTTCCGGGCCGGGGCGCCGACTGCGCTTCCGGCCCGTCGTTTCCGGCGAAAGTTTGCAGAAAAGGTAAAAAAATCGTAAAAAATATGGGTGAAACCTATTGTCAACGGCGGTAAAAAGAGATATAATGGGTTGGATACGCAATCCGGGGGGATTTTCCCCTTTTTCATAGGTAACGAATTCATAAAGGATGTGCAAAATGGCAGAATCCAAGAATCAAATGAAAGCCAAGGACAATACGGAGGCCGTGGCAGCCATACAGAACCTCATTGCCAAGGCCAAGAAGGAAGGAGCCATCCAGGCGACGGAGCTGGTGGCCGAACTGGAAAAGCTGGACCTGTCGGTGGAGCGCATTGAGCAGGTCTACGAGCAGTTCGACGCCATGGGCATTCAGATTGTCGGCGCGGAGCTGGACCTGGATTTGGACCTGGACCACGACCTGGGTCCCGACATGCTGGACGACGAAGAGGACCTGGTAGACCCGGTGGAGCTGGCCGCCGAGTACAATCTGGACGACCCGGTACGGATGTACCTCAAGGAGATCGGTCAGGTGCGTCTGCTGACGGCCGATGAGGAGATCGAACTGGCCAAGCGGGTTTCTGAGGGCGACAAGTATGCCAAGGACAAGCTCACTGAGGCCAACCTGCGTCTGGTGGTGTCCATCGCCAAGAAGTATTCCGGTCGCGGTCTGCATATTCTGGACCTGATCCAGGAGGGCAACACGGGCCTGATCCGCGCTGTGGACAAGTTCGACTATACCAAGGGCAACAAATTCTCCACCTACGCCACCTGGTGGATTCGGCAGGCCATCACCCGTGCCATTGCCGACCAGGCCCGTACCATCCGCGTGCCGGTACATATGGTGGAGGTCATCAACAAGGCCACCCGCTGTAACCGGAAGCTGGTGCAGGAGCTGGGCCGGGAGCCCACCCTGGAGGAGATCGCCGCAGAGCTGAATCTGCCCATCGAAAAGATCATTGAGGCCAACCGGACCGCCGCCGATACCCTGTCTCTGGACACCCCTGTGGGTGATGAGGAGGATACGACCATCGGTTCCTTTGTGGAGGACGACAACACCCCCGGCCCCGCCGATGCCACGTCCAACACGTTGCTGGCCGAGGCCCTCAGCGAGATTCTGGGGACCCTCACGGAACGGGAAGCGTCGGTGCTGCGTATGCGTTTCGGTATGTACGACGGACGGACCCATACTCTGGAGGAGGTGGGCCAGCTGTTCGGCGTCACCCGCGAACGCATTCGCCAGATCGAGAACAAGGCCATCCGCAAGCTGCGCCACCCCAGCCGCGCCAAGAAAATCAAGGATTTTTATTGCTGAGGCAATAGCAAACGGGACGCCGTTTCCTGCATCGTGCAGGAACGGCGTCCCGTTTTCATGATACCGGCGGATCGAAGAAGCTGACCCGCACCAACAGAATCCATAGGGTGGCTGCGGCCAGACAGGCCACCAACAGCCATCGCATGCGGCGGGACCGCCAGGGCTGTCGCCACTTCTGGGACAGGATTCCAGCCACCAGAGACAGCAGGAAGATGCCGCCCCAGAGTGCCCAGCCGGAATGGCCATAGCCGTAGGCCGCCCCGGCAGGATTGGGGCCCAGCAGCTCTCCCAGCGCCAGCCCCAGACTGAAACCACAGAAAGTACACAGGGAAAAGCGGTGCAAGCCAAAGAGGGACGGCAGGGCCGACAAGGCCATGGCATACCAGTAAAGGTGGTTGTGGATCAGCCATCCATATACATAGCTGTGCCGTCCGGGTTCGGTACTCAGCAGCCAGCCCAGAACGCTGGTGTTTTCCAAATCGCTGCCCACCATGCGCCACAGGAGATACAGCAGCACATAGCCGCCCGCCGTACCCAAGGCACACCCCAGGTTCCGCTTCCACGGCGGGGTGCGGGGAGACGGCACAGGCTGGGAGGGGGGCGTTTCCACCAGCAGCAAATCCACCGTGGTATCGAAGACTTCTGCCAGCTTAAAGAGGTTTTCTGTGCTGGGGGCCGACTGGCCGCCCTCCCATTTTGCCACAGCCTGCCGGCTGACGCCCAACCGGCCGGCCACCTCCTCCTGGGAGTAGCCTTTTGCCATCCGCTGGGCCTTGATGCGCTCGGCCAATGTCATGGACCTCACCTCCATTTGTCCCGTATAGCATACGACAAAACCCGGTTGCTGTCCACCAACTATCGGTTGCGGCGGCAAAAAGCCGTCAAAAAGCAATCAAAAACCGGCAGACGCCGGAGGCGTCTGCCAGTGGAAAGGGTCAGCGGCGCTTGGCTTCCTTGCGGCGCTCCATGGCGCTGACGCAGACAGAACAGGCAATATCGCCGGACACGTTGAGACAGGTACGGCCCATGTCAAACAGACGGTCCACGGCCACAATCAGACCGATGTAGGCCACGGGAATGTTGATGGCTTCCAGAACCATGGCCAGCATGATCATACCGGCGCCGGAGACACCGGCGGTGCCAACGGAGGCCAGGGTGGCCGTCACTACGATGAGGACCATCTGACTCAGGGTCAGATTCATGTTGGCGCAGGAGGCGATGAACACGGCGGCCACACATTGATAGATGGCGGTGCCGTCCATGTTGATGGTAGAACCCAGGGGAAGGACGAAGGAGGCCACATCGCCGCTGGCGCCCAGGTCGTCGGCGCACTCCTTGGAGACGGGCAGGGTGGCGGCCGAAGAGGTGGAGGTAAAGGCAAACAGCATGGCCGGAGAGGCTTTGCGGAAGAAAGTCAGGGGGTTGACACCGGCAAACAGCTTGACCGTGGAGGAGTAGACCAGCAGGCCGTGGGCGATATAGCCGATGTAGGCGCACAGGAGCACCAGAGCCAGATGGCCCAGGATCTCCGCGCCCTGGCTGGCCACCACCCAGGCCATGTAGGTAAACACGCCGATGGGGGCCAGATTGATGATGAAGTGCATGAGCCGCTCAATGACGGAATAGGCCGAGGCGACGAAATCGCGGCACAGCTTGGACTTTTCCCCGGCGGCCAGCATGGCGCCGCCCAGGAACAGGGCGATGACAATGACCTGGAGCATATTGGCCGTGCGGAACGACTCCCACATGTTGGTGGGGAAGATGGCCACGATGGTAGCCATAAAGCCGGCGTATTCGCTGGGGGTGTATTCGGCGCTGCCCAGCTGACCGCTCAGGTCGGGGAACAGGCCCGCGCCCTTGAAGATGTTGGCCAGCACCAGGCCGATGATACAGGCTACGGCGGTGGTACACAGGAAGTACAGTACCGTCTTGACGCCGACGGAGCCCACCTTGCGCATGTCGTCCATGGACAGGATACCGTCGATCATGGACAGCAGTACCACCGGCACCACAATGAACTTCAAAAGATTGACGAAGATATCACCGAAGGGCTTGAGGTAGTTGGTGGTAAAGTCGGCGGTCTCTGTAAAGTAACAGATCAGACCCACCACCACGCCGAGAACAAGGGCGATGAGAATGCGCATTGGCAGACTCAGTTTTTTCCGATTCATACGCTTCACCTCTAAAATTTTCTGTTAAATCGAATCCTCCCACGAATTCTGTCCAAAGTATACCATGTTTTAGGAACATATGCAATGCTGGTTTGTATACTTCGACTATTTTTGTTAAGATTCCATATAGAAATTTTGCGCAGGCAGCGAGATTTTGACGGAATCGAAAAAAAGAAGAAAAGAAAAATGCAAGATTGCACAAAAAATGTTGCATTTTAAAATTTGAGAACGAGCAAAAAACCCGCTGGACTTCTGAAAGTCCGGCGGGTTTCCTATGGACAGCGGGACGGCGGGAATTACTGGGCCTTGCGGTTGTCGATGGCCTTGTTGCGGAAGTACATGATCAAATTGATCATGACGGTGCAAATGTTGATAAAGTACATGACCAGGACATAGTTGATGGTGCCGGAGATCAGCTTGGCGCCGACGCCGCAGAAGTAGCCGAAGAGGATCAACAGGATAAAGGTCAGACTGGTGCTGGCTGCGGTACGGGCTTTGTAGGCCTTGTAGGCATTCATGGGCCAGGACATACCGAAGCAGATCAGCATGATGGTTTCTAACAGTGATGCCATGGTATTCTCATTCCTTTTCATTTCTTTTTGATCCAGCACAGCTGGGGAGGCGAAATCAATATTTCTGTATCGATTTCTATTATACTGTA
Source organism: Candidatus Avoscillospira sp. LCP25S3_F1 (assembly GCF_052117125.1). Classification (NCBI taxonomy): domain Bacteria; kingdom Bacillati; phylum Bacillota; class Clostridia; order Eubacteriales; family Oscillospiraceae; genus Candidatus Avoscillospira; species Candidatus Avoscillospira sp. LCP25S3_F1. The sequence goes on along the minus strand of NZ_JBQKJT010000018.1, from coordinate 35,172 downwards.
TCACGTTCTACAAAGAAAGTAAAGACGTAAAACAAAAATATTGTAAAAACTGTCGAGCAGCGCCGGAGACGGTTTTTCCTGTGGAAATTTGGAAAAAAATCTGATAAACTATAGAATCAGTGTGTATCATATCGCAAAGGGGAGGCGTATTCGTGGTCTTTTCCAGTTTTGTGTTTCTGTTTCTCTTTTTTCCGGCGGTGCTGGCCTGCTATTTTCTGGTTCCCCGGCGGCTGCGCAGCGTCCGCAACGGCGTGCTGCTGCTGTTCAGCCTGTTTTTCTATCTCTACGGCGAGCCCAAGGGCATTTTTGTGATGCTGGGTGTCATCGGCGTCAGTTATCTGTCGGCCATGGCCATGGAGCGGACCAAAACCCAGCGGGCCCGGCGGTGGGCCATGGGCATCGCGGTGGCGGCCATGGTGGCGGTGCTGGGCTACTATAAATATACGGGCTTTGCCGTGGAAAATCTCAACAGTTTCTGCGGCCTGTCTCTGCCGGCGCCCCAGGTCATCATGCCCATCGGCATTTCCTTTTTCACCTTCCAGTCCATGAGCTATGTGCTGGACGTGTACCGCCGGACGGTTCCAGCCCAGCGCAACCCCCTGTATGTGGCCCTGTATGTGTCGCTGTTCCCCCAACTGGTGGCGGGTCCCATCGTCCGCTATGAGACTGTGGCCCAGGAGATTGTCTCCCGGCAGGAGCGGTTCGACGACTTCCACACGGGCTTGCAGCGGTTTTTGGTGGGCCTGGCCAAAAAAATGCTCCTGGCAAACCCGCTGGGCAAGGTGGCGACGGACCTGTTCGGCATGGGCGGCGACGCTCTTTCGACGCTGCTGGCCTGGCTGGGAGCCGTCTGCTTCGCCTTGCAGATTCTCTATGACTTCTCCGGCTATTCCGACATGGCCATCGGTATGGGCCGTATGTTCGGATTCCACTTCCTGGAGAATTTCCGGTATCCCTACCTCTGCGATTCCATCACGGACTTCTGGCGGCGGTGGCATATCAGTCTGTCCACCTGGTTCCGGGACTACATTTATATTCCCTTGGGCGGCAACCGCAAGGGCAAGGCCCGGCAGCTGGTCAATCTGGTGGCGGTGTGGGCGCTGACGGGCCTGTGGCATGGGGCCAGCTGGAATTTTGTCCTGTGGGGTCTCTATTTTGCGGCCCTGCTGATCTTTGAAAAGCTGGTGTTCGGCAAGGTGCTGGAGCGGCTGCCCGCGGTCCTGCGCCACCTGTACGCGCTGTTCTTTGTGCTGCTGGGCTGGGTCATCTTCAACTGTACCAGTCTGGATGCCATCGGCGCGTATCTCTATGCCATGTTCGCCGGAACGCCGGGAGCGGCGGACGGACAGTATCTGATCTGGTTCCTGCGGCAGTACGGCCTGGAGCTGGTCGGCGCCGTCCTGGCGGCCACGCCCCTGCTGCCCAGATTGGTCGCCCCCTGGAAAGAGAAAGCCTGGGCCCAGACAGCCTATACGGTGTGGCTTCTGGGGCTCTTTGGCCTGTCCCTGCTGACGCTGGCCAATTCGTCCTTCAATCCCTTTATTTATTTCCGGTTCTAAAGGAGGCGCCGACGGTGAAAGATAAACGAATCAAGCTGCTTTTGATCGTACCGGTGGTGGGCTTCCTGTTTCTGGTACCCCTGTTGACGCTGATTTCCAAGATTCCCGGCGGGCCGCTGACGCCGACGGCGTCCTATTCCGTGTGGGAAAACCGCACTATGGCGGTCTTTCCCCAGCTGACGGCCGAGGGCTTTTGGGACGGCTCCTATTTTGCCGGTTGGGAAACGGCGCTCTCCGACCAGTTTTACGGCCGGGACTATTGGCTCAAGGCCCACACCCAATACGCTATGCTGCGCCGCAGCGCTTCGGTCAACGATGTGGTCATCACCGAGGAGACGCTGCTGCCCCAGCAGACGGCCACCGATTACAGTGGACGGAACCTGGATGCGGAAGCTCAGGCAATGGCCGAGAATTTAGCAGCAGTGCGAGACCAGGTGGAGGACTACGGCGGCACCTTCCTCTATGTGGGCGTGCCGGAGCAGCGATCCATGCTGGAATCCTCCTATCCGGACTGGCAGACCACCAACCGGGATTACCGGCAGGCATTGCGGGACGCCTTTGTGTCGGCCATGGCGGCGGAACAGGTGCCGTTTCTGGAGATGAAGCCCCTGCTGGAGGGACGGGAGGATTTGACAGACCTCTATTCCACCGTGGACCACCACTATACGCTGCTGGGAGCCTATGAGACGTATCTGGCCGTCTGCGACCGGCTGATGGCGGCGGGCTGGGACTTCCCGGTGGTGACGGAGGAGCAGATCACCTTCACGGCCCTGCCCAATCCCTACCTGGGCACGTACAACCGCAAATTGTACGGCCAGTCGCCGGTGACGGAGCTTCTGTGGGTCTGTGAATCGCCTATGGAGGTACCCTTTACCCGTCAGGACGACGGCGAGGAAGTGGACGCGGAGGTGTTTGATCTGCCCGATTCCACTTGGCAGTATGTCTATTATACGGCCTACATGGGCGGCGATCAGGCGGAGACCATTCTGGACACGGGCCGGGAGGATTTGCCCAAGGTGCTGATCTGGGGCGATTCCTTTACCAATGCCTTTGAATCTCTGGCTTGGATGAGCTTCGGGGAGATGCGCTCCATTGACCTGCGCTATTATACAGAAAAGACGCTCTCCCAGTATATCGATGCGTACCGGCCCGACATTGTGCTGTGTATCCGGGATGATCTTTCCTATCTGGTGACCGAGGGCAACGGCGATATTGCGCCATAACCCGCCGGGGGATTGCACGGCGGCCGGGAACATGGTATGATTGGAATAGAATACCATGGAGCGGCAACGCAGTGAGGGAACGCCATGGAGAAAGTGGGGAATGGCTATGTATTGGAAGAAGGTCGCAATGATTCTCGCATTATGCGAATTGCTGGGCGGTTGCGGCCAGCAGCTGCCTGCCCCGGGCGGGGACCCCTCCACGCCGGTATCGGGGGAGACGACGCCGGGAACGGAGGACACCACGCCGGACGCAGAAGAGGAGACCGCGCCGCCGGTGGAGGAGGAGCCGGAACCGACGCTGGAAGCCCAGGTGACGGAGACGGCGGCGGAAGCCGGAACTCTGACTCAGCGCACCTATGACCTGGAAAATGGCGACACAGTGGAGCTGCTGTCTCTGGAGGCCCAGGAACCCACCGCCGCCGGGGCGACGGTCTATACGATCACCATTCCCAGCGACAGTGTGCTGCGGCTGTGCAAAGCCGACGGCAGCGGTTGGCAGGAGACCACAGCGGCGCCGGGGACCTACCAGACGTCGCTGCTCATGGTGGACAGCGGCGAAGCCGGGTCCTTTATGGCCTACATTCCCCAGGGCTGGGAGGCCAAGGAGAACGATTGCCGCCGTTATCTGGGCATGGGCGCGGTGGAGGTGACGGCGGCGGAGGATGGCAGCTGCGATCTGACGCTGACGGCTCCGGCCCTGAGCACGGGCAACACGGCCGAGTGCATGCTGGCCCAGTCGTCGGAAGCGCTGGTGGATTGGGACCAGAAGGGCGTTCCGTCCCTGTGGGCCACCTATACCAATCTGGGCGATGGCCGTTGGTGCTATGATGGGTACTACTGGATCACCTACAGCAACTATATTCCCACAGGCCCCGACGTCTATTTTCAGATGAGCGACGCCTATCTGTGCAACAGTATGCTGGCTATGGCGCCCTACAACCGCCTGGCCGACGATCTGGCCCCCTGCATGATGGACGTCATGGCCCAGCGGCAGAACGAGTACGGCTACTTTGCCACGTCGGCGGGCAGCGAGTGGCTCCTGGGGGACTATGGCATCGGCGCGGGTTTCTATGATACCCGGTTCAATACGGATTTGATGATGATGTTTCTGGACGCCTGGGAGCGGTATGAGTTCCCACAGTTCCTGGAGACGGCCCGGATTTACGCCGATTTCTTCACATCCTATGTGGAAACGCACAGCCGGACTACGGCGGGGGGCGGTCTGTTGGTGGACGATTACTACCATCCCGACGGCAATCTACCCACCCATACGTCCCTGAACCATCAGGTTGCCCAGAATATTCTGGTGTACCGGCTGGGAACCACCCTGGACCGGCCGGAGCTGACGGCGTTGGGCGATCGGATGCTGCTGGCCGTGACGGACACGGAGCAGAGTTGGATTCGGCCCGATTCCAGTCTGCACTATGCGGTGTACAGCGACGGCCATTTCGGCGGCAGCGACTACCCCTATCTGACGTACAACGACCTCTTTAATATGCAGGAATATCTGATGGAGACCCGTGGCAGCCGCAGCGAAAGTCTGGACCGGCTCATGGCGGCCAAAAAGGCCTGGATGGACGCCAACGGCGTGACCCAGTACAAAAAATAAGAGAGCAAGACCACGCGGGCGCGCTGCCGGAGACAGCGCGCCCGCGTTTTTTGATGTGGCAGGGGGGAATTTCACTGGCCTACTCGATTTTTTGATCAAAATCGAGTAAAACTTTTACTTATTCGCACAGGGGATACTTGCTGCAGATTTCAGCCACGGCGGCCCGGACCGCGTCGCGGGTGGCCGGGTAATCCACTGCCGTTTTATACATGCACTCGGCGATGATCTCCATGTCCTCCGCACCCAGACCGCGGGTGGTGGCGGCGGGGGTACCGATGCGGACGCCGGAGGTGACGGTGGGCTTCTCCGGGTCGTTGGGGATGGCATTTTTGTTGACGGTGATGCGAACGTCGTCCAGTCGGGTCTGGAACTCCTTACCCGTCACATGGAGGGGCCGCAGGTCTGCCAGCATCAAATGGTTGTCGGTGCCGCCGGACACCAGATCAAAGCCTTTTTCCAGCAGCGCCTTGGCCAGAACCTGGGCGTTGGACACGATCTTTTCGGCATAGGTGCGGAATTCCGGGGCCATGGCCTCCTTGAGACAGACGGCCTTGGCGGCAATGATGTGCATCAACGGGCCGCCCTGGGTACCGGGGAACACGCCGGAGTTCAGCTTCTTGGCGAACGCCTCCCGGCCGAGAATCAGGCCGCCACGGGGGCCGCGCAGCGTCTTATGGGTGGTGGTGGTGACGATATCAGCGTAGGGAATGGGGCTCTGATGGACGCCGCCGGCCACCAGACCGGCAATATGCGCCATGTCCACCATCAAAAGTGCGCCGTGCCGGTGGGCAATGTCGGCGAACTTGTCAAATTCCAGCGCACGGGGATAGGCGGAAGCGCCGGCCACCACCAGTTTGGGCTGCACCCGCTTCACCAAATCCTCCACAGCGTCGTAGTCGATGCGACCGGTGGCCGGGTCCACACCGTAGGCATGGAAATCATAGTATTTGCCGGACAGGTTGGCGTGGCTGCCGTGGGTCAGGTGGCCACCGTTTTCCAGACTCATACCCACCACGGCGTCGCCGGGCTGCAGCAGCGCCGCGTAGACCGCCAGATTGGCCTGGGCGCCGGAGTGGGGCTGCACGTTGGCAAACTCCGCGCCGAACAGCGCCTTGGCCCGGTCGATGGCTACCTGCTCCAGCACATCCACGTATTCACAGCCGCCGTAGTACCGCTTGCCGGGGAGACCCTCGGCGTATTTGTTGGTCAGGACGCTGCCCATGGCGGCCAGCACCGCCTGGGACGTGATGTTTTCCGAGGCGATCAGCTCGATATTGCGCCGCTGACGGCGCAGTTCTTCGTCCATGAGACCGGCGATCTCCGGATCGAAGGAACGGACAAATTCGATGGATTCCACAGCTGCATTGTTCATGGGGTTCATTCTCCTGTTCTGCATAAAAGTAAAAAAAGAGCCGGTCCCGGAGGGCCGACCAACGTGAAAATGCAAAGCAGCGACTGTACCGATTCCATAATAATATAATAGGGGTACAATCGGATACTCTGTCCTTTTGCCTGAGAGATTCGATAGCTGACGCCGTCTTGCACCTTCGGCACTCCACATTGGAGATTCTCCAGAGTTCCCTCGATCTTTCAGTCCCATCCCCGGAGGGATTCCTGAGAGTGTGGCTCCTTCGGCAGACCATGGCGGTCACTTTCCTGAAAGACTTCGCAGGGCGATATGGAATTGCTTTTATTATAAAGTGAAAAAAAGCGGGAGACCATTGACGTTTTACATAAAATATTGTGGCGGTTTTCAACGGAAAATATACGAAGTGTTAAAGTGGTGTAGGTTGACATAAACGACGGCCATGGTATGATAAGGAGAGAGATACCCGACAGAAGGAGGGACGGACCATGAGACGAAGCCTGCTTGCCTTGACGGCGCTGCTGTCGGTGCTGCTGACGGCCTGCACCCCGTGGGACAATCCAAAGACCGAAACCAGTGGTATGAATACGGACGGCGAAGAGACGACGGAATCCACAGAAAAAAATTTCGAAAATTCTGTAACCAATCCGCCGGTAACTCCGTCTAAAGAACTGGAGGAAACAATGCCCAAAGTGTCGGTTCGGGTGCAGACGGAGCAGTACGACGCCACGGACGACGACGGCGCGCTGTTGTGTACGGTACGACTGGCCGCGCCCAACGTGACGGTGGAGGGCCGGGAAGCGGCCCAATCGGCCATCCAGGCCGTATTGGACCAGACGGCAGACCAGCGGCGGACCGAGGCGGAACAGATCACGGAGCTGGCCCGGTCGGACCGGCCCAATGTGGAGCAATATACCACCTTCCAGGGCTATGGCGTCACCGACAGCCTGGACCTGGGACGGCTGGACGGCCGCACCGTCAATCTGCTCTGGACCACCAGCGACAATACCGGAGGCGCCCATGGCAATTCCGTGACCACAGCCTTTGTATTTGACGCGGAGACGGGGGAACGGCTCAGCTTGTCGGATGTGGCCGTCAACGCCGACGCCCTTTTCATGCAGCTGGAGGAACAGGTGTTGCAGCAGATGGCCCAGGCGCCGGAACAGTATTTTCCCGAGGCGCAGCAATGGGTACCCCAGCTGTTGGAGGACGGCTGCTGGTACTTTTCCGCGGAAGGGTTGGTGCTGCTGTCCAATCCCGGCGTGCTGGCCCCTTACGGCGCCGGAACCCTGGAATTTACGGCTACCTATGCGGCGTTGACAGGACTGCTGGACGAACGGTGGAACCCGGACCCGGCTGCGGACAGCCAGGGAGAGCCCCTGGTGGCCCTGACTGCCGACGACGGTGCGCCTGTACCCACGGAGACTGTCCAGGCCGATGACTTCGGCGCGGAGATGGTCCTGTGGACCGATGGTGTGCTGGAGGACTTCCGCATCTGGCGGGTCACCAGCAGCGACGGCGTCACCTGGTACCGGGGCGGCTGCTGCTATGCCGCCGACCGTCTGGAAACCGGGCAGGCCGTGGGCCTGACGGCCATGCTGCCCGACGTTATGACCAATGTGATGATCTCCTATACGACGGGCGGGGAGACCGTCTACCGGGGCATCGGGGAAAGCGGAAAGGACGGGTCAGTGTTTTTCCTGGAATTGGACACGGTTGTTGATTAAGAATCCTTTAAATTTCTACAAAGGGAATTGGCATTTTTCAAGCCTCCATTGACAAGACTGGGAAAGATTGATATATTTTCTGTACTAAGACATTTAACACACTCGTTTATATTTTAAGGAGGAATCGCCCATGGAGGATCAGGGTGTCAAGTTGGAACAGCGGCCGGAGGAAACGCCGGCTATTGACACGGCGGAAGCCGACCGTCTGCGGGTTCTGGAAGAAAAGAAGGCCCGGCGGGAGGCGGCAGCCAAGCTCAAGCGGAAGAAAATCCGCCGGAAACGGCTGATCACGTCTGTCATTACGCTGGCGGTGATAGGCGGCATTGCCTTTGGAATGATGCAGCTGTTCAAAGAGAAAAAACCGGAGCTGACCATCTGGAGCCAGCCGGTGGAGCGGGGCACCATCAGCAGCAACGTCAGCGGCAACGGCGAGACCAAGGCGTTGAAATCGGCCACGCTGACCCTGACCTCCGGCGGCACAGTCCAGGAGGTCTTTGTCAAGGAGGGCCAGCAGGTCAACGAGGGTGATCCCCTCTATACGGTGGATAGTGCCGAGGCCCGCAAAGCGGTGGAGGACGCCCAGAAGAACGTCAACGACTATCAGAAGCAGATTGACGCCTTGAACAAGTCCTATGCCGATCTGACCTTTACCGCCCCCTTTACGGGCAAACTCATCGAGGCCCCGAGTCTGAAAGTGGGCAACACCATTTCCAGCGGAGAAAAGCTGGGCAAGCTGGTGGACGACACTTCTATGAAGCTGTCCCTCTACTTCAGCTACGCCTATGAGCAGGAATTTGCCGTGGGCAAGACGGCCAATATCTCCATTCCCACCACCATGACCAATGTCACCGGCACGGTGGAGACCATCAACAAGGTCCAGCGCATCAGCCCCGAGGGGTCCAAGCTCTTTGAGGTCATCTTCTCCATGAAAAACCCCGGCACCCTCACCGAGGGCATGGGGGCCACGGCGTCGCTCAAGGCCGCTGACGGCAGTGAGATTTTTGCCTATGAGCCTGGTACGCTGACGTATAATCGCTCTGTGGACTTGGCGACCAAGGCCGGCGGCGAGCTGATTCAGGTGAATCTCGTCAACTACGGTACCGTCCAGGCCGGTACGGTGCTGGTCCAGATGAAGGGCGACAACAACGACGATCAGATGGCTTCCCTCAACACCTCTATGAGCACGGCCCAGGAGAACCTCAAGAAGGCCCAGGACGCCCTGGCCAAGTACAACGCTGTGGCTCCCATCTCCGGCACGGTCCTGTCCGTCGGCTTGCAGCCCGGCCAAAAGGTGCCCACCGATACGGTGGCCGTGACCATTGCCGACGTCAGCGTTATGACTGTGGAGGCCAAGGTGGACAGCATGAACGTCTCCTATGTCAAGCCCGGTATGCCCTGTAATATTGTCCAGTACACCATGAACGGCGAGCAGACCACCGCCCCTGGCACGGTTCTGTCCGTCAGCCTGGAGGGTAAGACGGAGAACGGCATATCCTATTTCCCGGCCACCATTCAGGTGGAAAACCCCGACGGCAGTCTGCGGCCCGGCATGTATGTGGAATACAGCCTGTCGGCGTCCCAGGTGGAGGATGCCCTGATGGTGCCCCTCCAGGCCGTCAAGCAGACGGAGCAGGGAACCTGTGTCTTTGTGGAGGCCGCCGAACCCCCGGCCAATGCTTTGGATTCCGCCAGCCTGGGTATGGAGGTCCCCAAGGGCTTCTATGCCGTCCCCGTCACCATCGGCGTCTCCGATCAGACCAACGTGGAGATCAAGGAGGGCGTGGAGGAAGGCCAAACCGTCTTCATCCAGTACATGACCAACGAGGGCAGCTCCTGGGATGACAGCGGCATGGGCGGCATCGCTTTCGGATGAGGTGAGTGACATGGATACCATGGAAACGAAACTCATCGACGTGCAGGAGGTCTATAAGATCTACAATGAGGATGAGGAAAATGAGGTCCGGGCCCTGGATGGCGTGTCCCTGGAGATCGGCCGCGGCGAATTTGTGGCCATTGTCGGCGCCTCCGGTTCCGGCAAATCCACCCTCATGAACATTCTCGGCTGTCTTGATGTGCCGACCTACGGCGAATACTATCTGGATGGCCACGATGTCACCACCCTGACGGATCAGGAGTTGTCCCGCATCCGTAACCGGGAGATCGGTTTCATCTTTCAGGGGTACAACCTGATTCCCGGTCTCAACGCCGTGGAGAATGTGGAACTGCCCCTGATTTACCAGGGCGTCCGGGGCGAAAAGCGCCGGGACATGGCCATGGAGGCGTTGGAGCGGGTGGGCCTGGAGGACCGGTACGACCGGCGTCCCTCTCAGCTCTCCGGCGGCCAGCAGCAGCGCATCGCCGTGGCCCGGGCCATCGCCGCCCAGACCCCCATCATCATGGCTGACGAGCCCACCGGCGCATTGGATTCCAAAACCGGTGAACATGTGCTGCAAATCCTCCACGATCTGAACAAGCAGGTGGGAACCACCATCATCCTGATCACCCATGATATCAAAATCGCCAAGACGGCCCGGCGCATTGTTCAGATTTCCGACGGCAACATCCTCCAGGATTGCCCCAGAGAGGAGGCGGTATTTTGAATCTGCGTCAATCCTTTAAAATGTCCATGCAGTCGCTGATGTCCAACAAGGGCCGCGCCTTTTTGACGATGCTGGGCATTATCATCGGTGTGGCTGCCGTTATGATCATGGTTTCGGTGGTCCAGGGACAGAACAAGATGACCAAGGAGCTTTACGAAGCCCAGGGAACCAATAAAATCAGCGTCAGCGCCACGAGCTACACGGGACTGGACCTGACCGAAGACCTCTATGAATACTGCCTGAGTCTTTCAGACTATGTGGCCGGCGTCACGCCAAACGGGTCGGTTTACGGCAATCCGGTGAAATACATGTCGGCCAACACGGAAAACAATAAAAAAATGGGGTCTCCCAATCTCTATTTGGGCAGCGACCAGTATTCGATCTGCAATAATTTCACCATCGCCCAAGGGCGGGACCTGTCCTATCTGGATGTGAAGCGATACAACAAGGTCATCGTTCTGGGCAGCAAGCTGAAGGAATATTTGTTCCAGGCAGAGAATCCCATCGGAAAATATGTGGCGGTGGGTTCCCAGTATTACAAGGTCATCGGTGTATACGCTCCCATTGGAGGAGATGTCAAGGGCAAAAACGCCCAATCCTTCGACTACATCAATTACATGGGCGTCATGCCGTACACCACCGGCCGTTTTCTCAACAATTACAGTATGTCTTCGGATTTTACGGTAAAGGCAAAGGACCGCGCATCCATTACCATGGCGGTCACCCAGATCACCGGTTTCCTCAAGGGAAAAATCAGTCAGAATACGGGATATTTCAATGTCTATTCTCCGGATACCTGGCAGCAGCAGGAGGAGAAGCAGAACACCATGATGAGTCTGGTGCTGGGCGGCATCGCCGGTATTTCCCTTCTGGTCGGCGGCATCGGCATCATGAACATCATGCTGGTCACCGTCACAGAGCGTACCAGAGAAATCGGCATCCGCAAGGCCATCGGCGGCAGCCGCCGGTCCATCATCACCCAGTTTTTGATTGAGGCCAGCGTCCTCTGTGGTGTCGGCGGCTTTTTGGGTGTGGCCGTCGGATTCCTGGGCACAGTGATTGCGGGCAAACTGATGTTGCAGATGCTGCTGCTGCCAAGCATCCCAATGACCTTGGGCGCGGTGGCGTTCTCGGTGCTCATGGGCGTGGGGTTCGGCATGTACCCCGCCGTCAAAGCGTCGGGATTGCAGCCGGTGGAAGCGCTGCGAGCCGATTAAAGGAGGAGTGATACGATGAAGAAAAAATTTCTTTCCCTGCTGCTGAGCGCGGCGCTGGTGCTTGCCATGGTGCTGCCCGCCTCGGCGGCCTTTACAGACATCACCGACAGCCAGCTCCAGAAGCAGGTGTCTGTCCTGCAAATGCTGGGCGTCATGGGCGGTACGTCGGCCAGTACCTTTTCCCCCAACGGCACCCTGAGCCGCGCCCAGTTCTGCAAAATGGCGGTGGTGCTCCTGGGCCGGGAAAATGAGGAGCCGCTGTACCGCAACCGGACCATTTTCCCCGATGTGAAATCCAACCACTGGGCCAGAGGCTATATCAATCTGGCCGTTTCCGTGGATGTGGGCGGCAGCACCGGTGAGAACGGCCAGACCACCGGCGGCGTCAAACTGATTCGCGGCATGGCCGACGGCACTTTCCAGCCGGATCGGGCCATCACCTATGCCGAGGCCGTCACCATTCTCATGCGGGTCCTGGGCTATTCCGACACCGACGCCGGGATGAATTGGCCCATGGGCTATTTGCAGCTGGCAGCCAAGCTGAACGTCACCGACGGCCTCACGGGCCTCGGTGCCAACAGCAGTCTGACCCGCGCCCAGGCGGCGACCATGTTCTATCAGGCGCTGTTCGCCAAGACCAAGGATGGCGCGCCCTACTATCAGAAGCTGGGTACCGCCAAGACCGGCGTCATCCTCACCGGCAACAACGGCAAGCTGGAGGATGGCTCCACCGGCGGTCTGGTCACCAGTGACGGCAACGTTTACAAGCTGGCCAACGGTATGTCGGCGCCCGCCGAGCTGGTGGGCCAGCGGGGCATGCTGCTGCTGCGGACCCTGGATAACGCCGTTTTGACCTTCCTGCCCCAGGGTACCCAGAAGACCGTGTCCGTGGACAAGGCCGAGGCGGCATGGTTCACCGACAACGCCGGGCAGAAGTACACCATCGACCCCACTACCACCGTCTATACGCCCAACGAGACCACCACCTATGAAAAGCTGTGGATGGACCTGCGGGGCGGCAGCGTGCTGACGGTGTACTACAGCGACACCGGCAAGATTGAATCGGCCTTTTACAGCATGGGCGCATCGGATACGGTCATGATCGCCAAGAGCCTGACCAACGGCGGCAATCCCTTTGGCGCCCTCCTCAATGGCGCCGCCAACTACAAGATCTATCGGGACGGCAACCCGGCCACGGTGGCGGACATTCAGGAATACGACGTGGGCATCTATGATGCCACGGCCCGGGTGCTCCAGGTGTCCAGCGCCAAACTGACCGGCACCTATGACAATGTGGAGCCCAACGCGAAGAGCCCGGTCAAGGTGACTGTCCTGGGCGTAACCTTTGAACTGATGACCCAGGCCCAGCAGGATATGGCCAAGTTCAAGCTGGGCGACCGGGTGACGCTGCTGCTGACGGCCGACGGCCGTGTGGCCGGTGTCCGCAGCGCCGGCGAAGTGGAAAGCAGCAATGTGGGCATTCTGGAAAAAGCCAGCGGCGGAGACGTGGAAGTGCGGCTGCTGAGCGGCCTTACCATCAAGAGCAAGGCATCCAATACGGCGGCCCAGCAGGGCCAGCTGGTGACCGTCAGCTCCAAGGACCTGTACAGCGTCTATGTCTCCCCGGTGACCAGCTCCAATGTCAGCGGGTCTCTGGATGTGGCGTCCGGCAAAGTGGGCACCCTGTCCCTGAGCACCAGCTGTCGGATTTACGACCAGGCCGGCGGCGGCCAGCTGGTGGAGGTCTCCCTGGACGATCTGGCGGTAACCACCGTTCCCAATCATAAGATTACCTATGCCTACCGCAATGCCAGCGGTCGGATTGACGTGCTGGTGCTCAACGATGTGACCGGCGACGGCTATACTTACGGCAAGGTCAGCTATGGCGATCAGGATGGCGTTACCGTGGGCGTAAAGGTGATCCTGACCAACGGAGAGGGCACCAAGACGGCTGTAGGCGCGGTCAGCGTGCCGGGCACCGGCTGGGGCGGCGTCGCGTTCAGCGGCGATGGCGCCAGCGCCATGGCTACGGTTCCCCTGAAGACAAAAGCCAATGTACACCGCAGCGCCTTCACCGAACGCGACGGTAAGACGTATGTGACCCTGGGCGATCAGGAACTGCGGGTTTCCGACAAGGTCCAGTGCTACAACAGCACCACCGGCCAGTGGTTGAACGACCTGGAGACGGCCAGAGCCTTTGCCGAGCGCTTGACCGTCTACTATGACCGCAACGCCAACGAGGGCGGCAAGGTCCGCGTGGTTGTGGTCGAGTAACCTCTGCTTCACTCACTCCCCAAGATACATCCCCGTACAGGGGGCAAAAACGGAGCGCCCCGGCGCTCCGTTTTTGTATGTTCCGTCCATCATGTGTTCGTCCTGGCTGGCATGCTCTGCCCTCAGAGAATCTCAATCTGACAGCACTGCATGGCGTTTAGGGCATTTTCATGACTCTCTGGTGTGACGCCGGCACAGCAGCGGCTGTCCACGGCAATGGGGACCTCCGGCAGAAACGCCTTGAGCAGCAGGGCGTTGGAGATCACGCAGATGTCGGTGCAGAGGCCCACCAGAGTCACGGCGGTGACGCCCTCCCGGCCCTGGGCCAGCAGATCCCGATGGTAGTCCTGTAGCAGCTGGCCCAGGGCGGTGCTGCCGAAGGTTGGCTTGTCGATGGGCGGTTCCGTGCAGGCGGCGGCCACCTCCGGGTGCAGCTGCCAGCCGTCGGTCCCTCGGATGCAGTGGGGCACCGGCAGATGACGGCCCTCCAGGCTGTCCGGATAGTCGGGGCCGTGGGTGTCACGGGTGCAGAGAATTCTGCCGTCAAATTGCCGCATCTTTTCCACAACGCGGGGCACTATGGCCACGGCCTCCGGCGTGCCCAGAGCGCCGTCGATGAAATCTTTCTGCATATCGATGACCAGTAATACGTGCATGGAATATCCCTCCTGTTTTTCTCTAGTATATACCACAGACAAGACAATGGCAAGGCGCATTGACAGACGTCTCCCGCTTTGTTATAGTCAAGGAAAGAAACCCACGGAAGGAATGGAACGTATGGCGCAGATTATGGAAGTGACCGACCTGAATGCCCCGGAGCTGGAGGTGTTCACGCGGCTGACGGAAGCCCAGCTGCGGAACCGGCTGGAGCCGGATAAAGGACTGTTGATTGCGGAAAGTCCCAAGGTCATCGGAACGGCTCTGGACGCAGGCTACGAGCCGAAAGCGCTGCTCATGGAGCGCCGGCATCTGGAGGGCCAGGGACGGGCCATCATTGACCGATGCGGCGATATCCCGGTCTATACTGGGGCGCGGGAGGTCCTGGCCTCGCTGACGGGCTATACGCTGACCCGGGGCGTCCTATGCGCCATGGGGAGAAAGCCGCTGCCCACTGTGGAGGACGTCTGCAACGGAGCCCGGCGGCTGGCCGTGCTGGAGGGCATTGTGGACACTACCAACGTAGGTGCGCTGTTCCGGGCGGCGGCGGCTCTGGGCATGGACGGGGTGCTGTTAAGCCCCACCTGCTGCGACCCCCTGAACCGCCGGGCCGTCCGGGTCAGTATGGGTACCGTGTTTCAGATTCCCTGGACCCGATTGGAGGAGGGCTGGCCGGAGCCGGGCTTGTCCCGGCTCCACAAGTTGGGTTTTTCCACGGTGGCTATGGCGTTGGATGACCGGGCGTTGTCCATCGATGATCCGGTGTTGAAAGCGCAGGACAAGCTGGCGATTGTTCTGGGTACCGAGGGCGACGGCCTGGCCCATGATACCATTGCCGCCTGCGATTATACGGCCTGTATCCCCATGCAGCACGGCGTGGATTCCCTCAACGTGGCCGCCGCCGGGTCCGTGGCGTTCTGGGAACTGCGGGCCAGATAAACCAATACAGCAAAACGCCGCGCTGTCTTGAAACAGCGCGGCGCGATTGCTATGGAACATTACTGCTGGTCGATGGGGAAGGTCCAGCCGAAGGGGTCTTCGGTGGTACCCCACTGAATGCCGGAGAGATCGTCATACAGCTTCTGGGCAAAGGGGCCGATTTCGCCGTTGTGAACGGTGTATTCCTCGCCCTTGTAGGCCAGAACGCCAATGGGGGAGATGATAGCGGCGGTACCGATGCCCCAGGCCTCGTCCAGGGTGCCGTCCTTGGCCGCGCCGATGAGCTCGTCCACGCTCAGCAGCCGCTCGGACACGGTGATGCCCTGGCTGGCCAGCAGTTCAATGGTGCTCTTGCGGGTGATGCCCGGCAGGATGGAGCCGGTGAGCTTGGGCGTTACGATTTCATCGCCAATCTTGAACATGACGTTCATGGCGCCCACTTCTTCGATGTACTTCCGCTCCACGCCATCGAGCCACAGGACCTGGGAATAGCCCTTGGCCTCTGCACGGTCACCGGCGCGGGTGGAAGCAGCGTAGTTGCCGCCGCACTTGGCCTCACCGGTGCCGCCGCGGACTGCGCGTACATCTTCATCCTCAATCATAATCTTAACAGGTTCCAGGCCATTGGGGAAGTAGCTGCCGACGGGGGAGGCAATGAGGATAAAGGCGGCTTCCTTGCTGGTGTGGACGCCCAGGGCAGCCTCGGTAGCAATCATAAAGGGCCGCAGATACAGGGAGGTACCGGGAGCGGAGGGTACCCAATCCTGCTCCAGCTCCACAAAGAGCCGCAGGGCTTCCAGGGCCAGCTCCTCATCGATGGTGGGCAGGCACATACGGCGGGCGGAATTATTCATGCGGCGGATGTTTTCCATGGGGCGGAACAACTGCACCGTGCCGTCGGGACGGCGATAGGCCTTGAGGCCCTCAAAAATCTCGGTGCCGTAGTGGAGCACCACGGCGGCCGGATGAAGTTCCAGATTGCCGAAGGGCTCAATGCGGGCGTCGTGCCAGCCGATACCGGCGGTGTAGTCAATGCGCAGCATGTGATCGGTAAAGTGTTTGCCAAAGCCCAGATGGTTCTGATCAGGCTTTGCCTTGGGAGTCGTCGTTCTGGTAATTTTGATGTTGCTCATGGTGTCTTCCTTTCCGCCGGGACCCAGGGGGGCGCCGGTTTATTCTGTCTGTATCTTCAATACTTCTCCTATTTTAGTCCTTTTTACAGGCCAGGTCAAGCCGAAGCCGTCGGGACCCGTCGTGGAATGCTTTATCGCATTTTAGTATTGAAGGATTTTCCCTATTGTAAACCATGGGTCTGCCGTTGTCAATGGCGGAAATCCGGGGGCGTTTTGTGCGGAGTGGCCGAAGGTTTTCTGAAAAAATTGTGGCTTTCGTGGAAAATAACCGTTGACGGCGTCCGGTCCGTATCGTATACTATGACTACTAATTCCATAGCTTGAAAGGCAATGAAGGAAAGAGTAAGCCAAACCGACCGTCCAAGAGAGCCCCGGCAGGTGAGAGGGGGCACGGCACGCTGTGCTGAACATGGTTCCGGAGCCGCGCACCGACTACCTGCGGGTACAGGCTGCGACGGGAGCGCCCGTCATCGCGCAGGCGTATGTCAGTACGCTGTAAGGCCGTTTCCGTGAGGCAGCGGTGAACCAAGGTGGTACCACGGTGGAGTTTTTCTGTCGTCCTTGATCGAAGATCAAGGGCGTTTTTTTGTACCCTTATGACATTTTTTCAACGAAAGGAGCCTATGGCCCATGGCAGAACCGATCATTCAGATTCGCGACCTGACCAAGACCTTCGGCCAGGGGGCGGGCGCAGTCCACGCCCTGGAGCACATCTCCCTGAATATTGAAAAAGGGGAGATTTTCGGCATCATCGGCCTGTCCGGCGCCGGTAAAAGTACGCTGGTGCGCTGTATGAATCTGCTGGAGCGGCCCACCGCCGGCAGTGTGGTGGTGGATGGCCAGGAACTGACCCAGCTCAGCGACCGGCAGCTGCGCAAAGCCCGCCAGTCCATCGGCATGATCTTTCAGGGCTTCAATCTGCTGATGCAGCGGACGGCCCTGGACAATATCTGTTTTCCCCTGGAGCTGACGGGCGTGCCCAAGGCCCAGGCCCGGAAAAAGGCCCGGGAGCTGCTGGAAGTCGTGGGCCTGGGCGACCGGGAGAATGCCTACCCGGCCCAGATGTCCGGCGGCCAGAAGCAGCGCATTGCCATTGCGAGAGCCTTGGCCACGGACCCCAAGGTGCTGCTGTGCGACGAGGCCACGTCGGCGTTGGACCCCACCACGACCCTGTCCATTCTGGAGCTGCTCAAGGACCTGAACCAGAAACTGGGCGTCACAGTAGTCATCATCACCCATGAGATGAAGGTGGTGGAGCGCATTTGCCACCGGGTAGCCATCCTCAGCGGCGGTGTGGTGGCCGAGCAGGGCGAAGTGGCGGAGATTTTCGCCAATCCCCAGTCGGAAATCGGCCGCCAGCTGGTGTACCCCGGCGGCGTCAAGCTGGAGGCTTTGCGGGAATCCCGGGTCATCCGCATTGCCTTCAACGGCGGCTCCTCGTATGAACCGCTCATTGCGTCCCTGGCCATCGACTGCGGTGTGAAAGTCAACATCCTCGGCGCGGATACCCGCAACATCGAAGGCAAGGCCTTCGGCACGATGCTGCTGGGCCTGCCCCAGGACCCCACAGAGGCTGCAAAAGCGGTCAACTATATCCAATCCCAACCCAACGTGACGATGGAGGAGGTGCCGGACCATGGCTGAATTTTGGAGTGAATACGGCGGACTGATTCTGGAAGGTCTTCGGGACACGTCCATTATGGTGGTGGCGTCCACCATCTTCGCCTATATCATTGGCTTGCCCCTGGGTGTGCTGCTGATCGTCACCCGCCCCGGCGGCATCTGGGAGCATCCCTGGCTCAACCGCGTTGTGGGCTGGATTATCAACATCGGCCGGTCCATCCCCTTTATCATTTTGATGATTCTGCTGCTGGACTTCACAAAGTTTCTGGTGGGTACCAAAATCGGCGTGCGCGGCGCGATTCCGCCCCTGGTGATTTCCGCCGCCCCATTCATCGCCCGGATGGTGGAGTCGTCCCTGTCGGAAGTGGACGGCGGTGTGGTGGAGGCGGCCCAGTCCATGGGCGCTTCCACATGGCAGATCGTCCGGAAGGTCTACTTGCCCGAGGCCCGGCCGTCCCTGATTCTGGGCGCGGCGGTGTCCATCGTCACCATCATCGCTTATACAACCATTGCCGGTACGGTTGGCGCGGGGGGACTGGGCGATCTGGCTGTCCGCTACGGCTATGTCCGCAGAGTGCCGGAGATGTTGGCAGCCACCGTAATCCTGATTATTGTCATGGTGCAGATCATTCAATCGTTGTTCAGCTGGCTTTCTACAAAGCTGGATAAGAGACTTCGCTAAGCTGCAAGGAGGAAACTGAAAATGAAAAAATTCATCGCAACACTGCTGGCCTTTGGCCTGGTGGCAACTCTGGGCGCCTGCGGCGCCAAGGAGTCCGAGACGACCAACCCGCCTGCCGCCACCGGAGAAACCGGCGCCACGGACACTACGGAGACCACAGAATTGCAGACCATCAAAGTGGCTGCCACGCCGGTACCCCATGCCGAGATTCTCAATGCGTGTGTCGATATGATGGCCGAGAAAGGCTACAAGCTGGAGGTTACCGAGTACAGCGACTACATCATCCCCAATACCGCCGTGGAGGACGGGGAAGAAGACGCCAACTTCTTCCAGCACACCCCCTACCTGGACCAGTTCAACACCGACAACGGTACCCATCTGGTCAGCGTGGCCAAGATTCACTATGAGCCCATGGGCATCTATCCCGGCAAGTCCGCTTCCATTGAGGAAGTGCCCGACGGCGGCACCGTGGCTGTGCCCAACGACGTGACCAACGAGGCCCGCGCCTTACAGCTGCTGGCCGCCCAGGGCCTCATTGAGATTGACCCGGAGGCGGGTCTGAATGCCACCCCCAAGGACATCACTTCCAATCCCAAGAACCTGGAGTTCACCGAACTGGAGGCCGCTATGCTGCCCAATACCGTGGAAGAGTTTGACCTTAACGTCATTAACTCCAACTTTGCAATGGCCGCCGGTCTGAACCCTGCCACCGACGCTCTGGCCTCTGAGGGCGCCGACTCCGAGGGCGCGCAGACCTATGCCAATGTGCTGGTGGTCAAGGAGGGCAACGAGGACAATGAGGCCGTCAAGGCTCTGATTGAGTGCCTGACCTCCGACGAGACTCGGGCTTTCATCGAGGAGACCTACGGCGGCGCTGTGGTCCCGGTATTCTAAGAGATACTGCCCCCCACTGTTTCTCTCTGGGAAATGGTGGGGGGTTCTTCTGCAATGGAATGCCTTTACAGGCGGGATGCAAGCTGATATAATGACGAAATAAAGCGGTGCTTTATTATATTGTTGCTGTGGAGCAAGGGACGGGGATCGTTGCTATGAAATGTATGTTATGTGGCGCAGAGATGCAGCAAGGAGGCATTGTGGCAAATGGCATTACAGTCGTGTGGGTGCCGTGCCGGGAGTTTCAAAAAAAGGGACTGCGCAAATTGATCTATGAAGGCGGAAAGTCCATCGGACACAGTACCGTAAGTGATATGGTTTTTGGTCAGACAAGAATACCAAATGCGTATTATTGCGAGCACTGCAACAAGATCATAGGGATTTTTGACGTCAAAAGGTAAGCAGCCGGCAATGATGCGGCGCTCTCTTCCATTGCATAGCAAAAAGTATCGGGAATCGCCGGAAAGACGATTCCCGATACTTTTTGCACATTTGATACCAGAATCTGAGACGGCTTATCTGTCCCACTTGTCGATGAGGGATTTGATCTGATCGGCAAACTTGCCCAAATCCTTGTTGGAGCCGCCCCGGTTGTGTTCCACCGCCAGCAGCAGTTCCTTTGCCATCTGTTCCAGACGGCGATAGGCCGGGGAAGCGGGCTGCACCGGCTTGGCCTTGGCCGCAGCCGTGGGACGGACCCGGGCCGTACCGGCTTCCACCACCCGATTCTCCAGCAGGTCATAAACCTCGCCGGGCAGAGGTGCATGGGCCGGAATGTGGTGATCGGTCAGCAGCTGGGCGTATTCCTCCGTCACCTCGTCCTGGCCGTGGACCACAAAGGTGTGACGGGGGGCCGGGTCGAAGTTCTGCGCCCAGGCCAGCAGGTGAGAGCGGTCGGCGTGGGAGGACAGGCCGTGAAGCACATAGATATTGGCGTTGACCTCAATTTCCTCGCCAAAGAGCTTGACGCGCTTGACGCCGTCCAGCAGGGACCGTCCCAGAGTCCCCTCGGCCTGGTAGCCCACAAAGACCACTGCGCACTCCCGCCGCCAGAGGTTGTGTTTCAGATGGTGCCGCACACGGCCCGCGTCGCACATGCCGGCGGCGGAGATGATGACCCGGGGCGTGGGGTCCGTGTTCAAGGCCCGGGACTCCTCCACGCCGGGAATCAGCCGCAGGCCGGGGAAGGTGAACAGGTCCCGTTCCCGGATGGTGGCCAGTGCTTCCTCGTCCAGATAGCCCCGCAGGTCGCCGGAATAAATGCGGGTGGCTTCATTGGCCAGGGGGCTGTCCACTACCACTTCAAAGTGGGGGACGCTTTTGACCATGTTCTGCTCCTTCATCTCCCGGATTTTATAGAGCAGTTCCTGAGTGCGGCCCACGGCAAAGGAGGGAATCACCACATTGCCGCCGTTGCCCAGGGTGTCGTCGATGATCTGGGCCAGTCGGGCCGTGTAGTCCTCCCGGTCCTCGTGCTCCCGGTTGCCATACGTACTTTCTGTCACGAGATAGTCCGCGTCGTAAATGGGCTGGGGGTCCCGGATGATGGGCTGATCGGTGTTGCCCAGGTCGCCGGTGAAGACAATCTTGCGGGAGGAACCGTTTTCTGTCAGCCACAGTTCGATGGCGGCGGAGCCCAGCAGATGGCCCGCATCGGTGAACCGGGCGTGGATTTGATCGTCAATGCGGACCTCCCGGCCGTATTCACAGGGGACAATCAGTTCCAGCGTCTCCATGACGTCCTGAAGGGTATACAGAGGCTCCACCGGAGCCGCGCCGGACCGGCGGCCTTTCTGGTTTTTCCAGTTGGCGTCGCTTTCCTGAATGTGGGCCGAATCGCGGAGCATGATGTCCAGCAGTTCCCCCGTGACCCGGGTGCAGAAGATCCGGCCCCGGAAGCCCTGCTTCACCAGCAGGGGCAGGCGGCCCGTATGGTCGATGTGGGCATGGGTGACAATGACATCGTCAATGAGACTCGGTACAAATTCCAACTCGCTGTTGCTGTTATCCCATTCGTCTTTTCCCTGCTGCAATCCGCAGTCAATGAGAATTTTGCGGCCATTGCAGGTGATGCAGTGGCAGCTGCCGGTGACGGCTCTCGCCGCACCGTAAAAGGTCAGTTTCATAGAGTTTCCTCCTTTCCTGCACCTCTATTATAATGCATCCTCAACAAAAGGAAAAGCGCTCTTGGAGAAATTTTTCACCAATTTGTAAAATCTCTGTGGCCTCCGGTCCCAGAACCTCCGTCAGCAGGGCCAGCTCATCGGCGGTGCCGCTGCCGTGGGGGACCCGCCAGGCCCCGGCGTCGCTGCCCAGGGCAATGATCGCCCCATACCGGTGAGCGGCGGCGATGTTGTTCATATGGAGCCGTGTCAGCCGCTGTACATCCTCCTCTGGGAACCGTCCGGCCCCCCGGAGATTGGCGATGGTCACCAGCGTAGGCACCCAAACGGTTTTGGATTCGGCCAGTTGGTGCAAAACCTCGTCGTTGGCATAGCCGCCGTGCTCCAGGGAGTCAATGCCCGCATCCAGTGCCGCCGCCATGCGGTCCGCACCGTTGACGTGGGCCATGACGGGAAAGCCTGCGTCATGGGCGATGGCCACTAGATCGTGGACCTCCGACGGCGGCAAGGGCTCGTCGGAAATGACGCCGAAGTGGGAAAAATCCATAATGCCCGACAGCATCAGTTTGATGAAATCGGCCCCCTGGGCCTTGGCCTCGGCCACCAGCTGCCGGTATTCGTGGAGATCGTCGTAGCCCCGGCCGATGAAACTGCCGTAACGGCCCCTTCGATGGATGGGGAAGATGGGGCTGCGGTAGTCGATGCCGTATTGGGGAGCCAGCGCCTTTGCCCGGCGGCTGACGCCGAATTTGTCGCCGCCGTCCCGCAGAAAGGTGATGCCCAATTCCCGATATCGGTCCAGAGCCGCATGGATGGGGGTGTCGTCCACAGTCTCCCGATGGCGGCCCAAGGCCGCCTTGTAGTCGTATCCGTCCAATGCCAGGTGGATGTGACAGTCTCCCAGCATGTCCAATGCCTCCTTTTTTACCAGTCCACATATAGTAGACAATTGTCTTTTCTTGTGCTTCAACGATGGACTGTGTTATATTCTATACAAGAAAATACCGCAAATCCTGCAAAAAGTAAAGTAAAATGCCGTTTGACTTTATTCCATACGGACAGTAGAATACATATATAAGTACAAAAAGATTGAAAGGGGTCATACCATGACTGCATACGCAACTCTGACCGCAGCCCAGCTGCAACAGGAATATGACGTTGTTACCGCTGCCTTCCAGGCGGCCAAGGCCAAAAACCTCAAGCTGGATATGTCCCGTGGCAAGCCCGGCAAGGCGCAGCTGGACCTGGTCAGCGACATTCTGACCGTGCTCTCCACGCCGGACGATTGCGTGGCAGACGGTATGGATGTCCGCAACTACGGCGAGCTGGCCGGTGTGCCTGCCTGCCGCGCCCTCTTCGCGGAGATTCTGGGCTGCAAGCCTTCCGAGGTCTTTGCCGGCGGCAACGCCAGCCTGAACCTCATGTACGACGTGATTTCCAAGGCGTTCACCCACGGCCTGCTCCACAGCCAGCGCCCCTGGTGCAAGGAGGATGTGGTCAAGTTCCTGTGCCCGTCCCCCGGCTATGACCGCCACTTCAAGGTCGCCGAGTCCTTTGGCATGGAGCTGATCACCATTCCCATGACCGAGGAAGGCCCCGATATGGACGCCGTGGAAGAAGCCGTCAAGGACCCGGCGGTTAAGGGTATCTGGTGTGTGCCCAAGTATTCCAACCCCCAGGGCATCACCTATTCCGACGCTGTCATTGACCGTCTGGCCGCTCTGAAGCCCGCCGCCCCCGACTTCACCATCATGTGGGATAATGCCTACTGCATCCACGAGTTTGACGGCGACTTTGTGCCTTTCCGGGACATTCTCACCGTGTGCCGCGAGGCCGGTAACCCCGACATGGTCTACGAGTTCGCCTCCACCTCCAAGGTGACGCTGCCCGGCGCTGGCGTGGCGGTCTTCGCCACCTCCGAGGCCAACATGGCCTATATGCAGAAGCTGCTGACGGTCCAGGTCATCAGCTATGACAAGGTCAACCAGCTGCGCCACGTCCGCTATCTCAAGGACAAGGCCCACACTCTGGAGCTCATGAAGAAGCACGCCGCCATCATGAAGCCCAAGTTCGACGCCGTGGTGGATATGCTGGATCGGGAGATCGCGCCCCTGGGCATCGGCAGCTGGTGCCGTCCCAAAGGCGGATACTTCGTCAGCTATGACGCCATGCCCGGCACCGCCAAGCGGGCGCTGGCCCTGTGCAAGGAGGCGGGCGTGGTCATGACCGGCGCCGGCGCCACGTATCCCTATGGCAAGGACCCTCAGGACTCCAACATCCGCATTGCCCCGTCTCTGCCCCCAGTGGCCGAGCTGGAGGCCGCCATGGAGGTGTTCTGCATCTGCGTCCGTATGGCCGCGCTGGAAAAGCTCATGGGCAAATAAGTACATTTATAAAAATCCGGGCGAAAGCCCGGATTTTTTGGCAGAAGGAGGTTTTTCTGTGAAACCCATTCGATACGGTCTCCTCAGTACCTCGTCCATTGCGCCCCGGTTCGCGGCTGCCGTCCGGGCAGCGGGCGGCGGGGAAGTGGTGGCGCTGTCCTCCCGGTCCCTGGAAAAGGCAAGAGAAAAGGCGGCGGGCTGGAACATCCCCAGGGCCTACGGCAGCCATGACCAGCTGTTGGGGGACCCTAATGTGGACGTGGTGTATCTGTCCACCGTCAACGGCCAACATTACCAATGGGCCAAGGCGGCGCTGCTGGCCGGGAAGCATGTCCTGTGTGAAAAGCCCTGTACCACCTCATCCCGGCAGACGCGGGAACTGTTTGCTCTGGCCCGGCAGCGGGGCATCTTCCTGATGGAGGCTCAGAAAATGCTGTTTCTGCCCGCTGTCCTGGCGCTGAAAGAGCGGGTGGAGCGGGGCGACGTGGGAAAAATTCATCTGGCGGAGTTCCGCCACTCCTTTTCCCCCGATTATAACGGCTGGATGTTCCGCCGGGCCGACGGCGGCGGAACGCTGCTGTCCAGCGGCATCTATGTGCTGGAACTGCTGCTGTGGCTCTTTGGTCCCCTGGAGACGTGCAGCGGCGTCTGGACCCCATCGCCGGAGGGCGGCGAATGCCAGTATATGTTGGCGGGCCGTATGAATAACGGCGTCCTGTTCACGGCGGCCAACAGTACAAAAGCCATGCTCCAGGATGGGGCGCGGTTCTATGGGGAACGGGGGTATATGGACCTGCCACTCTACTGGAAAGCCCGCACTTTGACCATCCATGCCGACGGCAGGGAACCGGAGACGCTGGAATTTCCCTGTGACCATGAATTAGTTTACGAGGTGCGCCACGTGCAGGACTGTCTGACGAAAAACCATCTCACCAGTCCTGTAGTGACAGAGGAGCTGAGTGTGGCCGCCATGGAAGCCATCGAGCAAATCTATCAGAATTGGAAATAATAACCGCCCTGTGCCAAATGGCACAGGGCGGTTCGCTTGTGGCAGAGATCAGGCTTCCTCAGAGAACTGGTCCTTGCCTACGCCGCACAGAGGGCACTCAAAGTCCTCGGGCAGGTCGGCCCAGGCGGTGCCGGGGGCGATGCCGTTATCGGGATCGCCGACAGCCTCGTCGTAAACATAACCGCAAACGTCGCAAACATACTTAGCCATGGGAAATTCCTCCTAAAAATTTGAATTATGTA
The DNA here is from genome assembly GCF_052117125.1 of Candidatus Avoscillospira sp. LCP25S3_F1. Taxonomy (NCBI): domain Bacteria; kingdom Bacillati; phylum Bacillota; class Clostridia; order Eubacteriales; family Oscillospiraceae; genus Candidatus Avoscillospira; species Candidatus Avoscillospira sp. LCP25S3_F1. Next base: position 9,911 of record NZ_JBQKJT010000018.1, on the reverse strand, counting down.
AATAGTTTAACCGATTTTCTCAAAATCAGCCACGCCGTGCTTGCACAGGGGGCAGATAAAGTCGGCCGGGATGTCCTCGCCCTCGTAGAAATAGCCGCAGATCTTGCAGACGTAACCCTTCTGCTCGGGGTCGGCGGGCTGGGGCTTGGGCTTGGTGTTGTCGAAGTAGTAGGCGTAGGTGATGGAGGGCTCGTTGTTCAGCACGCGGGCCTCGGTCACGTCGGCCACAAACAGAGTGTGGGTGTCATAGTCATAGGTCTCGGTGACCTTGCAGGACAGGAAGGAGTTGGCGTACTTGTTCAGGTACACCAGACCGTTTTCGCTGCGCTCGGTGCAGGCGAAGCCCTCGAACTTGTCGGTATCGCGGCCACTGTGGAAGCCGAAGCGCTGGAACAGGGCAAAGGGAGCCTCCTGGGTCAGGACGGACACGTTGAACACGCCGGTCTTGAGGATGGTATCGTGGCTCAGGTTGGCCTTGTTGACAGCGATGGTGACGCGCTTCTTCACATCGGTCAGCTGGGTGACAGTGTTGATGATGCAGCCGTTGTCCTTGTCGCCGTCCTTGGTGGTCAGCACGAAGAGGCCGTAGCTCAGCTTAAACATGGCGTTGGGCTCGATCTGCTGGGAGTGGTCGATGACCACGGGCTTGGGCATGGAGTCGGCGATGGCGTCGGCCAGGGCCTCCAGCTGCTGCCGCTGGGCGTCCTTGACAGAGGACAGGATATTTACCTGGGCGTCCAGAATGGTCATGTTCTTCATGGAGGAGATGCACTCGCGCATGAGCTGGCCAGAGGTGGGAGCCCAGGAACCGTTCTGGATGATGCCCACCACGCGGTTTTGCAGGTTATGGTGCTGCAAATCGGTGAGGACCGTCTCCATGTTGGCGAAGATATTGGCGTTGTAGGTGGTGGAGGCGAAGACCAGATGGCTGCAACGGAAGGCCTCGGCCACGATGACGGAGGGATGAGTCACGGAGACGTCGTACATGACAACGTTGCGGATGCCGCGGTCGGCCAGCTCATTGGCCAGGATGGTGGCGGCGTTCTCGGTGTTGCCGTACACGGAGCCGTAGGCGATCATGACGGCGTTTTCCTCAGGCTGGTAACGGCTCCAATGCTGGTACTTGTCGATGAACCAGCCGATGTTCTTGCGCCACACGGGACCGTGCAGGGGGCAGATCATCTCGATCTCGATGGTGGCAGCCTTCTTCAGCAGCGCCTGGACCTGGGTGCCGTACTTGCCGACAATGTTGGTGAAGTAGCGGCGCATATCGTCCAGCCACTCGGTCTCAAAGTTGACTTCGTCGGCGAAGATGTTGCCGTTGAGGGCGCCGAAGGTGCCGAAGGCATCGGCGGAGAACAACGTCTTGGTGGTGACATCATAGGTCACCATGGCCTCGGGCCAGTGGACCATGGTCGCCATGACAAACGTAAAGGTATGCTTACCGGTGCAGAGGGTGTCGAATTCCTTGACTTCCAGGGAACGGGAATCCACGTCAAAGGTGAAGAAGTTACGCAGCATGGGAATGGTCTTGGCGTTGCCCACGACGGTGACGCCGGGATAACGGCGGACGACTTCCTCGACGGTGGCACAGTGGTCGGGCTCCATGTGGTTGACCACCAGATAGTCCAGGGGCCGGCCATTCAGCACATGCTCCAGGTTCTCAAAGAACTGGGTGCTGACGGAGTGGTCCACGGTATCCATCAGAACGGTCTTCTCGTCCAGCACCACGTAGGCGTTGTAGGACACGCCGCGGGAGATGGGGTAAATATTTTCAAACAGGGCCAGACGGCGGTCGCTGGCACCTACCCAGTAGAGATCTTCCTGTAATTTCTTCACACAATACATGGGTCAGATTGCCTCCTTGATGATTTCTATAATATAATAACATTGATTCCTAAAATTGTCTGTTGGATTTCTAACAAATTGGAAAAAATTTTAGCTTTTTTTATAATAATGTAAACCGGTTTTTGTGGAATTCCAGCAATCCCTCCTTGCGCAGCTTGCCCAGCTCCGTAGACATGGCGCTGCGGTCCACGCTGAGATAGTCGGCCAGTTCCTGGCGGTTGTAGGGGATGGTGAAGCTGCTGCCGCCGCTCTGGGCTGCCTGCTCGGAAAAGTAGGACAGGAGCTTTTCTCTGGTAGTCCGCTTGACCAGATGGGAGATTTTATTGGTGAGCATCAGGTTTTTCCGGGCGATGAGGGACAGCATATTCTGGATCAGCGCCGCGTGGAACGGGCAGGCATTGGGACAGGTGGTGGTGACCTTCCGGTAGTTGAGGAACAGAATTTCGCTCCGTTCCGCTGCCACCACGCTGACGGGCATGGAGGGGACATCGATGCAGGAACAGGCTTCCCCAAAGATACCTCCGACGCCGATTTTGGTGATGATGGCACGGTTGCCCCAATAGTCTTCCTTAATCAGATTGACGCTGCCCCGAAGCACCACGCCCAATTCCCGGGGCGGTTCCTCGGCGGTACAGATATAGGCCTCCCGCTCGTAGGTACGCTGGTGGATGGACAGACAAGTAAGCATTTTGCCGATGTCCTCCGGGTCCACGCCGGCAAACAGGGGGGAGGCGGCCAAAATTCGCGGTTCCAAATCCATCGCTCCTTACCGTTGGAAATACAACAGAACGTGCAACCATATTATGATACAATTCTCCTATAAAGTCAAGGAGGCAACGGCAAATGATCCGTAAAATTATACACATTGATACGACGGCCTGCAATGGCTGCGGGGCCTGCGTGACCGCGTGTCACGAAGGGGCCATTGAATTGGTGGACGGCAAGGCCCGGCTGACCCGGGAACACTACTGCGACGGCCTGGGCGACTGCCTGCCCGCCTGCCCCACCGGGGCCATCACCTTTGAGGAGCGGGAGGCCCCGGCCTATGACGAGGCGGCGGTTCTGGCCGAAAAGGCCCGGAAGCAGCAGCGCCATGGGGGCGGATGTCCCGGCAGCCGGGCCATGGCCTTCCAGCGGGACGAGGCTCCGGCCCCGGCGGGGGAGCAGCCTTCCCGGCTGCGTCAGTGGCCGGTGCAGATTCAGCTGGCTCCCATCCACGCACCGTATTTTGACGGATGCGACCTGCTGGTGGCCGCCGATTGCACGGCCTTTGCCTACGGGGCCTTCCATGAGAAGCTCCTGAAAGGGAAAATCGTCCTGGTGGGCTGTCCCAAGCTGGACGCGGTGCAGTACGAGGAGAAATTGGAAGCCATCTTCCAATCCAATGACATCCGCACTGTCACCGTGGCCCGTATGGAGGTACCCTGCTGCGGCGGCCTGGAACGGGCGGTCCGCACGGCGCTGGAGCGCAGCGGCAAGGCCGTGGCCTGCCATGTGGTCACCATTTCCACCGACGGCCGCATTTTGTAAGGGCAATCCCAGTTGGACCATATGGCAAGTAGACGCGCCGGAGGCTTTTGCCTCCGGCGCGTCTACTTGTTAAAACTGCCGTTTTGCCAGTTGCGTCAAGAAATCGACATGGGAACATGGCGGCCACTGCATTCAATCGGTGCGGATTTTGGAACACTGCAGCGCGAAGATATCGCTGAGCAGCCGCTGCTGGTTGCTGTCGTCCGGATGGAGGAAGCGGCAGCCATAAACGTTTTGCTGCATTGCGTTGCGGCGCGGAATTTTTCGCACCACAACGCAGTCCAGATCATGGGTGGGACCGTCGGGATAGAGCTGTTGTTCCGTGATCTGGATGGAGTCGCCCACCTGATAGTCCATCGGCGTGTGCAGACACAGGCCGCCGGCGCTGATATCCACCAACGTGCAGTCGTGTTGGACCGGCTGGCCGTTGTGGGAGATAATGACGGTTTGTAGCTGGATGGGCTCTCGGAAGTATTCGCGTTCGTTGGATTTGTAGGTAATGGACTGAGGCAGCATGAAAAAATGATCGGCTGAGGCATTGATCACCATACCGTGAATCATAATGAATTGTTTGGAATCCTGACTGTCCTGAAGCCGAAGATAAATTTTACTGGCCGGCTTCAGCGTCCAGTAGGGACAGCAGGTGTCGGGATCGTATAGGATGTTGATACGGAGGGTGCTGCTGTACTGTGCGATCTGTCCGGGAAAGAGGGCTTCACTGGCATCGTTGTATACCAGACAGGTGCTGTTCACAAATTGGTGGAGTTGATCCAGTTCCATAATGATCGATAACCTTCTTTCTGATCTGTGGGGGGGGACACGGCGCTCAGCCGATGCCGCCCAGGACGATACCCAAAATCAGCACCAGCAGCGTCACGCCGCAGAAGCCGTATTTTGCCAGGGGATAAAACCAACTGCCCAGGGGCTTGGAACGAGCCAGATTCACCTGTTCCAGTACATACTCTTTCCGGCACAGCCAGAAGAAGCAGACACCGGCCAGCAGGGCGCCCAAGGGGCAGATATAGATGGAGCAGACGTCCATCCAGGGGGAGACGATGGGGGCGATGAGCAAACTCACCCCAGCGCCCACCACCGCCACAGCGGCGGGCCGCCCCAGGCGGAACAGCTCCTGCAAGGTGGCAATGGGCGATTCGAACAGGTTGATCAGAGAGGTCATGGCCGCAAAGACCACGGCCAGAAAGAACAGCGCCAGCAGCACCGCGCCGCCGGGAATCTCCCGCAGGACGTTGGGCAGATAAATGAACAGCAGGCCCGGGCCGCCCTCGCTGAGGTTCCGGCCGGTGACGGCCATGGCCGGGATGATGACCAGAGCGGCCAGCATGGCGGCACAGGTGTCGAAGAAGGCTACGGCCTTGGCATCGCTGGGGATGTTGGCATCCCGGCTCAGATAGGAACCGTAGATCAGTGTTCCGTTACCGGCTACCGACAGAGAGAAAAAGGCCTGGCCCAATGCGTAGACCCAGACCAGGGGATCGGCCAGTCCCTTGGGGTCCAGGACAAAGATATACCGGTAGGCTGCTGCCGCACCGGGGCGGGTAAAAATGTAGACAGCCAGACCGATGAACAGCACATAAAACAGTGGCATCATGATTTTATTGGCCTTTTCAATGCCGCGGCCTACGCCCAGCGCCAGAATCACCATGGTCAACGCCAGTCCCACCATCTGCCACAGACCGTTGGAGGCGGCGGCGCCGTTGAAAAAGGCGGCATAGTCATCCACGCCGGCCATACCGGAGAAACTGCCGATCAGGGCGCTGAACAGATATTTGAAAATCCAGCCAACCACCACAGAATAGCCGATGGCCAGGGCCAGGGAGCCCAGCACCGGCAGCAGTCCCAGGAGCTTGCCGGGCGTTTCCGAGCCGAAGCGCTGCCGTGTGGCCAGGCCGAAGGCATCGATGGGGCCGGAGCGGGCGGCCCGTCCGAAGGCCATTTCACCGATGACGCCGGTGGACCCGATGATGACCACAAAGAGCAGATAGGGAATTAGAAATGTTGCCCCGCCATAGGCGGAAATCCGGGCCGGAAACAGCCAGATGTTACCCATACCCACGGCGGAGCCGATACAGGCCAGGATGAACCCCCATTTGGAGCCCCAGGCGTCGCGTTTTTTGCTGTGTGCCATCGGAATAATTCCTTTCTTACATTAAATCGCTATATCCAAGAGAAATACTGCGTTTATTTTATCATAAAATGGCCACGATGCAAAGGGAAAAAAAGCCCCACCAGTTGAGACGCCAAAGGGTCCCGGGCTGGCGGGGAAGCAGGGGAGGAGCGTGTCAGATGGCTGCCGGAGCAAAGGCCTGCTCCAGAGCCGACAGAACCTGCGTATCCTGAAACGGTTTATAGACAAAGCCCAGGGCGCCGATGCGCTTGGCCTCGTCGATGGTGTCGTCGTAGGCCAGGGAAGAGATCATCAGGATCTTGGCATCGGGGTGGGTCTCCAGCAGCAGCCGGGCCGCGTCGAGGCCGTCCATACCGGGCATGACGATGTCCATGGTCACCAGATCGGGCCGGACCTTGTCATAGGCCGCCAGGGCCTCCTCGGCGCTCTGGCAGCAGGCTGCCACTTCATATTCTGTATTGGAAATAATCTGTTGTAACTGTAACTGGGCGATTCTGGAATCATCCACCACCATGATTTTTTTCGACATTTGTTAATCGCTCCTTTATTCTGTCTGCAGCACGTCTGCGGGCACATAGACCGGACGCGCCGGTTCAATGGGTCGGTCGGTCAGGCCTGGCAGACCTGGTCTTCGGGGGTGAGAAGGCCCAGGAACATGAGCTGGGCTTTCTCATTGCTGCCGCCGCTGTAGCCCAGTACGCAGCTGCCGGACTGCGGCGTCTCAGGAATATAGGCGCCGGTATGGAACCGGGGGGCATGGAACCGGGACGAAATTCGGGCGGACTGATAGAGTCCTGCGGCGATGCGGCCGCAGACGACATTGAAATATTCAAGGGCCACGTCCTGTACATCCTGTTCCGTCACCTGTTCCGAACGCATGATGATACGGGCCAGACGCACCAGCAGCGCCGTGTCGGCGCACAGTACCAACGTGGCGTTGCAGCCGCCCTCCAGGGTGGTGTGGACGGTGCAGACGTTGTCGGAAAGGGCGGTCTCCTCCCGCAGCAGATCGATGCCTGCGAAGCGAATGGTGGTGTCCTGCATGCACTGATGAATGATCTCCTGCAATTCCTTAAGCTGTTGCGAAGTCATTGGCAACCCTTCTCTAAAACTTACAGCCAACCCACATGGCCGTCGGTCACGCCGATGGCGCAGGGCTGGGTGATCTGATCCACAGGTACGTCCCTGTGGCGAATGGTAACGACGGTGCCGGGATAGGCGGTGTCGCAGAGCAGGCGGCAGTCTTCTGTCTCCAGCGCTTTGGCCGCGGCTTCCAGCTCCCGGTCGAATTTTTCCAGCTTCAGCTTGGCCACACCCTGGTGCAGCTTCAGCTTGGGCAGCTGCCGGACGGCTTCCTCGTCGGTCCGGCGGCTCAGTTCTGCAATGGTTTGGTCGGCGTCCTCGATCTCCTGCAATACCTGTGCCCGCTCGGCCTCTTCGCAGGGTTGGCCGCCCAGAAAAATATGGGTGGGCCGGTGGGCCTGGGACCCTACCATGGTGGCGGAGACTTCCCGGGTGGCCCGGACCGTGCCGCCGATGATGGCGCCCAGCCCCGTGCGGACCCGCACCAGGTCGTTGCTGTACAGTTCACAGCGGATGATACAGTCGGCCTGGATGCTTTCGCGGGCGTAGACGGTGCAGTGATCGAGGTACTTGGCATACACGGACCGCTGGGCACGCAGCATGGCCCGGTTTACGCCCTGGGCGCCGCTGGACAGGATGATATTCTCACCGGCCTCAATGGTACAGGCTCCCACAGCGCCGTCCACCTGCACGGTGCCGACGGCGTAAACGGAAGCGCCGTCGGGCAGATCGCCGTGGATGTGGATATCGCCCAGAAATTTGACCACCTGTTGGGGGGAGACGGGAGGCTCCCGAAGCTCCAGAACCGGTTTCACCTGAAAGCTGCGGCCGGAGAACACCACATGGCCCCGGCAGGCGGCCACCAGATGCAATCCGTCTTCGGACAGACAGGTGTTGCGGCCCTGGGGCACGGTGACGGTCCGGCCGTCGGGGGCGTCCAGGGGCCGGCCGGTGACGGTGAGGCCCGGCGTGCCCTTGGTGGCCGGGAAGATGTCGCAGATCACGTCGTTTTCTCCGATGTCCCGCACCAGATGCAGGGATTCATAATCCTCATGGGCCAGAACATCCACCTGGACCTCCGCGCCGATGGAGCGGGGAAAATGGTCTACAATGCGGCCGTCCCGGCCGGGGATGGGCGCCGTGCCCGCAGCGATGGGCACCATGCGGAAATGGCGTTGGGGCAGCGTGGGAAGCTGCCGCAGAGTATCCCATTGGATGCCGGTGGTGATATTGTGCCGCAACAGCGCCTGTTGCAGCCGGGCATTGGTCAGCGCCCGGCCCTGTCCCACGGCGGGGAACAAAAACAGCCACGCCGCCAGCTCATCCCGGGTCAGAAAGACCAGGGCTCGTTCGTTCAGAGCGTCCGGTGACGCGGCCAGGGCTTCCAGCCGGGCCTGGGCCGCATCGTTGAGCAGCAGCTGAAGCCGTTGGTGCTCCCGGGGCAGATTGTCGCCCAGCAGGGCGCCGCATGGGTCCTCGCCGGACACAAGGCTCAGGCGCAGCGGTTCCTCATCGTCGCCGCCCCGCCAGAGATGGTAGAGCTTCCATAGGGCTTGCCCGGGGGAAAAGGTTATAAAAGGAGGGGACTGCGGCGGCTCAGGGGCCCGTCCGGAAACAGGGGAAGGGACGTCATGGGAATGCTGCGCCGAAAGGGTGTCCTGAAAACACAATGCCGATCACCTCTTTGCTGCGGTCCGCGGGGTCCTGTGGGACCGGCTGCGGACGAGAAATGCAAATTTGTATACTCATTTATTATATCGTCTGATTTTGAAAAACGTTAATATTCCCCCAATGGTTCATGGGAAATAATTTTGCAGATTCATGGATATAGCGTCTTTCCACGGCCGCAGATAAACCGTCTGCGCCTTGATCCTCCAGACATTCCCGGGAGACGATGTATTTAAATGATACCAAAAGCTGGGAGTTACAGCATATGGAAAAACTCCTTTTATAACGGAAATATTGCCCTTGGTTGTACCATGTATTCCATCCTATTGTGTTGGAGCATGTTGTGTGTTTGCCGGACGGGTTCCAAGAGCGTAAAAAATCTTGTGGTATTTTTTCAAAAATGGTTGACAAAGTGTGAGGGACGAGATATAATATCAAAGCACTCAGGAGTGCATAACAAAATATGGGGGTATAGCTCAGCTGGGAGCCCGGTTGAAGCGGTTACACACCCCTCTCGAAAATTGAATAAGAAATACTCAGCACACCCTTTTATTTGGGGGTATAGCTCAGCTGGGAGAGCGCTTGAATGGCATTCAAGAGGTCAGCGGTTCGATCCCGCTTATCTCCACCAAACTTTGGTGTGCTGAGTATTCTTAGATAACCTGCTTCATGCGAAGCAGGTTTTTTCATGCCTGTTCCCTTTTGGGAGCGGGCTTTTTGTTTTATGCGGCAATCGTTACAATGTCCAGCCCTTCACAGAACTGCGTAAAGTCAATGTTGAAATCAATGTGCAACTTGTAGTCGCGGTAGACATCCACCCGCTTGATTAAGCAGTTGACGATCATTTTTTTGGCCTCCATACTGGCCGTGTCGTACATTTCCGCCCATGAGATTATAGGCGGCCTCGTACAGTCTGCTTGCCCGGAGCTCGTCAGCCACTTCCTCGGAAACCTCTATGTATTTGTCGTGGGTGTACCACGGATAAAAGTCTTTCAGATTGATCGTCGTCATTTGTAATTCCTCCGTTCAGATAGTTAGGGGGTGAATGGCAATCTGAACAGAGGGCGGTGGAGAACGACACCCCGGGCCGCCTTTACCTACTTCGGGACAATTTGTCCCAAAGCAGCCAAAACAAAATGCGCCTGTGTACCACAATGGCACACAGGCGCAGGAAATTACATATTCACTTCAAAGCTGACAATTTTCGCATCCGCCACCGGATTGATCCCGTCGGAAAGAGGAGCTTTTTTTGATAGGTTAGGCGGATGAAAAATGAAAGCTAACAAAGGGCACCTCCCTATGAATTATAAAAGAGCCGATAACCGCAGCTCATGGCTGACTGGTTATCGGCTCTGCGTCTATGCGTCTGGCTCTATGATAACTGATATATTAAATTGGAAGAAACTCTGCGACCTTTTCAGAAATCAGTGCAGAGAGTTCTTGAATGTTTATCACTGTTCTGAAAACAATTCTTCTACAATATCCTGTGCTTCATGCAAACAAGCATACGGAACAAAAAAACTAAGGAGCCGCTGATTAAATGAAGCATTACAGCTTATAAAGGGCAGCAATCGTGTCAAATCATGCAAGATATGCTCAAAATTCAGTCATATTTTGCTGTTTTTGCGCCATTTTG
>NZ_JBQKJT010000017.1:0-49370 GCF_052117125.1 Candidatus Avoscillospira sp. LCP25S3_F1 | reverse complement strand
GAATTAGCCATTAAATGTCGCCTCCTTTGCAGAAAAAAATAAATGCGATTGAGCAAGCCCTAGTCATTTGACATAGTGGTTGTTCTTTCGCATTTAATATTACAATCTGCGAAGTCGAAAAAATTTTTAAAAAATGCTTGACTTTTCTCGGAAAGAAGTGTAATATATAGGAGCTGACTGAGACAGCGGCAAGAAAATAAAACAAAAACTTGTCAAATGACCTGGAGTAGTATCGAAGTGGTCATAACGAGCACGACTGGAAATCGTGTAGCCGTGTTGAGCGGCTCGAGGGTTCGAATCCCTCCTACTCCGCCAAAATCCCGGCTGTATAAACAGCCGGGATTTCTTTTATCTGCTATAAAAAATCAGTGATCTTAGCGATCACTGACATAATATTCTTCGTTGGAAAAAATCAAAGCATCCACATCCCCCTGATCGTTGCTATCATTGGGAAGGGGAGTGGTGTTAAACCAGATCATAGCGAAACCTCCTTTTGCAGCATACTTGTTCAGTATATGCAGCAGAGGAGGGGATATGCCACAACTTTTCTGTATAAGCCCCCGTAGCTCAGTTGGATAGAGCGGTCGCCTCCTAAAAATCGAATCGTTCGAATCCTGGAGCCCTGTAAAAGTGAATATTTTCTGTATACGCCCCCGTAGCTCAGTTGGATAGAGCGGTCGCCTCCTAAGGTTGCGTTACAACGGCCACCTCAAAAAAAACTAAATAAGGGATTGCAGTTCGACTTTGATCGGGCTATAATCATATATCAGACACGTCCATATAGCTCAGCTGGATAGAGCACACGCCTCCTAAGCGTGGGGTCGGAGGTTCAAATCCTCTTATGGACGCCAGTGAACAACGCCGAAAGCCTTTGTTTTCAAGGGTTTTCGGCTTTTCTTATATAAAAAGCTACGAAAAAGCTCTTTCACTGTATGAGATAAAATTCTACTCCAAAATTTGATTTTTGACAACCCCTCCAGAATCGAACGGTTGTTATAAGACAAAATCGCCAGCTAATTTTTAGCAGAAAACGGGCTGTTCTTGCTAATGAAAATGCCCTTCCTGCTAATCAGCCCCAAAATCGTGCCAAAAATCCAGCTAATCAAAAAAGGCGGATGTTTTGAATACCATGCAGTTATAGCAGATAAAATTAAATATCGTTATGTACATAGAGCGTCTATTTGCCCCGCATTGGGGATGGATAGGCGCTCTTTTTTTATGCCCAAACCCATGGGCAAATACAAGAGATTGGAGGTGTTTTATTTGAGCAAGCCTGTTTATACCGCAGACAAGCCGAGCGACTGTCATTACTGCTACTTCTGGACGAATGGCAGAAAGGGCTGCCGTCTGGGTAGAAATAATTGCTACTACTTAATCTCTTTGCCGCCGAAACCCAAGTCGGAATGTGATGGCTGTCCCTACCCGATGACCCTGACAGCAAGCTCAATGCCTGCGTGGGAAATATCCTGCGTATCTGGCAGGACGGTCAGGCTGACAAATTGACCCAGTTGGTGTTCTGCGACCTTACCCTTGTACAATATAATTAAAAGAAAGGGGTTGAGCCTATGAAGCTGGTATTGAAGATATTGGCACTGCCGGTGCTGTTCGTTGTAAAAGTGATTTGCATTCTTGGAAATCTGCTTACAAATGTTGTGTCCTATGTAATTGGTTTATTGCTCTTGGTCATTGGCGGATCTGCGATTTACTGCATTGTAAAGGCTTTGTGGCAGTCCCTGCTTATTCTTGTGGTTCTTGGAATTGCGACAATAGCAGCGGTGTTCTTGCTCGTCTGGGCTGTTATGAAAGTCGAGAATATTGGAGAAAGTCTGGGAGCATTTATCAGGTCATAAGATAATATCAGAGAAAAGTCACCGACCGGTGGCTTTTTCTTTTTGGGAAGGAAGTGATGGGAATGGCAGCGACAAGATTGATTGCACTCCATGTGAATAAGGGAAAGACGGTCGCTCAATGTTTGGCAGACAGAACCGACTACTCACAAAATGCCGCAAAAACCAATGATGGCGAATTTATCAGTTCCTATGAGTGTGATCCAAAGACAGCAGATGAGGAATTTCTGCTTTCCAAACGGCAGTATCAGCATATTACCGGCAGACAGCAGAAGAACAATATCATCGCATACCAGATACGCCAGTCCTTTAAGCCGGGAGAAATCACCCCGGAAGAAGCGAACCAAGTCGGCTATGAAACAGCGATGCGATGGACAAAGGGAAAACACGCTTTCATCGTTGCGACCCACATCGACAAATCCCACATTCACAATCATATCATTTATAATTCGACCTCGCTGGATGCCACACGGAAATTCAAAAACTTCTTTCTTTCCGGTCTGGCGGTGCAAAGACTCAGTGATATGGTTTGCCTGGAACACGGGCTGTCCATTATTACACCGAAGCCGTATCGGGAGCGCCAGAAAAGAACTGTTTATCCCAAGAAGCGTACCCAGCGTGACGAATTATGTGATGCGATTGATGCGGTGCTGAAGCAGAAACCAAAGAGCTTTGATGGCTTTGTTCAGGCTCTGGCTGACATGGGATTTGAGTTCAAGGATGGAAAGCAGCCTGCGTTCAAGGGCGAGAATCAGAAGCGTTTCATTCGGCTGCGTTCCCTGGGCGAAGGATATAGCAAAGAGGAAATTCAAGCGGTTATCTCCGGCAAGAACCTGCACAAATCAAAAGGCGGCTCTGCCAAGGCTCCTGCCCCGAAGCAGTTCCAGATGCTGATTGATATTCAGGCAAAGATGGCCGAGGGCAAGACGGTCGGTTATGAAAAGTGGGCGAAGAAGTTCAACCGAAAAGAAGCTGCCCGAACGGTAATCCTACTGAAAGAAAAAGGCTTGGGCAACTACGACGATCTGACTGCTCATATTGAAAATCTGTCTGCCCGGTTCGATGCGCTTTCTGATTCTATCAAGGTCGCAGAGAAACGTATGGTTGAGGTTCAGGCGTTGCAGCAGCACATCAAAAATTATCGCAACACAAGGCAAATTTATATCGAGTACCGCAAGTCTGGATATAGCAAAAAATTCTTTGAAGAACACCGTCAGGAAATCACAATTCATAAAGCGGCGAAGCAAGCCTTTGATGAATTGCAGATTACAAAGCTCCCGTCCATGCAATCATTGTATGAGGAGTTTCATCAGCTGGCAGTCCAGAAAAAGCAGGACTACGCTGAGTACCGTCAGATCAGAAAAGAGAAAGAAGAACTGCTGATTGCCAAACGGACGGTTGAAACGATTTTGAATATCGACAGGCAGAAAGAGCAGGAAAAAGAGAAAGAGAAAGAGGAAAAGAAGAACTTCCGTTAAAGCAAAAAGCCACGGTCTGCACTCCCCAAAGGGTGCGGATCGTGGCTGCTTTTTTGCTTTTCGATTTCGGTGCTTTCAACCATGGGCAAATTTTTATTCTACTGTTCTTTGAGAAACGATTGAAAATCGTGTAGCCATCATCGGCAGATGATGTTCAAAGGGGATTGGGGATGCTTCCCCAACAAGCAAATTTGCGAAGATTGCACCGAAGGGAAAATCGAGAAAATGAGTGAACCTGTACAGGTTTACACTGCTTGCCAATTTGTGAACTTCAAAAGTTTCTTAAAATAATTGTTTCCCTCTGTCCAAAATTAGTACCCTCAATCGTTATTATAGTTAAACCATAAATAAGGAGAGGGTTCCAATGTTTTGTTAATATGGGTTCATAGATATTCCACACCATATGAATGAAAGGAGAACACGTTATGAAAAAGATTATTTGCTTGATGCTCGCCGTAATTATGGCTTTCTCCATGAGCGTTTCTGCGTTTGCGGCAGAAATTGATGCAAACGATGAAGTGTCGCTGATTGACAATTCCATTGAAGAAATTGATGCATTACTCATTGCCAGTTCCATGTTGAATGCTCCTGACATTGCAAATGATATTCTTGTATCGGGCGCAACTGAGAATGATGTGCTTCCGCTTTACAATGCATTTGGTGAGATCGTTGCCTATTACGTGTCTTTCGAGCCGACAGGCTATGCTGTTGTAAACAACAACATCGAAAATCCATCCGTGATTGAGTTTGGTGAGGGTGTAAATCAGCTTATTGATGACATTTTGAAAGTTGAAAGCAACCCACATATTATTTATAATAACCCCACAGAGGTTTACTCTGCCAATGTAAAAGCCAGAACTGTTAATGCAAGTTCTGACTTGTATGACTATTATCCTGTTTTGGAAGAAGCCAATTATGCCGCCGTTGCTCAATTGGCACAGCTTAGACAATTTGTTCAGTCTGATGCCAGTGTGTGTAGCGATGGTGATTACGGTTTTATTGATTGGGGAGATATGCCCCCCGGTACATATGATTGGGATATGGTTGCAAATGCAGCATCCACAGATTGGGCAACCACAGGTGAATTTAGTTCGATTGCAAAAAACCACTGTGGTGCCACTGCGGTTACAAATTTTGCATTGTACTTTGCAAATTGCGGTTATTCAAATCTGAAAATCAATTCTTCTGTCTATGATACATTTGTTGCTGTTCACAAGATTGTTGGCAATGGTCCGGTTATGACTATTGCCGATGAAGCAAAAGAATATTTCACTGATCGTGGTTATACGTTAAAGACTAGTTCTGTTGGTAGTTTCTCTGGTATTCAGACTGCAATCGGAAATGATCGTCCTTGTGGTATCCTATTAGCAAATGCTATTGTTGATTGGCATTGGGTGATTTGTGTAGGTTATCGAGCATATAATTCTGGCGGTAGTTATATGAGAGTTGTAGATGGTTGGAATGATACGACACTTAAATTCTATCTTTGCAATTCTGGTTCTACTTGGATTTCCGCAACACAGTATTGGGTGGCTTGACCGACCGAATATTTTACTGCTTAGAGATAAGGAATTATGAAAAAAGGAGGTGAGGAGTGATGAAAAAATTTTTTAGCATGCTTGTAATGGTGTTACTGATGATTTCATTAGCAGGTTGTTCAAAAAGTATGAATTACGTCATAGGGAATGAACCATCATTCGTTGGAACAGTTGAGGTAGTAACGGATGAATATGTTCTGGTCAATGTCAATGACGATGATGCAATATATTCTGACCATCCAAATATCCAAGTATCGTTAGATGTGGAACTTAAGGACAGTTATTTGGATTTATCGAGTGGCGACGAAATTGTTGTATATTACGACGGAAGCATAATCGATGAAAAAGCGGAAACTGTGTATGCGATTACATTAAGAACACCTGCGAATCGTGAAACACAGTAGTGCTTATAGTAGAAGATAGAATAAAGCTGGCAGTTTCAAAACTGCCAGCTTTATTTTTGTCAATTTTTAGATTATTTCCAGGATAGGATTATCAGCGTTCGTTCCACGTTATTCGTGGCTCACAGAAAGGCAAACCATATTCCGTCTGGTAAGTTACTTTGTTTCCTACATATTGGAACCTCCCATTCTCTAATGGACGTACAGTAACTTCATGCGCAAATAGACAGTCCGTCTTCAGATCTGTTGACAACATGGCAACTGTTAAGGTAAGAGTTCCATCAGAATTGATTTTATATTCAGTTATAACTCACCAAAATCTAAAATAAAATTACAAACAATTTTCTATTCAAAAGTGTTTGAATTTATCCCAACAAATTCACGGTTTTTAAAATACCCGATTTCTAATTCTAGAGGCAGGTTTTTTCTAATACAATCGTATCCATTGCCTAAAAACGAACAATTATGTGCATCTGACCCTAACACAACTTTTTTTCCGCCTAACTCAATATATTTTTTTATAATATTATATGATGGCAATGGTTCTGTACAGTCATTAGAAATTGAAGAGGTATTAATCTCTAATAAAATCTCTTTCTTTATCATTAGCTCAAGGATTGAATTAATTGTTTTTTCAGGAATTTCCCAACTATCAAAATACCTTCGAGGAAAATCTAAGTGGGCCATGGCTTGAAAAGAGTACGAAGAGATACTTTGAAGCATTAAATCGTAATATTCAAAAATTGCTTGATTCTCTGGTAAGTTTTTTGCACCAGGAAAAACGGAGTTATTACAATGATGTAGCAATCAGTTGAACCATATAAAGAAAGCAGAACAAAAAAAGGTTGATGATCACTTTGGATGGTTGTAGGGGTTACTTCAATGTTTAAGCCTTTGATATCGCCCTTTTTTTGTATATGTAAATTGTTTCTTTCCCATTTTATAGATACTCCCATTGCCAATAGAATATCTATCTCAGGTTTTAAAGTTAGCGAAATTGTTTTCTTGTTTAAATCTAAAAATGTCAAATTTGTATTATTTATTAAAGCTAACGTGGAATATGTTATAATTTCACTTATGCATTGAGTTAGATTAAATTCAATATACTGATTGGAAGAAGCCATAACATTTCCACTGCAGACAATAGAATTATCAGAGATGTCAATTTTTTTACCTATTAAGCGCAAAAAATCAATCATATCATAGACATCCGTTTTTAAATATGGATTTTTTATGATAAATTTTTGTTTGTTAACAGATAAAAGTAATGCCGTTTTAGTGGCCCCTCCTACAAGCGGTCCACTCAAATCTTCGCTAGAGTATGAAAAATTTTTTATATCTAACTCGGTTATATCGCTATTGTCACCAAAATTACCTATTATTCTATTAGATTCTATACTTATTTTGTGATTAAAACATTCAATCACTGAAGCAATATGAGAAAATGGTCTATTATGTGAATCTATCGAATCACCAATTTGACAACCTCCAGAACCATAATATTCAAATTTTCCTAATGCAATTAATAGCGCCGGGCACAAATACATAGAACCATGAATACACTTTCCTAAAAAGAAAGGAATGTTGGCATTACATATGGTACTTGCGTCAATAAACAAACGTTTGTTATATATTTTTGCAGTACCACCTAGTTCATTTATTATTGCGATAAAAACATATGTATCACTTACTATAGGTGGATTAACAATAACAGTCTTCATTTTGAGTGCAATAGTTAATGCTATTATTTGAACCATTGAATGTTTGTATCCATCCAAACTTAAGGAGGCATTAACTGGACTATTTTTGCTCACACTTATATTAATATTTTTATTTTCTCCTTTAAACAAAGTCTCTGTCCGAGATAAGTGTTGGTATGCATAACTGACCTGTTTATTCATTTTCTATGAATGCCCTGGGTAAACGAAAAGGAACAAGGTATATTTCATCCTTGTTCCTATCGGTCAGTATGTGCTATTCAGTTCAACAAATTGGAATTTGTTGCTCCGTCAAACTGAAAGTTTCAAGCGTTATAGACTTCCCACAAATATCTCTGCATCAATCGTCAAAGTTTTTAGCTTTTTGAAATCAATCTCAGTTTTATCTACATGGAAGAGCAGTGGGGTCATGTCTGCAAAAATTTTAATATCCTCTAACGGCATTTCATATGATTCTGAAACTCTTTTTTGGTAAATAACAGAATACTGCTTCTTGAATAAGTTAATCACATTCTCATTGGAATACTCTTGATTTTTCAAATGTTCTTTTGCAATGTTTCTGAACTCCATCAGATGTTTATTCCCAGGAATAACCTTTACAATATAGCCGCTATCCGTCAGAACTCTATTGAACTCCAAATAATTAGCTGGTGTAAATATGTCCAGTATACAGTCTACTGAGTGGTCTCTAATTGGCATATTTTCCAAATCACCCACAAACCACTTTATAGACTTACTACCGTCTCTTTTTGAAGCAAGGGAAATGGCATCTTTTGAAATATCAAAAGCAACTATATCTGCTTGAAATAGTTCTTTGATTTTTCTAGAATAATATCCTTCACCACATCCGACATCAAGAATAGTTGTTATGTTTTCAAGCTTGCTCAATATATGTGTTATCTCCGTAAGAATATGTGAATAGTATCCCTTTTCTAAAATATCCATTCTGCTTTCAAAAGAAGTTCTGCTATAATGCTTAGATTGCTTTTGATTTAATGCAAAATTCACATATCCTAATTTAGAAATATCGAAACAATGCTTATTACTACACAGCAAACTATTGCCTACCATCTTTAACTTTCGTTTACATATTGGACAACGAAAAAGCTTTTCGCTGTCATTAAATCTAATAATTTTATTCATGACATCCTCCATTATTACATTCTTGCCCGAAAGCGAGTTATGTAATACGGATGTACCGCAACACAACTCGCGGTATTATCTTAATCTCATATATGCTGTCATCTTATCACCTCCTCAAATTCAAGTTTGTATAACTATTTTATTGCATTATAGCATACTTTGGTCTGCTTTTCCCACTCCAGAGAAAATTTCTTTGTCGATAATTATCCTACCTATAGGAATATTTTTATTCACCAATACTTATCTCGGACAGAGATTAAACAAAAAATCGGATAAACATTTATATTCCATAATAGATTCCTTGTAACTCTAATTGTTGATAGACAAAAAAACAGATCGCCTATGCATCACAAACAAAATACGGTTAATTTAGTGTTTTGTTTTGTAATTAATTTTAGAAAATGTATTTTTGTGCTTGCTTTTAGGATTCTCTTTCTTGCTTTTTGAACGATTGTGAAAACCTAAATCCTTCCCCATTGAATTGTGTTGCTTATTCTTCTCGTTTGTGTTACTAACCAACTGACCGCAGGCAGCTTTGATGTTATTACCTCGTGATTCTCTCATTTTTACTTCTAAACCAGCCGCTTCAAGTCGCAATTTAAATGCAACTAATTGTTGTTTGTTTGGCCTGTTAATATTGCAATTTGCGGTATCATTATATTGCAAAAGATTTATCAAAACATTTTTCTCACGAAACCATCTTCCTAATTGACGTACATCAGTTGCTTTATCATTTAGACCAGGAATCAATAAATAAGCAATTGTTACTTTTCTGTTATGTCTTTCCGAATATGATAAAACAGATTCAACAATCTTATTTATGTCATAACCTTTCATGTGAGGTATAATTATATCTCTTGTTCTTTGATTTGTTGCATGAAGAGAGAGGGTGAGTTGTATCTTCAGATGTTCTTCTCTTATTTTTTTTAATTGTTCTAAAGGACCTACTGTCGAAATATTAATTCCATCTGTGGGGAAATTAAGCCCATTTCTATCTCTTAGTATATGAATTGACTTAATTACATTATCATAATTAAAAAATGGTTCACCCATTCCCATATATACAATTCTGTTGACTTTTTCCTTCAGTAATGTTACTTGTTGCACAATTTCGGAAGGAGTTAAATTTCTTATAAATCCATTACTTCCAGATGCACAAAAAATACAACCGACAGGACATCCTACCATTGTACTAACACATACAGTTACACCTGTTTTTCTCTTTATGCAAACAGTTTCAACGCAGTAACCATCCTTTAATTTGAAAGAGTATTTTCTTGTGTCACCGCCATTATAAATATCATTAATGCTCATTGTTTGATATTTCTTTTGGGGCTTTTCCTTATAAAGGGCATGCATAAGCGATCGAGCTTTTTTTTCTCCAACGCAATCACAAATTTCTTTATATGTATAACCGTATGGGTCCGAATTTATCATTTCTTCAGTGATAATTATTGTGTTTTTATTTTTCATATCATCAATACCTTTCGAGAAATATAATTACAAAATACGATAAACTACCATTATTATAATAACATTTCTAAAACAAAAAATCAATAATCTACATTGGTCTTTGTATCCTGTTGGTAATTATTCTTTTGATACCTATTCCTATGCGGCTAAAAGATGGCGGTACAGTTGTGTATAATGCCATTCTGTATCAAGTTGAGGATGTGCGTAGAATAGACCCAGAAGCCACCTCCGAAGATGATTACCTTGAAGGAACGATAATTAAAATCCTGGGCATTGAAGTCTATAACGATGTTGAGTAACCGGATATCTTAACCTGCGTATTTGAATTGAATATATGTACAAGGCTTCCACTTTATATGGTGGGAGCCTTTTCTCTTTCCGATGTTCACAATTACAGCCTTGAAGCAGGTTAGGTTTCACAGTATAATTAGTAAGTATTATTATAAGCAGATGGGAGTTTCCCTGACTGCAATTTATCATACAAGGAGACCCATAATGAAAACAATCGCAATCATAGATGATGATATTCATATTGGAGATATGCTGACCGAAGTGCTGACACAGGAGGGTTATGCTGTTCTCCGTGCATATTCCGGAACAGAAGCACTATATCTTCTTTCACAAAAAAAGCCCGACTTGGTACTGCTGGATCTGATGCTGCCGGGACTGTCTGGTGAGGAAGTTCTGCCGCACATTGAGAATATTCCCGTTATCGTTCTCAGCGCAAAAGTAGATGTGCAAGACAAGGTAAATCTTCTGCTCAGTGGTGCAGCGGATTACATGACCAAGCCTTTTGATACAAAGGAGCTTCTTGCCCGTATCACCGTTCAGCTCCGCAAGGCAGAACAACATGGTGAAACCAAATTCCTTTCCGTTGGCAATCTGGTTTTGGATATGGTTTCCCTTTCTCTGACGGTACAGGGACAGGCTGTGAAGCTGACCCGAACAGAATATGCCATTTTGAAGCTGCTGATGGAGAATCCGAAACAGGTCATAGCCAAAAGTGTTCTGCTTGACCGTATCAGTCTGGATACACCGGATTGTACCGAGCGTTCCCTGAAACAGCACATCAGCAATCTTCGTAAGAAACTGCAAGATGTCAACGGAGTGGATTATATCGAAACGGTCTGGGGAATTGGTTTCAAGCTGTCAGATCCATAACCTTGACCAAAACTGTTTTTTCTTATTGTATCATGCCTAATAATCCCAATGAGGACGAAGCATATAAAAACAAATGTCAAAAACAGGACATCGAAAAGGAGAAAGAATGAATATGGCAAAACAGAAGCTTACGGATGAGCAAAAAAGATTAGACACAGATCTTTGGATTATAATTTTGGTAACATTGGGAGTTTTCCTATTTTACACTGTAACAGGGAAACAACTAATGAGTTTCGTTGCAAACAGCAGCATTTCAGTTATTCCAAGATTGTTACTTAATGCAGGAGTACAATTTGGCATAGCTGGATTGGGAATTACAATCGTTTGCATTTTTCGTAAAGAAAACTTCACGTATTTTGGGTTGACACGAAAAAATCTTTTCAAAACAATCATCTGGACGATTATATGTTTTGTTCCGTCGACCTGTTATATTTTTTTATCAGGTCAATTTAATGGTTATCAGCCTTTCAGTATTTTAATCACAGATGATGTAATTGCAAGCGGTATTCCATTTTCAATATTAGGAATGGCTCTTATCGTTCTTGTATGGGGATTTTTTGAAGGATTTAATTATGTTGTTATTTGCGACAAAATCAATAAGAGGTATCCTACCACAAATCAATGGTTAGATTATGGAGCTGCTATTTGCGCAATCGTATGTATACTATTTCACCCATTTAGCACTTCTTTTTGGGGAATTGTAGAAATAATTACCACATTCATTGCAATATACGGAATGTTAATAGTAAAAAAGAAAACAGGTAACGCTTGGGGCTGCGTATTTGCTTTTTGCTTTATCTGGAACGCTTTTTGATTGATAGAGGTTGAAATGAACCTTTGGCTGAAATTCTGCGTATGTATATAATGACTGATCAAAAATCTTGACGAAATCTTGACGTTTTTCTTGACCACTTTCTTGACTTTTGTTTTGTAAACTTGGGTCATCAAAGGAGGTAACACACTATGAACTATATTTTGCAAACAAACAGCCTGACAAAAAAGTATAAAAACTTTCAGGCTCTGAACGGTCTTACCATGAACGTTCCCAAAGGCTCTATCTATGGCTTCGTGGGAAAGAACGGCGCTGGTAAGACAACCCTGATCCGACTGATCTGCGGATTGCAGGAGCCGACTTCTGGCGATTTCACGCTGTATGGCATCCGCAATGACAGCAAGGATATTATCAAATCCCGTCGCCGCATGGGTGCCGTGGTGGAAACACCGTCCATCTACATGGATATGACTGCGGAAGAAAATCTGAAGCAGCAGTATCTGATTCTCGGTCTGCCGTCCTATGAGGGTATTCCTGAACTTCTGAAGCTGGTGGGCTTGGAGAACACCGGAAAGAAAAAAGCAAAGAACTTTTCCCTGGGCATGAAGCAGCGTCTGGGTATCGCCATCGCATTGACCGGTGATCCTGACTTCCTTGTTCTGGACGAACCTGTAAACGGTCTTGATCCGCAGGGCATCGTGGAAATGCGTGAGTTGATTTTGAAGCTGAACCGTGAAAGACAGATCACTGTTCTGATTTCCAGTCACATTCTGGATGAGCTTTCCCGTCTGGCTACTCATTACGGTATCATCGACAACGGCCGCATGGTAAAGGAATTGAGCGCAGAGGAGTTGGACGCAGCCTGCCGCAAATGCGTCCGCATGGAAGTGACCGACACCGCAGCTCTGGCTCGTGTTCTGGATTCCATGAATCTGGAATATAAGATCATTTCCGCAACAACCGCCGATGTATTCGCAAAAATCAACGTAACCCAACTGACCGTTGCACTGGCAAAAGAAAACTGCGAAGTGCTTTCCATGCAGGAAAAGGACGAAAGTCTGGAGAGCTACTATATCTCCCTTGTGGGAGGTGGCAGCAATGCGTAAGTTGATTACAGCAAACTTTCATCGTTTCAGTAAAGATCGGTTTTCATGGTGCGTTCTGGGAATCGTCGTGATTCTATCTCTTGGAAATGTATTCAATAGCGTTGGTTCTTTTGAGACAATGGCGGCCAGTGGTTATGCCGTGAGTCTGGACGAATACTATTTCAATCAGGCACCGCTCATCGGAGCATTTCTTGCCTTACTGATTAGTATGTTCTTGGGGACTGAGTTTTCCGAAGGAACCATTCGCAACAAATTATGTATCGGACATAAGCGAGATGAGATATTCTTATCTAATTTTATTTCCTGTGCATTTGCGTCAATCGTTCTAACTGTGGTGTGGCTACTGAGCAGTGGGCTACTTTTTGGATTGATTGGGCCATTAGAGATGGAGGTATCTAAATTTATTGGCTGCATTTTTGTAGCAGTTGGCTTTGCTGTCTCTTTTGCGGCTCTCTATACCGTGATAGGCAGTCTTTCTTCCAATAAGGCAATGACCATCATCTACACATTTGCGGTATTTATCATTCTTGTAATGGCTGCTTCCGCTTTATATGACCGACTGAGTGAGCCAGAGATGCACACGGGAATGACGATTGTAGGTAATCAGTTTGTGGAAATGGAACCGACACCGAATCCGTTGTATCTGTCCGGTGCGACTCGCACTGTATGTGAAGTGGCTTTGGAATTACTTCCTACTGGACAGGCACTTCTGCTGAGTGATGTTGCCATTGAGTATCCTGTCCGTGCGATTTCTTTGAGTGTTGTATTTACTGCTGTGACATTGCTTGTGGGCAGTATGCTGTTCCGCAGGAAAGATATTAAGTGAGGTGGCAGCTATGAGAAAACTATTATCTGCCAACTTCTCACGACTTTGGAGAAGCAAAATCTTTTGGGTATTGGAAGCTCTCTCTGCTATTGCAGGTGCAGTATTCTACATTCTGGCAATTATCAACACGAAGAATATCGGAGAAAACTGGTATCTTGCCAGCGGTAACTACTATTTCTTTATCGGATTGGTTATTGTAGGGGCTATCATGGCGGTGTTCAGCGCTTTTTATATTGGTTCGGAATACGATCAAGGGACGATTCGCAATAAATTGAATGTTGGATGTACCCGAAACAGTATTTATTTGACGAACTTGATCGTCGTAGTCACATCCAGTGTCCTGTTTACGATTACGCATATTGCGGCATCTGTTGTTGTTGGCTTACCATTCCTTGGTGGATTGATGTGGGAGGCACTTGCTCCTGTGGGATGGCGTATTCCCACTGCAATAGTCATGCTCCTGTGTTATTCCGCTGTTTTCACATTCATTGCTATGCAGGACAGCAATAAATCCCGAAGTTTGATCATTAGTTTTGTGTTCGCTCTGGTAATTATTATTGGGGGCTTGTACGTCTACAGTGCTTTGCAGGAACCGGAGTTCACTACTCGTATGATTATGCAGGAGGATGGCAGCTATTTGCGTCAGGAAGGCATTCCCAATAGCAATTATATTCGAGGGACTGTTCGAACAGTGTACACTTTTGTAGAAGCCTGTATTCCATCTACGCAAGGCTTGAATATCGCCCGTTCGGAAGGTGTATTTAGTCCGCTGGCGATAATTTGTCAGTTATGTGTATCTATTGTGACCACTGCCGCAGGCGTATCACTATTCAAGAAAAAAGATATAAAATAAGAGGACTGTTATGGAACATCTGCTGTTAATCATCATCGGAATATTGCTTCTGATTATCTTTGTGCTTGTTGCAAAGGTCTATTTCCTGCGCAAATCGGCACAGGAGATTGCAGAAGCGTTCCGTGACCGATTGACAGTAGACACCAATACTCTCATTGATATTTCCACCCGTGACCCGTATATGCGAAAGTTGGCGGCAGACATCAATGTGCAGCTTCGTCTGCTCCGCAAGGAACGCCATCGTTACCAACAGGGCGATTTGGAACTGAAAGAAGCTGTCACAAATATTTCCCATGACCTGAGAACCCCGCTGACCGCAATTAACGGTTATCTTGACCTGTTGGAGCGTGAGGAAAAGAGCGAGAATGTTCAGCGTTATCTTTCCCAAATTAAAAACAGAACCGAGGTTTTGAAGAATTTGACCGAAGAATTGTTCCGATATAGTGTGGTCACATCTTCGCAGGATCTGAAATTGGAACACATGGATGTTGTCCGGGCGCTGGAGGAAAGTCTGCTATCTTTCTATGCGGTTATGCAAGAGAAAGGCATCCAACCGGAAATCAAATTGCCAGAAGAACCAGTTTTCCGTGAACTGGATACAGGTGCAATCAACCGAATTTTCTCTAACATCATCAGCAATGCGCTGAAATACTCTGATGGCGATTTGTCTGTAGTCATGGATAAGAATGGTTGCGTTACATTCAGCAATACGGCGCACAACCTAAATGCTGTAACTGTCGGCAGATTATTTGACCGATTCTATACAGTAGAATCCAGCCGTAATTCAACGGGCCTGGGATTGTCTATTGCCAAGCTACTGATCGAGCGCATGGGTGGAACAATTTCTGCACAATATGCGGAACATAAATTGAATATTGTTATCAAGATGTAATGTTGTATGAGGAAGTCCGTAGTTGATGCGAAGGCATCGCTATGGGCTTCTTTTTTGCGAAAATATATATAAAATGACCGTACAGCAAAAATATTTTTTCTGAAAATATTGTTACAAGGTCATTATGACTGCGTGGCAAATCGACAGTTGGACAAAATGACCTTAGAATAAAAGTATCAAACAGACTGGAGGTGATCGGAGCGATGGGCGTAAGTGAATTGAATTACGTGCAAATCGGACTACGTATAAGAGAAGCTCGTAACGCAAAAGGATGGCCGCAAGCAGAACTTGCATTTCGTGCTGGGCTGAATAGTGCTTATGTGAGCCACATAGAGACAGGAAAGACCAAGCTGGCTCTACCGACTATCGTAAAGATTGCTAATGCTTTGTCTGTTTCTACGGATGAGCTGTTATGTGACAGCTTAGTGCAAACACAGCACGTTTATGATAAGAAAATTGCGGAAGAACTGAAAGACTGTGATAATATCGAGCTTCAGGCGTTCCTGGAGATTATTCAGTCTACCAAAAAGGTTCTACGCAAAAACCGTGCGACCACAACTTAATAATGACCGAGAGTTAGGGCAAAACTGGTGAAAGCCAGTGACGCAAAGCTATAGGGCCTGTAAAATGGCAGCCAGTTGCAAAGCTTTTGGATACCCAGCTGTCAGGCCATTTCGTGTCTGGCAGCTTTGTGCATTTTGGGGGAAAGGAGAAATTTCAATGTTAAATAAGCTCAAAAGATTCATAGGTAGTAACGAGCCTGTTCAGCATAAGTCTGAAGAAATCGAACAACAACAATACATACAATATGCTCAGGAATTGGAACAGTCTTTAAGCAGACTAGAAGCAGGTGTTCACGAAAGTGATGACCCGTCATGGATCATGCAGAGCGTTATGAAAACAGCTCTTGATTTCTATAAGGGTGACTGGATTGGCTTTCTTGAAGTCGATCTGGAATTGGGATTGTGGACTCCTACCCACTGGTATAATCCAAGCCCAAACGACAAAACGCTTGATCTCTTACAAGAATTTGAATCAGCTGAGTTTCTTCATAGATGGGTTACTGCTATGCACGACAATACAGCGATTGTTGTGCCGGATATGGAAGAAGTACGAGAGCAGTTCCCAGGTGAGTATGCAGTGTATCAAAGGTTAATGGCAAAATCCGTTTTGGCGGTTCCTGTGAAACCTCGCCCAATGGGATTCTTGGTTATCAGAAATCCGCAGAGATACCTGACCAGAAGCAGTATGCTTCAGCTGCTTGCCTTTGTGGTTCTGGCTTGCGTAAACGAGCAAAAGCTGATGCAAAGCATGAAGATGTCGTTCTCTCCTGAAAACATCGAAAACGATGCTGACATCATCATTAACCTGTTTGGAGATCTGGAAATCTATACCTCCAGTGGTGTTCTTCGTGAAGGTGATTTGAAATCTCCTAAGTGTTGTCGTCTGCTGGCATATATGCTTTTGAATAAGAAAGTCACGATACCGGCTATGGAGATTGCTGAAGCAATCTGGCCTGAGGAAGCAGCAGAATCTGATAATCCGGGAAAGAACCTAAGAGCTTTGGTATTCCGTTTGCGTCAGGCGTTTGCATTGGTTTCTCCTCATCAGTTGATTGAAACAACCACCAATGGATACCGTTTCAATCCAGACCTTCATATTATGACAGACCTTCAGCTATTCGATAAATACTGGAACATGGCGCAGCAAACAGGTTCTACATCTACAAGAGTAGAAATTTTGAAGCAAGCTGTTGATCTGTATAAGGGCAAGGTGCTTGCAAGCGCTGAATCTGAGCATTGGATTATGCTGACAGCATCTCATTACGATCTGAGATATACTGGTGTGGTCAACGAACTTCTGAAAACTCTTGAAGATGCCAAGGACTATCAGAATCTTCATAAGTATGCGGCACAGTCGCTGGCTGTTGCTCCTGGCAATGTAAAAGCGCATTACTGGCTGATTGTTGCCATGTTTAATCTGGGTGCAGACGAAATGGCAGATACTCAGTTGGAAGCGGCTAAACGAGCATTGACCGATGAGGAATATTACGAATTGGTTGAAGCGTTGAAAAAAGCTAAGATTACAGAGCCTTCCAACCTGTTTCGTAACGAAAAACTGTCCATATAACAACCATATAACACCTGTGTGACAATCATAAAACACGATTTTCGCCATATAACAACCATATAACGCTGTCAGAATTCTCATGTAACGGGAACCCCCGTGATTATAACAACTGTATAACAATCTAAAATATCCATAGAACCTCGGTAGAGTATGGTTTCCGGGCAAAAGCAAATTTGCCTTAGAAACATAGCTTACGGAGGTTCTTATTTTGTGTCCGCATAACCATCAGGGAGCGGTCGCTTTTGCAGATAGCAAAGGCGGCTGCTCCCTTTTTCTTTTTTTATCTGAACATTGTCGTTCGCCCCCTCCGAGCTTGGAATTTCGATTTTTCAAATTTCAAGATTTCGGAGGAAAAACAATGTTTTACGATCAGAAAGACAGTGGCATGAGAATTGCCGAGTTAAGAAAACAAAAAGGGCTGACGCAAGAGCAGCTGGCAGAACAACTTAATATCAGCACAAGTAACCTTGGAAAGCTCGAAAGAGGGCTCCAGGGTTTATCAATCGATCTGCTGATTGAGATAGGAATCTTTTTCGGAGTGGGTACTGACTACATACTATTGGGTTGCTCAATTCAACCGACAACACCAGAAGAAGATATAGATTCGATGATTAGACAACTGATTCGCTTAAAGCAAAAAATTTAACCCACCGTAGCACGGCGGGTAATCCGCCGTGAGAGGTCATAAAAAGCTGAGTTTAGAAAAGGTACAATTTAAGTGCAATCAAGGTTGCCCCTGGTTGTGTTGTTCCTTGAAAACTGCATAGACAATCATCGAATACGTTCCTGCTGTCGGTGCGAGAGCATCAGCCACATCAGCGGTACGCCGTGACGTATCGGAAAGAGAAACAGAATGACTTTCTTCCTATATTAAAGCAGTTGTCTCTCCTCCGGTATCAGCGATCAATATCGGCTTGTAAATACTGGGCAGCTACCAGTACGGCAATGAAAACAGCAGGGTTAAAGATACTTCTCTACGGAGCTGGCGGAGAACCCGGCAGAGGTTAGACTCCTACTCCCGTGTGGTTTCGGTTTCCTGCCTGTCGCTGATCTGGCTGCTGTCCAGCATGCCATGGAGATGGTACTGCACGGCTTCCTCCTGCCGGTGTCGGCCGGAAGAATAGAAGTAGAGAAACAGCGCTGGATCACTGCGGCCCAACAGAATGCCGTAGTCCTGATCGATTTTCTGGCGCCAGGCTTCAACGGCCGGTTCAAACCGTTTGCAAACACGGCCCAGTGTGGGCTGCAGCAGCTCGGATACCTGAGACCAGAGCGCTGTCCGCAGAGCGGCATCGTCGCCGGTCAGTCCGTCTGTAGAGAGTACCAGAACAAGAGAAGTGGTTTTCATGGGGGATACCTCCGTTGATCAGTATTCATCTGGGAACAGGATGGTGGTGGCAGAGCGGTCGCCCTCGGTGATGATCCAGAACTTCTTCCCATCGGCGCTGTGATAGGCAGACAGAAGCCGCAGACCATGGCGCAGCGCGTCATCGTTCTGCCGCTGGTCCTCCGGGCAGACATCGCCCCAGTCACAGGCCGTGTGGCGGGACAGGGCGCGATACAGATCCCAGCAGGGGATCTCCTCCAGTACGCGGGGCGTGGCCACCAGACGGCCAATGGAAAAGCTTCTGGGTACGGATGCGGTGTTCATATACAGTTCCTCCTTGCAGCTATGTCAATGACCGGAAGCCGTTGGGCGTCAGTACATTGAAGATCATTTTGTTGGTGATGGTTTCTTTGACTTCGGAGCCCGTATGAGTACCGGCCGCATTGTGGCGTTCTTCCCGTTCTGTGCGGACGACCTTCACAACACGCCCCTTGATGATGTGGGGATGGTCGCAGTCGATGAGGCCGTTGATGAGGCCGGACCCGCCGATGAGCCCAATCTGTCCGATGGACAGGGGCAGCAGGGGACGCTTCACGCCGCTGTCCAGGGCGCTGCGGGCCATCATCTGGGCAAAGCTGTCGGAGCGCCGCAGCTGCTGTTCCAGCTCTTTCTCGTTGAACTTTTCTCCTTTGAAGGTGGCAACGGAACAGGCAGTGGCGGGAACGGCATAGCAGTGTTCCGGCAGGGCCGACAATGGGGGAATGGCCTCCGGAGACACGGCCTGTCGCTCCAACTGGTGACCGGCATCTGCATCGGCTTCTCTGTGCTTCCGAAGCCCCATGACAACCACCTGTTTGAACCGCTGAAACTCTTGATCGGAGAAACGCCAGACGGTGAGGTCGGAAAAGTTGTCGCTCAGGATCCGGCAGATATCCGGCGTCAGCCGGTAGTACGGCACGACGTAGAGCAGCAACCCTCCATAGACCAGATGGCACATACTTTCTATGAGAAAGCGTTTTTCATGGCGGGACCGCCCACCACCGGCGTTGAGCACCGACAGATAGGGTGGATTGAGAAACAGCAGATGGAAAGCTTCGTGGCTGATGCGGCTGTGAAAGAAGCTTCCGAAGCCCACCCGGTGCAGCCGGCTCTGGGCCTGCTGGGCCCGATGCTCATCCAGCTCCACACCGTAGGTGAAGCAGTTGTTGCCCTGGGCCAGCTGCCGAAGGGCCTGACCGCAGCCGCAGCAGGGGTCCAGCAGATTGGTGGTGACACCCTGGGGAAATTGGATGCCCCGCAGCATGGCGGCGATGTTGTCCGGGTCAGTCGGGTAGTAGCCCATCTTTACATGGTTCATCAGTCGTCCGATGACGGCGGCGTTGGCTTTGCCGCCCACGGGAAATCCGTCCGCAAAGCGGCAGAGAGCGTCAAATACCGGCTTATAGGCGGTACTCATCAGATCGAAGCGCAGCAGTCCCGCTTGCAACTGCCCGGCAGTCAGAGCCAACCGGGGTTCCTCCAGCTCCAGAAGCAGGAACTGGGCGGCGCCGATGGATTCGGCCAGGCTTTGCCGGACTTTCTGCAATTCTGCATAGGCGTCCCGTGCGGCGGCTTGATCCTGCTGCCGGGCCTTCTCCACTCTGGCCCGCTGGACGACCAGGGCCTGGGCCAGCCGGAGAATTTTCGTTTGCAGGGATGATAGCTGTTCCTGGGCATAGCACTGCTGCATCGGAGATTCATGCGGCTGCTCCATGGAAAGTACCATCCTTTCGCAGCATACTCAGCCGTTCCAACAGCTGGGGATACGACAGCTTTTGCAGCTCCGTCAACGTCAGGAACTGGTTGTAGCCGCCCTTGTAGTCCCGGATGTGTCGAATGGACCGATAGAGGGCGATGCGCTGCCGGTCATAGCCGGACTGTTCCAGACAGAGGTAGAGCCCACCGGTTTCCCACATTCCCATAAGGGTACAGGAGCCGGACACGCCGATCCCGCCGGGATTGGACAAGACCTTGACCTCCCGGAGCCCCAGATCTTTGGCCAGGGCCTGGAGGAACGTCTTTCCCACATGGAGAAAGGCATCCTTGGCGCCGTTGGGGCCGGATTCCCGGGGGCCGTGGAGATCGGAAAGATCCCGGGCCAGCAGAACGCACAGGCGCTGCATATGGTGTTGCTGAGATGAAATGGACATGGTGTTTGCCTCCTTTTTCGATATGCAAAACGGCAAGGAATGGATGTTCCTTGCCGTTTGGTTTATGCCACTGGCCGCACAATGCGCTCCTGCTCAAAATCAAAGACCGGGGCGTTGGCCTCCGGTGTGCCGGGTACCAGTTTTAAGGTATAACCGGCCTCCCGGGTGAGCTTGAACAGATTGACGATGCGGTTCAGTTCTTCATCTTCGGTGTCGCAGCCGGTGGGAGCCGTCTCCTGGGGAGAGACTGTTTCCGGCGACGCGGATTCCTCGCCTTCCGACGTATCCGCCACATCATCCTCCCAGTCATCCTCCCAGCGGGGCCGTCCGAAATTCATCCAGAAAGAGCGCAGGGACGAGGCCAGAAGGAGCCGCAGCAGGCCGCGCCGCTTTGCGGGTAAGTGGACCACCTGGTCTGCCAGGACCTGATCCACTTCACTGACGGCAACGGTCAGTTTTTTCGTTCGCACCACGGTGGCGGACAGATACGACGAAACGGCGGCACTTTCCGAGGCCACCAGTTCCGGCGTTACCACCCGCTTGGCCAGCAGATGAGCGCAGGTAATGGACGCGGCCTCCAGCTCATCCATGCGGATCTCATCGGCTGAGATGCTGCCGGCGCAGATGACGCCGGTGCCGCTGATGGTTTTGGCCCGCAGATCCCTGGCAATGGTCAGACAGCCGTTGAGGACCAGATGCTCCGTGTAGAGGGACTCATAGGCGACCCGTTCTCCGGCGGGGATGTAAAATGTTTTCATGGTATCGTTCCTTTCTTTTACGCAGCCCGTTTGCGGGAACGGACAGGCGGTACCCGCCGTTTATCCAGTACGGACTGCAATTTGACAGATTTGGTGGAGAAGTCCGTCTGGCGGACGTAATTTTCTCCATGGGTCAGAATGTTGTAGAGAATGTCCAGGACAGCAGTGGCAGCCGTGAGGTTGGCGGCCATACTCTGTGGATCAGCCAGAGCCGCTTCGGCGCAGGAACGCTCGGAAGGGAAGAGATCCGCTGCCTTCAGCAGTTCCGGGTGGACGCCGCCGATGGGTTTGGACAGCGTGTGACCGTTGCGGCGGACGCCGCAGACCACCTGGCCGGTAAATTCACTGTTGCCGCTGTCGATGTAGACGAGATCACGGCAGGCGTAGAACGCCTGGTGGCAGAGCTGCCGGGAGCGATTGTTGTCCACGGCGCCGATCAAGATCACCAGTTCCGGGTTTCGCTCCCAGGTGCGGCTGGGCGTGACCCACTGTTTGGGCGTGATCAGCTCCAGCAGCTGCGGCAGCGATTCCACAAAACCGGAAACGTATTCGGCTTCCAGGCCAAAAACGGCGGCGTAACGCTCTGCCAGCACCCGGGCCTTGTTCTCGCCCAGGTCTGCCGGGGAAAAATTCTGCCGGATGAGATTTTTCTCTTCCACAATATCACCGTCGCAGAGGATGAGACGGGACGGCCGATCCAGGGCATACAGCAACCGGTACAGGTGGGGCGCGATATGGCCCCCGGTGCCGCCGGCGCCCAGCAGGACGATCTTTACCGGTAAGTCTGTGGGAAATCTCATGAGATCCCCTCCGTTGACAGCTGTTCCCCACGAAAACGGGTGCGGATTGGCGCAATGGTCACAGCCCGGGACCACTCGGCGGGGAAAGCAGGGGAGAAACCCTCCACAATGTCAGCCGGGTCCAGGGGAATGAAGGAGTCTCCGCAGAAAAAGCGGGCTTCCAGAGCCGGATAGAACCGATCCAGCTGGCCGACGACCAGATAGAGACCGGTCTCCCGTTCATCCCGGTCATCTACAGCAGAGAAGTAAGCTTCCATGCAGTGATGGCTGTGGATATCGGCATAGCGGATGTAGCGGGGATCGTCGTCGTAGGGACAGCTTCGCAGATCAGCCTGGATGTGCTCCCGGCCCACTTCCTGCTGGGGAATATAGGCGAAAAAGTTTTGCAGCGCCGTATCCCAGTAGATCAGGACCAGGGCCTCATAGGCCCCCTGTTCCTGCAGAAAGGAACGGAAGAAGGCGATGATCTGCTCCAGCAGTGCCCGGGGGATGCGGGGCAGAGCCGGGGTAAACCCGGCTCTGATGGAGGGAAACTCAACAATGTTGTGTTTTGGGGCGAGGAACTCGCCCATGGCGGTTTTACGAAGCTCATAGATCTGCCCATCCCGCGCCGGGATCAGGCAGATGACCTTGTCGGAAGCGCGGGCGTCTTCCACCGTGGAGAAGTGGCCCTTGTAGGCGGCCACACCCTTGGTTTTCATGACGACCTTGGGCTTGACAAAGCAGTCGGGATTCTTGTCCTTGGCTTTTTTCAGCGCCTCCAGGAACTCCCGGGAGCGCTCCATGGTCTCCTTCATGGACTGAATGGTGGTCCCTTTGGGGTCCTTGACCTCTTTGCGGATGCCGCAGTAATCCATGGTCCAGCTGACAAACTTGCCTTCCTCCAGGTCGGCAAAATCGGCGGATTTCTGGATGCGCAGTTCCTCAAAGGTGATGGAGGCATCCTCAATGACTTCCCTGGCGCCCTTGTGGTAAAAGACCGGCGGCTTTTCCAGCAGTCCTTTTTGTGCGGTTTCCACGGCTTTCTGGGTGAAAGCAGCAGCGATGGGGTTTTCCTGAGGCATCGCGGCGGGAGCCGGCTGCGACTCTGTCGGCGGTGTCACTTTTGCAGGCGTTGGCTGTTCTGCTGGCGGCGTGTCAAAGGGGTTGTGGTCGGCAACCGGTGTGCTGCCGAAGATCTGGTCGATGTCGAGACTGTCCTCCGGGGACAGGTCGGCAAAGGCCCATGTGTTGTTTGCAGATTCGCTCATAGGTTGGTGCTCCTTTCATTTTTGGACAAAAAAATACCGTAATCGCCAACTGGCCATTACGGTTTTCCTGTCAATATGGTTTTGTGATTTCAGATCCTGTATGGAACGGAGGGCATACTTGCCCCCTTTCTCGCCGCTCCTTCCAAACTTACTCCGTTCCGGTAAAACTCCTGCCTGAAATACAAGGATAGTGTACCACAGAATCCGGCGAGGGGGTAGGTGAAGATGTTTCAACTGATATTAATGTGCCATTCCAATCTGCGGAAAACTGGAAGCTGGATGACTCCACAAGGAAAAAAGTTGTCTTCGCCGAAACCAACTCTCAAATCGAGAAAAAGATTTTGGCATCACAACAGAGACTACAGTGAACCACACGATAGGAATATGACGAAAAAATACTACAGTAGCAGTTAAATGTTAAAGTTGCGGCTGCGGTGCTTTTACAATGGGACTGCCTTTATATGTTGTATAACTACAATCTGTACAGGGCGGCGTATGGTGTGGTATCATAAATAAAAATATGTACATGAACAAAATGGAGGAGTTCTATGAGACGCAAGTTGGTTGCCTATTTTTCGGCCACTGGTGTCACGGCCAGAGTGGCGGAGATGCTTGCGGACGCCATCGGTGCAGATATTTATGAGATTGAGCCAGCCTGTCCGTATACTCAGGAAGATTTAAACTGGCGAGATCAGCACTCACGCAGTTCTGTCGAGATGCAAAATCCAGGCTATCGTCCTGCTATTGCTGTGAAACGGGACAATATGGACCTGTATGATGTAGTGTTTGTGGGCTTTCCCATCTGGTGGTATACAGCGCCTATGATTATCCATACTTTTTTAGAAAGCTATAATTGGACCGGCAAGACGGTGATTCCATTTGCAACATCCGGTGGCAGCGATATGGGGAAAGTGAATGAAAAGCTTCGATCAAGTTGCCCCAGTGCAATGTTGGCGGAGGGTAAGGTGTTTTGGACTGGTGTCAGCAGCTCAGAGCTACATAACTGGGCAGCATCTCAGACAGAATGAATAGAAATTATATATTCATATAGATGCTGATAGCCCCCAGGGCCAACGCATTTTATATTTTACGAAAATCTCTGTCCGAGATAAGTATTGGTATGTATAATCGACCTTCATATTCATTTTTGTGAATGCCAAGAAAAGGAGCAAGGTATAATTTTGACCCTGCTCCTATCGGATAGTATTTAGTTCAACAAATTAAAATTGGCCAGTTATTCACCATATACGATTAAGACGGTTTTTCCATCGCAATCCAAATAAACGCTCTGGTCGCCGCCAACCATTCCGTCTGTGCAGAAATGTACTTTCCATACACATTCATCTGTATCAAAATATGTCGTAACACTATCATACTCGACGGTGCATTCGTTCTTGGCGCGTTCGGCTACATTCTCAAAAGTTATTTCAGTTTCAGTTGTATTTACAAATCCAGAAGTCTTTACACCAGGTTCGCCTTCTGCATATATTTCTTTATCTTCAGTGTAAGAAAAATTGGGTATCGAATTGTGGGTCTCTACAATTTCAAGTTCCGTATTTTCATCAGATTCGGTTGAGTTGTTTGCCTGGATATTCTGCTCAGTTGTGGACTGCTGATTACAACCAATTAAATAAAAAATACAAACCAAAGCTAAAACTAATACTATCAACTTCTTCATACAATCACAGTCCTTTGTCAAATTCAAGTCTGATAACTGTTTCATTATCTATGTAGACGGGGAAAACGGTAAAAAGTTCCAAAAAATAATTATATAATAGCATACTCCCGTTGGCTTGTCTCACTCCGGGAATGATAATTTTAAGCATTTTTCTTTTGCTGCATATCTTAGAGCGCCTAACAAAACCGAAAAGCAATTAAAGCAGCAGCAAGTGAGAGGAAGGCCAAATGGATATCAGCCCTACGTTCATATCGAACAAGCAAACGCCTGTATCGATGGAGCCAGGCAAAGGTGCGCTCGACAACCCAACGATGTTTTCCAAGATGAGTAGAACTCTCCACACCGCGTCTGGCAATTCGGTGTCTGATATGCCGTGCTGTACACGCCTGTCTGCAAAATGGGTAATCATATCCTTTATCTGCGTGGAGTTTCTGAGGATGGCAGGTAGGTTTCCCATGCAAATTTCGCAGAGATGGCAAATGATCAAGCATATACCCTAGCATTTTACAATCATGAACATTGGCGGCAGTGAGGCCGACAACAAGCGGGATGCCGTTCCGATCCGTAATGATATGATGTTTGCTCCCAGAGCGACCTCGGTCTACCGGGTTGGGTCCTGTGAGTTCGCCCCCCTTTTTGCCTGGATGACAGATCCGTCAATACTGGCTCTGCTCCAGTCGATCTTTTTTGTATAGTGCATATTTTGTAGGATAATATGATGCAGGTTCTCCCAAACACCAGCTTTTTGCCAATCCCGAAGTCTGCGCCAGCAGGTCATACCACTACCGCAGCCCATCTCCTGTGGCAGGTCTTCCCATGGTATCCCAGTCTTGAGGACAAATATAATTCCGGTCAAAGCTGCTCGATCTGATATGCGTGGACGGCCTCCTTTGGATGTGGGCTTATGTTCTGGCAATAGCGGTTCAACCAGACTCCACAATTCGTCGCTTACTAGTTTCTTGGGCATATCCGTCACCCCCACTAGTATTTTACCTCATAGCTCTATATTTGTCAGGTTTTGTTAGGCACTCTTATTGGGAATATGCTTGCAATACGCCAGCAGTAAAGTTACCGAGATTTGGTGTGGCGTTGACTGTAATTACAATGGGAGCATTTATCATGTTCAAATTAAGAGAAAAATAAAGCTGCTCAGTGCAATGCTGGCCTTGCCAAATCTACACCGGCACAAAGAAGAAATCAGAATTGCAAAGAGGTAAATTATGACAGGGATTTTTATATTATTGTTAATAGCAATGCTTTTAGTTGTAAAGCTTTGCAAGAAAACACTAAAAGTCGTACTATCTGCCATTATTGTTTTAGCAACAATATATTGTGCTGTGCTTTCCATCGATATAAACAGAGTTGAAAGTTTTAGAGAGCCTATATTTAACATTGGTCGTTATGAGGAAGCAGGTCTAATTGAATATAAGGGATTAGGGTATAGAACAGTTGTAAAATATGCCTATACTGCTAATAATGAACAGAAAATAAATAGTATAGAAATGTATATGTTTGATAAATGTATTGCAGGTGCTATAGAATAAATCGTCCACCAATCTTTCACCCTCGCCCCGGTAGCAGAAGTTAAAGGCTTTGTCGCCGCTCTCTGTGCTTGAATTGTTCATGGTTTTAGGTATAATGAAATCAATAAATATGAATTTGAGGAGCTAAGAATATGAAAAATATTTGGCAATATTTTTTTGCTGGTGTCATAGTGGCCATTGGTGGAATGTTTGTATCAGATTTTGCTGGTGACTTTTTTAATGGGCTGGGGAGCTATGGCTTCGGCTGTATTTTGGGTATTTGTATGTATCTTTGTATTGTTATTGTGACTTGTACTGGAATTATAGTCACGAAGCTAGACAAAAACACTCATTTTGATGGAAAAAGTGACAAACAAAGTGAGTAATAAATCCCAGTTTGTCAAAAAAAGGGGCCTGTTGCAAGATACGGTTTTTGCGTCTAACTGGAAAATGATTGCATTATAAAAATTACCGTGAAACTTCGTAACTGGAGTTTCACGGTAATTTTTATCTGGGTGTATTTTGGAAAATTTTGTTTTTGCAACAGGCCCTATTTTGTTTAGATGTTACTATTCACTATGTACCAAGCGTCCACGACTAACTTTGCTTTGGATATCATTGATTCATATCATCCAATGTTTGAATATTAAATACTACCGGACGTACCCCATCTGTACAGCATACAATGCTTTGCCCCTCTTTTTTATTCCAAGGCTTATAACTTGCCCCGGCAGATATTGCACTAACACTGGGATAAATATCCATCCATGCCCATGGACAAAAACCATCTGGCATTTTTGCATTACCCTCGAAAATAAATGTATCTCCAACTTCCAAAAGGGGACATGCGCCTACCATTTTACCTTCAGTTAAATATTCATCTGCATATTCTGGATAAAACTCTTTACGCAGTACCGTAATCATTACTTTTTTTATAATGATTCCCCCTTCAACTTCTTTTCTATACAGCAAAATTGAAAAAACTTATCGTACTATCTGGTAAATCTACCACAGATTGTAACATCCCATATTACTCATTCATTGTAAGACCCAGCCGCTCAGCTATTTCCTCCGGCTTTAGACCGGACTTCTGCGCCTGCTTCATCAAGTCCTGGATTTTCTGCTTTTTGGTCTTTCTGGGTTTGCGCGGAGGCTTAGGAGCCAGGATTGCAGCCTTCTGCTTATCTAACTCTTTGATCTTACCCTGCACCTTGCTGATCCGTCCATCAAAGACCGCAATGGCTTCCTGCTTCTTGGCCTCGATCACTTTGATCTGCTTCCCGCATTCTTCGATTTTGGCGTCAATTTCAGCAATTCGTTCCTCTGTGGTACGGCGCACACGTTTATTTACAGTATCGGACATTATAATCACCCACCTTTTGGTAAGCATAGCACACATTGATGTAAAAAACAACTTTGCCTTTTCCCCTAATATCTGCCATAATAATAATAACGGAGAACCGGGATGAGGGAGGACATACGCCATGCTGCAAACACCGTTTCACGCCTATTACAAGGCTCGTCTGTTGGAGCAGTTGCCGGAGGAGGAACAGTTCATCCCGGTTTTTGCATCATCGGACATTGAAATTTATCCGTTCCAGATTGCAGCGGCCAGCTTTGCCCTGCGTTCCCCCTACCAGAAGGGGGCTGTCCTGTGTGATGAAGCCGGTATGGGCAAGAGCCACGAGGCCATGCTGGTCATCAATCAAAAGTGGCTGGAGGGATGCAGCCGGATTCTTTTGGTTATTCCCAATGCCGACCTACTGCACCAATGGACAGAAATGCTGGAGCGGTTCTATACCGTTCCTTATGTGGTATTGACCAGCCGCAAAGAATGGCAGGCCCGCAGCGCCCCCGACCATCCCAACGCCTTTATTCAGGATGCTATCGTTATCACCACCTATGATTTTGCTGCCGACAACGAGGAGGCCGCAAAGGTGGTCAACTGGGACTTGACGGTGTTTGAAGAAGCCAACTCCCTCTCTCCGGTCTACCAGGAGGACAACAAGCAGGCCAAGGCTCTCAAACGGCTCGCCGGTGACTCCTTCAAACTGCTGCTCACCGGCACCCCCATCGAAAAGAACATCATGGACTTGTACGGCCTAATCTGGTTTATCGACGAAACACTGCTGCCGGGAGAAAAAGAGTTTCTGGCCCGGTATCTACGCCGACCGGAGAACTACCCGGAACTCAGCGAACAGGTCAGCCGCTATTGTTTCCGTACCCTCCGTTCCCAGGCCAAGCACTACGCCAAGGTGACGGAGCGTGTGCTGCTGACCGTGGAGTACACCCCCAGTAAGGCGGAGCGGCAGCTCTATGAGCTGCTGTATGCTTACATCAACCAGCCGGAAAAGAGAGCCTTTCCCGAAATGAACCAATATGACCTGGCTCTACGGTTGCTGGGCCTGCTGGGTTCCTCTACGGCGGCGATTCTGCAAACCATCAAAGGTATCGTCAAGCGGCTCCAGGGGTTGGAAAACGCAGCAGAGGAGCTGGCACAATGGCAGGAGATGCAGGCCGTGGCCGAGGGTATCTCCCAGGATGCCAAGGCCGGTGAGCTGCTGACTGTTCTCAAACAGGGCTTTTCCTTGATGAAGAAAACAGGAGCCGGACGGAAGGCTGTTATCTTCACCGAGAGCGTGGAAACCCAGAAGATGCTCCAGAATCTTCTTTCCGGCCAGTATCGTACCCTGGCCTACAACGGCAGCGCCGATTACTCCGTGATCCGCCAGTTCAAGGAGGAGGGCGAGGTGCTGATTTCTACCGACAACGGTGCCAAGGGCTTTAATCTGGAGGAGGCCGCTTTCATCATCCACTATGATCTGCCGTATAACACGTTGAAGATGGAGCAACGGATCGACCGCTGTCACCGGCTGGGCCAGGAAAACGATGTGCTGTCCGTGGCCTTTATCGACAAAAACAACTTTGCCGATGTCCGCAAGCTGGAGCTGGTCAACAAGCGGATGCTGGTGACTGATGGTGTCTTTGGCATCACCGACGATGTGCTGGGTGGCTTTACCGATGATGTGAAGGGGGCCTTTCCCGTCATTGCCCAGCGGCTGCGGCCCAGAGCGCAAATTGAGCAGGCATACCGCCAGACCCTGGACACCCATGAGGCGGATAACCGGCAGACCATCTCCGCAGCGGAGGACATTCTGTTTACCACCTTCACCAAGGAGCTGGCCGACAAGGTGAAAATCAGCCCCAAGTATATGAACCGCCGTGGGCAGGAGCTGAACAACGACCTTTGGGAGATTGCCAAATGGTTCTTTAACCGTTACAATGAAAAGAACGACGATTGTCATTTTGTGATCGACGAAGCCAGCCGTACCATTACGGCCACGGAGTACCAGGAGTTGCCGGTACTGTTCTATTACTGGACGGGGAACCGAAACCGACCCTATCGCAGCCAGAAGGTGTATGGCATGGCAAAGGATTTCAAACCCAAGGCCGGACAGCTTACCCTGTCCAGCATTATAGGCCGTGGGATTCTCCATGAGCTGGAGAGTGCCAACGAGGGCGTCCTGACCATCCCAACGGTGCCGGAGCCGTGCCGGATTGCCCTCTATACCGTGACCCTGGTATCAGGCTCCAGCCGCACAGAACACGCCGTACTGTGCGGCCTGACGGAGAGCGGAAAAGCCCTGGACGATGCAGCTTGCCGCAGCATCCTGGAGCTGCCGGTGGAGAGCTGCACAGAGGATGAGCGGAGATCTCCCCACTGGCTGAAGGGGAGCAGCCGTCCCCACCCATTGGATGAGCTGGTGCCAAAGGAGGCACTGCTGGAGGCACAACTGGAGCGTCTATCCCCAGTCCAGGCTGAGGAAATGGAACGGATGAAGCAACAGGTATCGGCTGATAAGGCGGCACTGAGCCGTGAGCTGAACACCCTGGACAGCCAGGTGCAGCAGGCACAGGCGGAGTTGGAGGCTGTCACCGGCGACCGGCTGAAACGGCTGGCTACGCAGAAGAAAATCAATCAGCTACGCCAAGAGTACATGAAGCGGCAGGAAAGCCAGTTCTTTGACGCTATGCGGCTGGATATGGAGCTGGAGGAGAAAATAAAAACCTTTGCCGAAAAGGAAAAACTAACGGCAAAGGTTCAGAGAGAATTTGTGGTGGAGATTATATATGAAAAACAAGGTATACATGCTATTGAATAGGCACATTGCATTGATTACAACCATAGTGGATTTGCTTTATATATGTCTGTTATTCTTTTCTTCATGTGCCTCATTGACCAGTCCTGCAACCCTAAATTGCTTTTTAATAGTTTTAACAATAGTTTTGGGCGTATTTTTGATTATAGCGCTAATGTGTCCCTTTTGGTGGATTGCTAACTTTCGAAAAATTTGTCCAAAAAGAAACAAGGAAAGGCTATATATTCTCTCATCCTTGATATTTCTTATATGTGTTATTTTTGCAATATTATATGCGGTTGTTATTATGTTTGATGAAAGGGCATTCCAATTTAACAATGGCCTATCACGCAATGTCATAATTAGAGGGTTCGATTTATTATACTTTAGTATTGTGACATTTACTACATTGGGATATGGTGATATTGTCCCTGTTTCTTGGCCTGCAAAGGTAGTTGTCAGCGTGGAAGCACTGAGTTTTACTGTGGGTATCGCATTTGTGCTGGCAAACTTTTATTTTAACAAGAATGAAGGAGATTGCACAAATGAATAACTTGGACGGACTTTCCATGAACATAGAACAAACCAACCTGGACAAGCTGCACTCGGTATTCCCAGAGTGCGTTAGCGAGGGGAAGTTGGATATTGACAAGCTGCTTTCTCTGTGCGGCGAGTACATTGACAACGACTTTGAGAAGTACAAGTTTGAGTGGAAGGGCAAGGCAGATTGCCTGCGGCTGGCCCAGAAACGATCCACCGGCACCCTGCGCCCCTGCCCGGAGGAAAGCGTGGACTGGGACACCACCCGGAACCTCTACATCGAGGGCGACAACCTGGAGGTCTTGAAGCTGCTGCAAACGGCTTACTACCGCAAGGTGAAGATGATCTATATCGACCCGCCCTACAACACCGGCAACGATTTTGTCTATGCCGATGATTTTGCCGATCCTATGGCCCGGTACAAGGAAGTGACCCAGCAGACCACCAAGAGTAACCCGGAAACCATGGGCCGCTTTCACACCAACTGGCTCAATATGATGTATCCTCGTCTCCGTCTGGCGGCAAACCTTCTGCGGGATGACGGTGTGATTTTCATTTCCATTGATGATGCAGAATTATATAATCTCAAGAAAATCTGTGATGAGGTTTTCGGTGAGGAAAACTATGTTGCGACACTTGTTTATGACAAGAACCGTAAGAATGACGCAAAATACTTTTCTGTTGGCCACGAATATATGCTGGTTTATTTTAAGAGTGCTGCGACTATCTACGAAATGGGCATTGTTCTTCGGGCAACAAAAGAGGGAATCGACGAGGTAAAGGAAGAATTTCAGCGTCTGCGTACTTTGTATAACGATGACTGGGCAAAAGTAAATGAGGGTCTGAAGGCGTTATACGCCACATGGCCTGCTGATGATCCTCGTAAATCCTTAGCACGGTTTACACGAGTTGATGAGAAAGGGCCATATAGAGATGATGGTAATATAAATTGGCCTGGTGGCGGTGGGCCTATGTACGATGTAATACACCCTATTACTGGTAAGATGTGCAAAAAGCCTGTAAGTGGATGGAGATATCCGACACCCGAAAGATTACAAGAAGAAATTAAAAAGGGCCATGTAGTATTTGGAAAAGATGAAACTACGGTTCCTCGTGTCAGAATGAATCTTTTTGAAGCGGATAAAGAGGTGTTGCGTTCAGTGCATTTTAGCTATGCACAAACTGCAACCAATGAATTTATCAAGATATTTGATGGTAAAAGAGTTTTTGAAAATCCTAAAAGCGTAGATGATATTAAAAAATTAGTTGAGTATATAACTGCTAAAAACGATAGTGATATCATCCTTGACTTCTTCTCAGGCTCTGCCACCACCGCCCATGCGGTGATGCAGCTCAATGCCGAGGACGGCGGCAACCGGCGCTTTATTCTGGTGCAGCTCCCCGAACTGTGCGACGAAAAGAGCGAGGCGTACAAGGCTGGGTACAAGAATATCTGCGAAATCGGCAAGGAGCGAATTCGGCGGGCCGGAAAGAAAATCCTGGAGGAACACACCCAAGTCACCATGGAGGAGGACAAGCAGCCCCTGGATGTGGGCTTCCGTGTCTTTAAGCTGGACACCTCCAATCTGAAAACCTGGGATGCTACGCCCATTGAGGACGAGCAGCTTGACCTCCTATACCAGCGAATGAACAGCATGATCCACCGGGTAAAGCCGGAGCGCACCGACCTGGACATGATTTATGAAATCATGCTGAAGCTGGGTGTGCCGCTGACCTACACCGTGACTCCGTTCTCCATCAACAACAAGACCGTCTATGGCGTGGGTAATGATTGCCTGCTACTGGTCTGTCTGGCCGAAGATGTGCAGCCGGAGGACATAGAGCAGATGGCCGAATACGCCCCAGCGAAAATCATCATCTCCCGTGACAGCTTTGCCGACGATACTGCTATGGCCAATGCCTACTATATCCTGCGGGATCATGGAATTGAATTGAAATTGGTGTGAGGTAATTCGGATGTTGTGTAGATATTGCAGAAAAATTATGCAGAGTGAATATGTAAGTCAGCCAAACGGGGGCTACTTTGAGTTTCATAATTGCACAAACTGTAAAGCTGTATATGAATGCACATCACGAACCATCAAAAGAGGACGAGAAAAATATGAGATTCGTGAGAAGGAAAGATGGTGGAATCCAACAACAGAGAGTTGGGAAGATTGAGATATGAAACTGAAGTTTAAGAACCAGGCATTCCAAATGGAGGCAGTCAACGCCGTGGTGGATTTGTTTACCGGCCAGGAGAAAACCAAAAGCACCTTCTCCGTGGTGGATGAGCGGCAGACTTCCCTTCTCCCGGAAATGGGCCAGGGCAATGCCCTCTACATCGACCAGGAGACATTGACCTCCAATATGCACACCGTCCAGAAGCGGAACAACCTTCCTCTGACCCCATCGGCGGAGGGCTGCCAGTTCTGCATTGAGATGGAAACCGGCACCGGCAAGACCTACGTCTACACCAAGACCATCTTTGAGCTGAACCGCAAGTACGGATTCACCAAGTTTGTTATCGTGGTGCCGTCGGTGGCTATCCGGGAGGGTGTCTATAAGTCCTTTGAAATCACCAAAGAGCATTTTGGCCTGCAATATGACAATGTGCCATGCCGGTACTTCATCTACAACTCTGCCAAGCTGTCCGATGTGCGGCAGTTCGCCACCAGCTCCAACATCGAAGTGATGATTATTAACATCGACGCTTTCAAGAAGGCGGAGAACATTATCAATCAGGCCCAGGATCGGCTCAACGGCGAAACGGCTATGGGCTTCATCCAGAATACCCACCCCATCGTCATCATCGACGAACCCCAGAGCGTAGACAACACCCCCAAGGCCAAGGAAGCCATTGCCACCCTGAACCCCCTGTGTGTGCTGCGGTACTCCGCTACCCACCGGGAAAAAATCAATCTGCTCTACCGTCTGACCCCAGTAGACGCCTACCAGATGGGGCTAGTCAAGCAGATCGCCGTGTCCTCCAATCAGATTGCCGGCGGCTTCAACCAAGCCTATGTGCGGCTCCTTTCCGTCAGCAACGACAAGGGCTTTCGGGCCAGGGTGGAGCTGGACGTAAAGGGCAAGACCGGAGCCGTGACCCGCAAGGCCGTGACCGTCAAGCCGGGAGACGATTTGTTCCTGCTGTCCGGGCAGCGAGATCTCTATGAGGGCTACACCGTCGCCGGAATCGACTGTACCCCGGATTTTGAGCATATCGAGTTCGGAAACACTCAGGAG
This sequence comes from Candidatus Avoscillospira sp. LCP25S3_F1, assembly GCF_052117125.1. Lineage (NCBI taxonomy): Bacteria > Bacillati > Bacillota > Clostridia > Eubacteriales > Oscillospiraceae > Candidatus Avoscillospira > Candidatus Avoscillospira sp. LCP25S3_F1. The sequence goes on along the minus strand of NZ_JBQKJT010000017.1, from coordinate 14,582 downwards.
GTCAAGCTGGGCAAGGCCATTGGCGACGTAGACGAGAACATCGTCAAGAAGGCTCAGATCCGGCGCACCATCGAAACCCACCTGGATAAGGAGCTGCGGTATCTGGACAAGGGCATCAAGGTGCTGTCCCTGTTCTTCATTGACAAGGTGGACAAGTACCGCCATGAGGACGGCACACCCGGTATCTATGCCACCATGTTCGAGGAATGCTACCAGGAGCTTATGGCAAAGCCCAAGTATGCCGTCCTTCAGGAGCGATTTACCACGGATGTGAGTAAGGTACATAACGGCTACTTCTCCCAGGACAAAAAGGGCCGTCTAAAGGACACCAAGGGCGACACCCAGGCCGACGATGACACCTACAACACCATCATGCGGGACAAGGAATGGCTGCTGAGCTTTGAATGTCCGCTGCGGTTTATTTTCTCCCACTCGGCGCTGCGGGAGGGCTGGGACAATCCCAACGTGTTCCAGGTCTGCACTCTGATCGAACAGAAGTCCACCTTTACCTGCCGCCAGAAGGTGGGCCGTGGCCTGCGCCTGTGCGTGAACCAGGACGGTGAACGCATCGAGGACAAGAATATCAATGTCCTTCACGTCATGGCCAACGAGAGCTTTTCCGAGTTTGCTTCCACCCTCCAGAAAGAGATCGAGGACGAAACTGGCGTCAAGTTTGGTGTACTCCAGCTCAGTTTGTTTGCTGGGATGACCTATCAGGAAGAAGTTACCCGTGAGCATACGATTGACAGAGAAGAGGCCCACGAGCTGGTAAAAACCTGGATGGACGACGGCTCCATTGACAAATGGATGGCCGACCCCGAAATGACGGCAGCGGAAGAAAAAATTACAGCGGAATTGGAATCAGGGAAAATCACCGAACCGCCCAGCCCCGTAACGGAAGTCATGCGCCAAATTAAAAACGGTGCGACCGCTGAACAGGCAGCAGAGGCAATTATTGGAATCACCAGTACAATCACTACCGTAGAGGAACATACCGTCACCCACGAGGAAGCTACGGAGCTGCTGGAGCATTTTGAGCAGAAGGGGTATATCACCAGCACCGGTAAGGTCAAGGATACCATGAAGAACGCTTTGAAGAACGGAACCCTTGACCTGCCGAAAAAATATGAAGCCGCCAGAGAGCGGTTTGAGCAGATTATCGCCAATGCCGACCGGAAGCCCCCGGTGCGGGATGCCTCCCGTGATGTGGTGGTACGGCTCAACAAACAGGTCATGCTCTCCCCAGAGTTCCTGGAGCTGTGGAGTAAGATCAAGCAGAAAACCGCTTATCGGGTGAGCATTGACACGGAGCAGCTGGTGAAGAACTGCGTCAAAGCCTTTCAGGAAATGCCCCATATCCCCAAAACCCGGTTAATGTCCCAGACTGCTGATATTTATATTCAACAATCGGGAATCAGCCACATGGAACGGGAAATGCGGACGATGGATATTGCCAATGACTATCAAACCTTGCCGGACATTATTACCGCCATCAGCGATGAGACGCTGCTGACCCCAGCTACCGTCAACCGGATTCTGGTGGAAAGTGGCCGGTGCGGAGACTTCCTCAACAACCCGGAGGCATTTCTGGAGCAGGCCGTAGAGTTGATTCGCAGCCACCGCCACGCCCTGGCTATCGACGGTATCCGCTATGTGAAACTGGACGGCCAGGAATATTATGTGCAGGAGATCTTCGACACCGCCGAGATGCTTGCCAACCTGGATCGGAACGCCGTAAAAGTAGAACACAGCGTCTATGACTATGTGGTTTACGACAGCTCCACCGTGGAGAAGCCGGTGGCCGTGGCCCTGGACAACGACCCGGATGTGAAGATGTTCTTCAAGATTCCCAGCCGATTCAAAATTGAAACCCCCATCGGCACGTACAACCCCGACTGGGCTGTGTATCTCAACAAGAATGGCGAGGAAAAGCTGTACTTCGTCCTGGAAACCAAGGGTGATACTAGCTTTATGCACCTGAAAACCAGTGAGCAGTTGAAAATCCACTGCGGCAAGGAGCATTTCAAGGCACTGGACGCAGGTGTGGAACTGGAGACTGCCACCAGCTGGTCGGAGTTTAAGAAGCAGCGGTGAGTGCATGAATTTGCAAAAAAATGGGCAACTCAATAAAGATTTCAAGCATCTGAAACAAAAGCAAAAGGCCAGAATAGGGGACTTTATGTATCAGAAAACACATGCGTTTTTCAATACGTATGAGAAGATGCCATTTACAGAGGAAGAATGCCGAATGGTTGTAGACAGAATTTATAGCCGGATTCGGGGACTGGGTATTTTGATTGCGTATGAGGAAATCTACCGTGAATACTGTAAAAGACGCTACTATATAGAAGTCAGTTACAGCAGCAGGAAGTGTCCTTATTCTTTGCTATAATTGAATTTCAATAACCCGCTTTCCCATTTGACGTGCCTGTGCGGCCCAGAATGCTGTATCGCTGTCATGGTTGGCTGCGTATGTAATGACAATATCGCTCCACTCCAGCATATAATGGTTTCTTCGGAAAGTCGCTTGGTGCAAGTCAACCTCGTCAATATCTGTTATATAAATACAGTTAGAAAGATCCAGATTAGCTTCATGGATAGGCCAATGGGCCAAAACGACAAAAAGGGACAGTTTAGAATATACTGCTGCAAGTTCTTGCAATACAGTGTACACCAGAGAATCAAAGTTGCCTTGGTGGCCAATATAAAAGGTCTGAACACACTCCTGTTCTATAAGTTGCTGTAGGATTTCCCGCACCTGTGGTGCAATCGATGAGGGACAATCTTGATGCCCCAAAAAAGTGCAGCACGGATAGTTCATCCGATCACGCTCCTTAAAAATAAAATGCTGCCTTAATTTTAGCATTTCAATGGAAAGTACGCAACTGCGTATACGCAATAGCGCATAAAAAGATACTATCATACCGAGGTGAACGCGGTATGGCAGTAAAACAAGCAGTGGTGGAGCGGTTCCGGCAAATCTGTGCGGAGCGCACTATCCGTCCTAATGAACTGGCCAATTTGGCCGGGGTAACGCCGTCTACGGTATACAGCATGCTGGATGAACGGCGAAAGGATATTTCTATTGTGACCATCAAGAAATTGTGTGATGGACTGAGTATCACGTTGGGAGAATTTTTCTCAACGCCGGAATTTGATGCGCTGGAGCAGGAGATTCAATAATTGCATAGCAAACGCCCCATGCGGCAGAGCAATCTCTGCTGCATGGGGCGCTACGTTTATCCTATGTAATTACGCATCAAGTCTCGCACAATGTCATCTTCTAATAGTTCGCTGGTCCGGTAGATTTTCTGGCAGAACGCTTTTAAGCTAAAATCCATGCCAATCTGTCCGCGGTCCAGCAGAATGCCGGTAACAGTGAAGTGGTGCGCAGACTGTTCCTCATGCAATTCCTCCAGGAATGAATCAGAGACACTGCACTCGCCATCGGTAATGAATACGATATCGGCTGACTGAAAGGACTGCTCCTGGAGCAGCGCCATAGCTGCTGTCATGGGGGCCTCAAAATCGGTGCCGCCGTCCAGAAATGTCTCTGCCGCCCGCAGCCGGTCCTCCAGGGAGTAGTGGCCCGGCAGGAACAGATCCAGCTGGAGCTGCTCCCGGCTGGCAAAGTGGATCAGCGCAAACTTACGGTGGGATTCTGCGGCAACTTCCAGCAGCGCCATGGCAATGGCTTTGGCCAGGGCGGCCAGCGGGCCACGGGTAGAACCGGATTCATCAAGGCAGCAGATAATATCACCCATGCCCTTATGCACCGGGGTACGGCGCCGGTACTGCTTCAACTGCCGCGTCTGGTATTTCCGCAGAAACAGGGGCAGGGTAGCAGGGGAGGCCAGCATGGCCAACTCCGAGGTAATGGCCCGGGAAATATCATTACCCAACTCCAGGGAATAGATCTCACCACGACCATAGGCATAGCTGTTTTTCTTCCCCTGGGCAAAAATTTCCCGGAATCGGCCCAGGTGGCGGGAGATCTCCAGCAGCTGTGGAGATTGGCGCACTGCCTGCAGCAGTTCCAGATTTTCAGGACACCGGGAAGCATTGCCTGGTGTTTGACTCCAGGCTGCCAGAATGTTCTGTGTCTCCTGGGCTTTTTCTGTGGCAGATTCCAGGGCGACAGAGACCGCGGAGCGGGTCTGCTGCTTCCGCTGGGCCAGAACAACATCCACATTTTTGGAGACGGCCTCCTGCTGACGATGTTTACTGGCCAGCTGATTGGCCGCTGCCAGCAGCTTCGGCTCCAGCAGTTCCCGGCCGGCAGCAGAGGCACGATACTGCTCCATCAAGGCAGAGAAAGTCTCAGCAGCTTCTTGCTGTGCCTGTTCCAGCTTTTCCAGGGTGTGCAGTGCGCCTTTGTCTCCACCCAGATCAGCCAGCAGGGAATCCAGCTGGTCAGCGGTACGGGATAGAAATTCCGCAGCAGCATCATAGGCCGGAAGCTCCCGGCCTTCGCAGATGCTTTTCAGCGTTGGAAAGTCATCTTGCTGCATCACATGGTCCAGCAGATGAGCATGGAACTTTCGGGCCGCACAGGAGAGAACGGCTTCGTCGTTCCGCTTGGGGGCCAGCGCATAAAAGGACTGAAAGACGTCCTGGGACAGTGCCGGGAAGCTGGGCAGCTGTGTTGTGGCTGCTGCTTCTACAGCGTCCATGGATGCGTCATCCTGCCGCAGATCTGTATAGATGGCATCTTCCAGACGGGTGGAGCGGAGCAGCCGGTCTGTCTGGTGGGATGTGGTTTCGGGAAATTGCCAGTTGTGGTGCAATACATCATCAATGGTCAAAAAGGTTCGTTTCATTTTGGTTCCTCCATAAGGCAAAGGGGAGGGCAATGGCCCTCCCCAAAATTCATTAAGTTGTTATCGCTGCATAAATGCTGTGGGATCAAAGTCCGCGGGTAACTGGAACACATCAAAACTGCCGGGAGCCGGTGCGGCAGGCGCACTCTGGGACTCCGGCCGGGAATCGCCAAAGTAGACGCTCTCCGCCACGATCTCAGCAGTGCGGCGCTTGTTCTTGTCCTTGTCTACCCAGTCGCGGATCTGGAGACGGCCTTCCACAATGGCCATACGGCCCTTGGTGAAGTACTTGCTGACAAACTCCGCCGTGCCGCGCCAGGCGACTACATCGAAGAAATCCGTTTCCTTTTCGCCCTTGTCGCTTTTGAAGTCCCGGTCACAGGCCAGGGAAAAGCTGCAAACGGCGATGTTGCTGCCGGTGGTACGAAGTTCCGGGTCCCGGGTAAGACGGCCCATGAGAATGATTCGATTCAACATATAGAATTCCTCCTAAATCGTGTGAAAGATGGTTATTGCAGCGCTGACAGCTGTGCCAGCGGGGCGGGGGTAAAGCCCACTGCCTCATGGGCCTTGCGGCTGATCTGCTCCAGGTCCTCTAATAGCGCCATCACCAATTCGGTTTCCTGTGCTGTCTGGGCCTGACCGGCCAGCTCCTGCTGCATCTGGTACAGGCGGACGCACTCACTCCGCAGCTTGATCAGGGCCTTGCTGGCAGCAGACGGACGATCCGCATCGGCGCGGGCCTCGTCAAAGGCCTGCTGTACTTCCAGCGCCATGGCCCGAATGGTATCGACCTTATGGAATTTTGATTTCAGTGGTGTCCATGGAACGGAGGGCATACTTGCCCCCTTTCTTGCCGCTCCTTCCAAACTTACTCCGTTCCGGTGAAACTCCTGCCTGAAATACAGAATTATTGTAGCATGAAATAGGGAACAGGGGTAGGTGAGGATGTCTCTCTTATCAGATGCTCCAAGGTAGTTGATGCTAAAAATAAACAGCGATCATTAAACTACAGAGAGTCAAGCTATTGATTTGTGATGGTATTTCATATATGCTTACTGCTTTTTAAGGAACCACTGATTATATGTAGCATTACAGCTTATAAGGGGCAGCAATCGTGCCCAATTGTGCAAGATGAACTCAAAATTCAGTCATATTCTGCTGTTTTTGCGCCCTTTTTCTGCAAAAGGGCGCAAAAAACCTATGCTGGCGGCAAAGTGCCGCCGGCTCTAACCAACATATACAAATTCGCACTGGCAAACAGCACATACAGGCGGGAGATTTTTGCTCAGCCCTCGATAGACTGTTTTCCGGAAACCAAAGATATTTTTTACGATGCGGTACGGATGCTCTACTTTACAGCGCACAGAGGATTTCTGGTGCTCAATATGGCGTTCCCAATCGATGGCATTGTCTGAAACTCTGGGCAGTCTGCCCGGCCTGCGGTTGATGCGGTACTGGATAGAACAAAATTGCGCGTTGTTTTGGATCTCTTCCCGTTTTTCGATGCCAAGGTAAGCACTGTCTCCATAGACCACCTCGTCGTCCTCTCGCAGCAGCTTTGCTGCCACGGTGATATCATGGACATTGGCTGCCGTCACCTCCACCGTGTGGACAAATCCGCTGCCTGCATCTACGCCTGTATGGCATTTCATGCCGAAATACCACTGGTTGCCCTTCTTTGTCTGGTGCATCTCCGGGTCACGCTCTTTTTTCGCGTTCTTTGTAGAGCTGGGAGCGCTGATGAGCGTGGCGTCCACGATGCTTCCGCCCCGCATCATCCGCCCGGCGCGATCCAGGCAGCGGTTAATCGCATCAAAGAACCGCTTCCCCAGTCCATGCTCCTCCAGCAGGTGGCGGAACTTCAGCAGTGTTGTGGCGTCCGGCACATCCATTTCCAAAAAGTTGATTCCCATGAATTTCCGCATGGCATAGCTGTCGTAGATGGCGTCCTCAACCCCCTCATCTGACAGGGTAAACCAGCACTGCAGCAGGTACATCCGCAGCATTATCTCTATCTCAATGGGTGGACGGCCTCGCTTTCCCGATGGATAGTAGGGCACAATCAGCGACACCCATTCCTCCCACGGGATGATCTCCTCCATGATTTCCAGAAATTCCTCACGCCGCGTCTTTTTCTTCCGCTGGCTGTATTCGTAATCACTGAAGCTTTGCTGCTTCATTTTTTCCTCTGCCTCTATGATACCATTTCTTTTGTCTCTTTGCATTAAATCAGTGGTTCCTTAAGATTTATTTGGCATGATCATATCAAAATAGTTGTTCCCGGCTCAGATTGTCCAGCAGGAATCTGCTTGAGTAGAGGTAATGGTGCAGCGAGCTGCCATAGTGGGATTTATTCCGGCATGTTCTTACACTTATGTTTCTGCGAGAGTGAATAGAAATCCGTATATTTACGTATTATACCATCCTTGACAACTCCATTGTCGGAGATTACAATGCAAAGGGAGGGGAGCGAACGATGCAAAAACGAAGGGAATTCTGATTGCTAGAGGTCTTCCTTGACTGTTACAGATATGGCGCCTAGTTGGAGACTGAAAAGAGAAAAATGGATTGTGCGTCATACTCTTAATTTTATGATGAAAGAAAGTTGAAAAGATGAAAAAGTGTCCCAACTGTTCACAGGAGCTAGAGGATTACGCAGCATTTTGTTCTACTTGCGGCGCAAGACAGAATGTAGAAGAAACAGGTTCGCCTTTATCGGAAAATCATACGGCGCCGCTTCCGTGGGAGGACAGCACCCCGGAGACGGATACGGTACATACGGCTGGGAAAAAAACCAACAAGAAGCAGACCATTTTTCTGGTAGCGGCATTGATGATCCTGCTGATAATCGCAGGGGGAGGATGGATTCTCAACAGTTTGAAAGAAGCACGGCTACAGGAGCAACTAACCGAAACGCTGGATGGTGCCGACACGTTTGAGCGCTGGATACAATTACAGCAGGATCGGATGGAGGGTTATTTGTTGACCGAGGCCGAGGAGCAACAGTACGGTTTCTTGCTGGAAGGGGCCGAAGCCTTGAATGCAACCGATTATGCTGCACAGATCACAGCGGTAAACGATCTGTCCGCGTTTGAAGAGATTTTGGTAACGCGACTGCAAGGCGAAGCGCAGGTTCTGCTGGAACAAATGGAGAGTATGGAACCCGGCTATGCGTCGGATGCACAAAAAGCTAAACTGGAGGAGTACGCTGCTGAGATGAAGGATTTGATCGAGGCGGGGGAATACAAGCAACTGGACGACCATGTAGCCCAGTGGAAAGCCTTTGCGGAAGAGGCGGCCCAGAAGAAAACCGGGTATGTCGTCCAAATCATGCAGCATGATTTTACGACCTATCCCAACGTTCGACTTTATCTGGATATTGAGGAATCGGCCTCTGGTACGGTGCCGACGGAGCTAAGCCCAAACATGTTCTATGTATCCGAGAAGGATGCCAAAACGGGAAATTATCTGCCTTGTGTTGTGACAAAGGCCGTCCAGATCAATGAAAACGAACGGCTGAATATCAACATTCTGGCCGATACCAGCGGCAGTATGGAAGGCCGGAACATGGATTCGGCCAAACAGATTATGAAAGACTTCCTGAATACGGTGCAGTTTCAAGCGGGGGATCATGTCAAGCTGACGCCGTTTAACAGCACCATTGGAAAGCTGGGAAGTTTTACGGATGATCCGCAGTCGTTGCAGCGGGAAATTGACAGCTACCAGCCGTCTGGTCAAACCAAGTTATACGACAGCCTTATCTATGGTGTACAGGATGTTTCCGGCCAGGAGGGAGCAAAGGTTGTGCTGGCCTTTACAGACGGCATGGATGTGGGGAGCTACAACAGCGCACAGGATGTGGTCAATGTGGTGGCCCAGTATCAAATCCCGGTGTTTATTGTCAGAATCGGCGATGCCGGTACTGCGGCGGAGGACCGCATGTTGGAGCAGATCGCCCAGGCTTCAGGCGGCCGTTTTCTCCATCTGTCTCAGTTCAGCACGGAGCTTACTGAATTCTACAATCATATTTATCGAGAGCTGAAACAGTATTATGTGGTGGAATACGAGACGCAGCAGCCCGATCTTCTGACGGAGTCCACCGATATTTCGCTGTATGTACAAAACCAGGATATCGGCGGCGAAGCCACGGTGCAGGTTGCGCCGGGACAAGAGTTGTTCAATAGTTTGCTGGGCGGATTCCTCCGGAGCTATGTGCAGGATATGAATGCGCATAAATACGACCAGTTGGCAGATTATGTTGCAGTACCCACTGATCCCGAGGACAGAACAGCCATCGAGTGGCAAATGAAAACGCAGGTGCTGGGTGGATTTGGCGATATTGAGCAGGAAACGTTGATGGACTATGCCATTACGGATATCCAGATGCAGGAGGACGGTTCTATTCTGTTGAGCACGGTGGAAAACTATGAAACACAGTATTATGAGACGCTGGAAGATTTAAAGAATCTCAGTCCTGCCATTGCCAGCGAAGCAAGAAACTATCTTGACAGCCGGTATGGTGAAGGAACAGTCGATGATACACAACGGGTTCGGTTTTGGGTGCGTGTCAATCAGATGCCCCAGTACATCCTAACCCAATCGGAGGAGGGCGGCTGGAAATTTGCTCGGTATGCCGGTAACATTCAGTTTGGCCCGGCAGAGGTATTTGATGCCGAGTGGTAAACGGGACAACCACCGATTGGATGCAATTTTTGTGTAGTTGCCATATCTGTTAGGGCGGTGCGTGGCGGCACGCCGGAACAGTTCGTGGGTAAAAAGAGAAAGAGGGAGCGGACGCGATGAAAAGACGATGGATATCTTGCCTGATGATTATTGGGATTCTGTGTAACCTTTGCAGTTTTGCGCTGCCGGTAGGCGCAGCAGAGGCACAGGAAGCGGCGGCTGTGGAACTGCTGAACCAACTGCCCTATGTGGGCGAAGCGAGCAACTGTAGAATGGATGCTGCCATGGCACAGGGGTATGCGGAGGCGCTGGAGGGGATGCAGCAGCGTACTGCTCCTGATTTCCGCGGCGAATCGTGTACCATGAAACCGTCGGCAATTTTGATTGATCTGGCAGGAGACGGTATGCCAATTCTCCTGACCTATTATGAGTATGAGGCGTCCGGGCGGCGTATAGTTGGCAGCAGCCAACCGGAAATCATGCCCACCATTTGGACTTGGGACGGAAGTCAAGCTGTCCCACAGGACGAACTTTTTATAACGGAAGGGCCTTCGTACAAAGAGGCACTCGAGGAAACAATGGCAATGGGGTATTCCGGAGAATTTGCTCGATCGAAATTTGCGGTCGCACCCAATGGCAACGCCTATTTTGTGGCGGAGTATCAGGAAACCGTCTGTGTACGGCAGGATGAGAATCTTGAAGTCTGGGGAGAAGCCAGCCATTATCTAATTGCATATCAGATCCAGAATGGTCAGCTCCAACAGATGGAGGAGATTGCTCTGGTGATATTACGCGATGAGAACGGAATGCTATACGATGCGGTAGCCGACACCGCGCCCATGCGTTTGCAGGATGGACTGGCAAAGGGATTTCAAAAAGTGCAGGGCGTGTTCGATGATCCCAATACAGTATGGGAGTATGTGGAATACCCGTCAGCCGATTTTTATTATGCACTCTTTTTCAACGGTCAGCTCCAACAGACCGACTCCTATGAAGATGCAATGTCTGTTTTTTCTCAATATGCAAGCAACCATATCAGAGAACCATATGCCGATCCCAGTACAGAACCATTGGGTGGGCTGATGCAGCAGAGCTATGTTGCGTCCTCTAACATTGCCGCCACTTTGCGTTCATACGCGGATCTGGTGGGTCGGCCCAGTTATACGTTTGAAGAGGTATCCGGCAGCTTGACGCCAGCTCAGGTGGAGCAAATCGCGCAGGCACTGGCGCAGCAGATTAATGGAACGGTAGGGGAGATCTACCGACTGGGGCCAGATCTCTATTATGTGATTGTCTATGTGGAAGATCAAGTCAGCGGCGGCGCGGTGGTGAAGGAAACGGTAAACGGCGTACGGGTGGTTGTCACCCATGAGGAACCGGTCGAGGAAGCGCAGCTACAGCAGCAGGCCGCAGCCGATCAGCAAACGCCAAATCTTACGCTGGATTTCAATGCCGGGCTCCAAGACCCTGCCGGGCAATTGCAAACAGCGCTGGAGAACATTGACGGTACGGAAGTGAACGATGCGGCCAAACAGGAGATTGTTCTGTACATGGAAAATATGCTGCGTCAGTTGACGCAGAGCTATGCTGCCGTGGAGGACGGTCTGATCCAGGTGGATTTGGCGCAATTACAGCAGGCGATCTTGCAGGCGGAGGAACTGTTGCAGTCCATGATGGACGTGCTAGGTGATACGATGCTCAACAAGCCGGTGACGGTGACGCTACAGATATTTGCGCCGCTCCAATCCTGGGAAACGCCTGTGGCGTGGAAACTGGATGCAGACTTACTGGAGGCCATGGAAGCCGTGGACGGGCTGCAATTGTTGCTGGGAGATGGTCAGCACACTGTGACAGTCACCCGGGAAACGCTGACGGCGCTGCTGGAATCAACAACGGTGGTGGTGCTCCAGATCGTGCAGACTGATGGCAAGTATGAGATCACCTTCAGCGATGGTGAAGGCAATGCCCTCGCGCATTTGCCCGTGGGCATCACGCTTTCCTTGCCTGCGGCCAGTGAGACGGCAACAATTCTGGTGACTTATACAGGCGGCAGCGACAACTGGGGCGGACAGTACGACGCGATCAACGGCGCCCTTTCCTTCTCCACGCCCTATACTGGCACCTATGAGGTGGTGGAGAATGCGGTGGAAATCACAGATTTGGGGACGGTAGACGAGGAAACGGCGAATGCGATTGCGTTTATGGTATCCAAAGGGTATTTTACCGTCGATGAAACCGGGGCATTTCGTCCGGATGGGCCGCTGAAACGATATGACTTCAGCAAGGCGCTGGTCAGCATGTTCTTTGCACTGGATCGGGGGCTGACCACGGATTTTACGGATGTGGAAACGGACAGCATATATTATCCGTATGTGGCATCCGGTCAGCAGCGGAATATTCTGTTGGGTTATGAGAATCAGACCTTCCGCGGAGAGCAGAATGTGGTGCGGGAGCAGCTCATTGCCCTGTGCAGCCGCACACTGGCAGACCAGAAAGGATACAGTTATCCGACGGATACGACTATGTATTTACAGTACAGCGACTGTGACGCCATTTCCGACTGGGCGCTGGAAACGACGGCGCTGGCTGTTCGAGAGCAACTCCTGACGGGAAACGGCGTGTTAAATCCCCAGGGAGAGATCACTCGGGCAGAAGCGGCATTGATGCTGTACCGACTGTTTATGCTGCTATATGAACCGCCTGCCGTCAAGTTGACAGCGGCAGGCGACGCGGCGTCGGCATGGGAAATGGACTTCGACAGGGAAGAACAGGGCGCGCCAGCTGTGGCGATTGCAGCAGGCGTTCTGGTGGTTGCCGCCGCCGTCGGTGGCGGTTGGCTTTATCGGAAAAAGAGAAAATAATGGGCCCGCTGCAGAATCGAGAAATTCTGCGGCGGATTTGATGGTGTCATTAGGTTTATAAATGGGATTGTGAAAAACAGGCCCAAAATGAACAGGAGTCCTCCCTAGCGGGTGGACTCCTTGCTTTCAAAAAACGGATGAGATCCTGGGAAAATTAATTATTTGGTGATATAATAAATCTGTGAAATACAAAAGAATACCGAAAGATATTTGCATCAATCCGGCAGAAATTACCAGTGAATTTGGAGAAAATTATTAAATTTCTGATCTGAAATATTCTTTCTGTGAAATTATAGCTTATATGGGCTAAATCGATATTTTACACCTGAGGAGCGCAGAATACGTCGCCTTATAGATATTTTGAAACTATAATCTATTGGCTCGCATGTTTTTTACAATGCTTGGTTCGATACTTTTAATAGAATATGGTCGAGAGCTCCCAACGCTAGCAAAACACCGAGACCTGTATGCAAAAATGTAAAGGAACATTCCCAATTGGTTACTTCTGTGGTATACTACAAGTAGACAAAACAGGCACTTTTACTTTGAAATGTACGATTATGGGGTGTAGGAATGTATCAGAAACGAGCTTTGGAACAGATAAAAATGAAGATGGTTTCAGATGTCGTTTGGGACGCATCTGTCGGCAGGGAACCGATGGGTGTAGATGTCAAATTGGATGTAATGGGCACAGATAGAAGAGATATATGCCCAGTCTATGTGCTGGGAAAATGGTCGTAATGCAGTCCCAGCCTGCATTGCGTTTGGTGAACTTTTCATTAAGGAATCGGAGAATTTCACCGATGTGGAACGGTTGCACCCGCTTAGGAAAAAACTACATACAGTATTTTCAGGGCTTGGAGGAGTTTCAAACAGTGCCACTGCTCGAACCATTGGTGGGTGATGGTATATTTTTGTAATTGTTTTCCGCGCAGTAAGTGGCCAAAATCGACAAGCCTCTGTGTGAAGGTGTATGGCTGGAGATAATTCACTATGTGGATTGAAATAATCCGAACGACGATGACTAGAAGTGCTCCAGTGATAAACCAGGTAATAGAAAGGAAAATTCAAATACCGTAAAGAAAAGCAAATAAGACAGAAGAAGGCTAAAAAAAATGTGGAAGGCTTATTCTGAATGAAACCATTTTTCCTATGGATGTTAAGCATCTACCCACATCGATCTACTGAACCAATGCAGAGAGTATCTGGAAACGGCAATTGGTTTGCTGTGGAACGATACGCGTTGTACAGGCCATAAACTGCCCTACAGCCGGAAGTATGCCCGGAAATCCTATCTCAGCTTGATCAAATCCAAGAAGTGGAGGGTTAAGCACACAAGGCAATTAGGAAGCAGCTAGATTGGATGTTCAGAGCCGGAGTATGCCTAAACCAGTTGCTGCTGCAGATGTCTGCCCATTTAAATCCAATACCCAGCTGGCTCTGGGATTGGCTGTCTGTGATTCTGCTGGTTTTTGAGCATCAAAAGTATATGTTTAATCGTAAAGCTCATGTCTGTGAGGACCAGATCATCAGTGCTTAGCAACCCTGCATCGGCCCAATCAACCGTGGGAAATAACCAGTTTCCACAAAATTTAGAAAGAAACTTCAATTATTTGTGGCAGGTGGTCATACTTTTCTGGAGCAGACCAGATGGAACAATTTCAACAGCTATTGTTTAGAGTTTGGCATCCATTTAAGCGGTCTGGCACTTGGACATAAACGAGGTAGGTACTTTGAGAGAAAAAAATGCCAGATGATGCGTGATAGCGGTGAGCGGGAAGGCCATCGCGGGACGCAATGGAAACCTAAAGCGTAAATTCTGCTTTGAGCTCTTTTTTTACAAGCTGGGTGGGAACGCAAAAAGAGTAGTCATTTCAATCTTTTAGCCATGAACACAGCTTACAGACTGCGTCGATGGTTTGTGCAATTTTGGGGATTTTTTAGGATGATCATCGTTTTTTAGTAGGCCCTAATTAGCGTGAGGACCTACATTTTGGTTTCAGCCATACAGGCACTAATTGCCTGGCGTATATATCTTTCACATAAACTGGATCTGTTTGCAATGCTATATTTATAGAATTTCCATTTGTTATAAATGATGGAAATTTAAGGCAGCACCGCACAATTGCTGAGGCAAGCGCTGTCGAATCACCCATCAGGCAGGAAACCATAGGCTTCCCGGCGCATTTCTTCGCGAGAGCGCACAACTTCAAGC
>NZ_JBQKJT010000016.1:0-54597 GCF_052117125.1 Candidatus Avoscillospira sp. LCP25S3_F1 | reverse complement strand
CATAAGGCATCCCCCTTTGTTTGGAGTTTGTTTCTCATCAAAAACATTCTACATCATTCAACGGGGTGATGTCTTCTTTTTGTGCACTTTTTCAGTTTTGCTCATTCATAGAAAGATACCGAATATGGCCGCCCTGCGGCGGAATTGCCCATTGCATTCCCGCCGCGGCTGTGCTATACTCACGGCGAACAATATTGCAGAATAGGACTCTGTGCGTCAAGTGTTCCGTGGATGGGGAGTTGCCACAGAAACGAAAAGCTCGTCTTACGATGCGGAGTCCGCACCCGTTGCAGCATACAGATGAATAGTAACATCTCGATTGTGAAGGGGTAGTGCAGCTGCCGCAGGGCGGTTGTGCGGTATTGTCGATTCCAACGGCACACTCACATATCGGGATGCTTTTTTATACCTCGGCTCGCGTCCCGAAAAAGAAAAAAAGGAGGAACACGAGCAGAATGGATCAGGACAAGATCAGAGAAGGCGTCCGGCTGCTGCTGGAGGGCATCGGCGAGGATGTAAACCGGGAGGGGCTGCTGGAGACGCCGGACCGCATCGCCAGAATGTGTACCCAGATTTTCGGCGGTCTCTGCGAGGACCCGGGCGTACACCTGGCCAAACAGTTCCAGGCGGTCAACAACAATCTGGTGCTGGAAAAGGATATTCTTTTTTACTCTGTCTGCGAGCACCACCTGCTGCCTTTTTACGGGAAAGCCCATGTGGCATACATCCCCAACGGTCGGGTGGCAGGTCTCAGCAAGCTGGCCCGGACCGTGGAGGTCTTTGCACGGCGGCCCCAGATTCAGGAGAATATGACCGCCCAGATTGCCGACGCATTGGAAGAGCATTTGCACCCCAAGGGCGTCATGGTCATGCTGGAAGCGGAGCACCTGTGCATGACCATGCGAGGCGTCCAGAAACCCGGCAGCAAGACCGTCACCACCATTGTCCGCGGCGTCTTTGCCGAGGACCTGTCCTTGCAGCAGACCTTCCTCCAGATGGTGAAATAGGATGGACGGTATGAAACGACTGGAGGCCGTCCGATGTCACCCGGTGTTTCAGCGGGAGTATGGGCAACTGTGGGCGGCGGAGGCGGACCGGAAATTCTGCCGCCACTCCATGGAACATCTGCTGGATGTGGCCAGGATTTTGTACATCCTGGGGCTGGAGGACGGTGTGGACCTGTCGAAAGAGGTCCTGTACGCTGCCGCCCTGCTCCACGACGTGGGCCGTCAGGAACAGAGGACGGCGGGGACGCCCCATGAGATTGCCGGGGCCAGGTTGGCCGGTGAGATTCTCCGGGACTGCGGCTTTTCCGAAACGGAGATCGCCGCCATTCAGCAGGCGATTCTCTCCCACCGGAAGACGGGAGAGACGGATTGGCTGTGCCGCAGCCTGTACAGGGCCGACAAGGTGTCCCGGGCCTGTTATGCCTGCCCGGCGGCGGACGAGTGCAACTGGCCGCCGGAAAAGAAAACCCTGAAAATTTCCTATTGAATTGCGAGGAGCTTCGATATGAAGATTGGAAACCGCACCTTTGCGGACCATGGAAAGACCTACATTATGGGCATTCTGAATGTGACGCCCGATTCCTTTTCTGACGGCGGCAGATTTGATCGTCTCGATGCGGCGCTGCGCCATGCAGAGGAGATGGTGGCCGACGGCGCGGATATCATCGACATCGGCGGCGAATCCACCCGCCCGGGCCATACGGTGATTACCGACCAGGAGGAGATCGACCGGGTGGCGCCGGTCATTGAAGCAGTCAAGGCCCGGCTGGATGTGCCCGTGTCCATCGACACCTACAAGGGCGCCGTGACAGCGGCGGCCCTGGCGGCGGGGGCTGATCTGGTCAATGATATCTGGGGATTCCGCCATGACCCCAGGGTGGCGGAGCTGACGGCTCAATACGGGGCCGCCTGCTGCCTGATGCACAACCGCCGGGAGGCGGTCTATGACGACTTTTTGGAAGATCTGGTCCGGGACCTGGAGGATTCCGTGGCCATTGCCCAGGCTGCCGGCGTGGCCCGGGAGAACATCATGGTGGACCCCGGCGTGGGCTTTGCCAAAACCTATGAGCAGAACTTGCTGTGCATCCGCCGGTTGGAGCGGCTGCACCAGTTGAATCTGCCCATTCTCCTGGGAACCTCCCGGAAATCGGTCATCGGCCTGACCCTGAACCTGCCCGCCGATCAGCGGGTGGAGGGAACGCTGGTCACCACGGTGATGGCCGTACTCCAGGACTGTGCCTTTGTGCGGGTCCACGACGTGAAGGAAAACCGCCGGGCCATCACCATGACCGAGGCCATTTTGGGCCGGTAAGGAGGTACCATGGACAAGATTACCATTCAAAAGCTGGAAGTCTTCGCCCATCACGGCGTTTTTCCCGAAGAAACTGTTCTGGGGCAGAAATTTGTATTCAATCTCACGCTGTACCTCAGCACCCGCAAGGCCGGGTGTACCGACGATCTGACCGCATCCCTCCACTATGGCGAGGTGAGCCACTTTGTCCAGCAGTATGTCCAGGCGCATACCTGGAAGCTGCTGGAGCGTGTGGCGGAGCAGCTGGCCCGTGCGCTGCTGCTGGAATATCCCCTGCTGGAACAGGTGGACGTGGAGGTGGAGAAGCCCTGGGCCCCCATCGGCCTGCCGCTCCAAACGGTCTCGGTGGCCATCCACCGGGGCTGGCACACGGCCTATGTGGCCCTGGGTTCCAACCTGGGGGACAAGCAGGCGTATTTGGACGATGCGGTGGCTCAGCTCAATGGGCGAGAGGACTGTCAGGTGGTCCGGGTGTCGGACTATCTGGTGACGGCGCCGTATGGCGGCGTGGAACAGGACGATTTCCTCAACGGCGCGCTGGAACTGCGGACTCTGCTGGAGCCGGAGGAGCTGCTGGATTGTCTCCATGCGATTGAGGCGGCGGCCAACCGGCAGCGTACCATTCACTGGGGTCCCCGGACCCTGGACCTGGACATTCTGCTCTATGATGATCGGGTGCTGGACGGTCCGGTCCTGCAAATCCCCCATAAGGAGATGCACCTGCGGGACTTCGTCCTGGAACCCATGGCCCAGATTGCCCCGTGGCAGCGCCACCCGGTGACGGGAAAGACCGTGGAGACCATGCTGGCGGAGCTGCGGAAGGGATAAAAGAAACGCAGAAAAAAATCCAGCCGGGGTTTACAGCGGGGCCGGAATGTGGTAGTATGGTTGCAGAGAATTGAATACCAGATCCGGCTTTTGTGGCACTATGCGCGACCCTGTCCACGGACAGGACACGCATCCTTGTACTGAACAAGGGAATCGGGTGAAATTCCCGGACAGGCGCCGTACCGGAACCTCGGACGAAAGTCCGGGCGGAGGACGGATGCCTAGCTGTGATGGCGGAGGATGTCTCTTTTCTGCGAAAGCAGGTCACTGGCGGCGCAGCTGCTGGGAAGGCGAGAGATACCCGTTGGCAGGACGGACTGCCTGAACGCTTCAGTCAGAAGACCTACTAGGAGCTTCACCCCCGTATGGGGGCTGCTCTGAAATAACGCCAAAGGGAGCGATGCAGCGGCATCGGCTCCGGTATTCCAGAATGGAAATGACAAAAGCGGACGTGACTACGTCCGCTTTTTTGCGGCCTGCGGGAGCGGGGACCAGATGGGCCCCGTCTTGCCTGTCTCCCAAAGAGCCGCGAGAGCGGGCAGTGGTATTCCGTATCTCTGGACGGTAAGGACCCCTGGGACGAGGCAGGCCCGGGGTCCCCGTCCCCGTGATATCCCCCTCTTTTCCACGGTCCGGCGGAACGGACGGCCCATGCCATGCCGCCGCCCCGCCGGACCAATCACGACCAAAAAACAAGGACCGCCCGGAAATGTCCGCGGCGGTCCTTGTTGCAATCCATGAACTGAATATGAGAACATCATGTAAGCATGATGAGAAAAATTTCAAAGAGGCTCTCCGGCCCACTGGGGCGGGCGGGACCGGACAAAAAGAAAAGCCAGGGCATTCGTCCCCGAATCCCTGGTCCTTACTTTTCGCTGTTGTAGGAACAATCTTCCTCATTGCCGAAGATCAGATCATCGATATCAGGAATGGTATGATACAGCATATTGCATCCTCCTTTCTTGTCTTTAATTGCTTCTCATTATACTTGGGATTTATGAAAAAACAACGAATAAATCGTGAATAATTTGTTAAATTTGCGAAAAATGGGAGCTGTGCAGATCACAACTCCCATTTAGGATATTATGTTACAGTCACATAGCAGCCACAGGCCAGAGCGCCGTAGCCGATGTGACAGGCGACGCTGAGACTCAAGGGGTCCATCTGAAA
Organism: Candidatus Avoscillospira sp. LCP25S3_F1; assembly: GCF_052117125.1. Taxonomy (NCBI): domain Bacteria; kingdom Bacillati; phylum Bacillota; class Clostridia; order Eubacteriales; family Oscillospiraceae; genus Candidatus Avoscillospira; species Candidatus Avoscillospira sp. LCP25S3_F1. The sequence goes on along the minus strand of NZ_JBQKJT010000016.1, from coordinate 50,280 downwards.
GTTCGCACCGGGGAAGGCAGCTTCCAATTCCGCTTTCCAGTCCAAGGCTTCTTCCAGATTACCGGAGTAGGCAATGCCGAAACCCATACGGCCTTCTGCCAAGGGCTGAGCAAAGCGGGTATTCAGGTCTTTCTGCATGGCCTCGATCATGGTGCGGCGGGCGGCCTTTTTGCCGCGCACCTTGGCATAGGCGTCCAGCTTTTCGCCCTGGATTTGCAGGACGGGCTTCAGATTGAGGACCGTACCGATGGCGGCGGCGGCAGGAGTGATGCGACCGCCCTTTTTCAGATATTTGAGGGTTTCCAGACTGATGTAAATGCTGGCCTGGAGCTTTTGTTCTTCCAGAATCGTACGGATTTCCTCGGCGCTGTGTCCAGCTTCCACCAGGGCCATGGCATCGCAAACGGATTGGCGCTGTGTGACGGAGATCCGCTGGTTGTCCACCACCACCACGCGACCGTCGTAGTCGTCGGCCAGCATCCGGGCCGATTGGCAGGAACTGCTCAGACCGCTGGACATGGGGATGTGCAGAACGGATTCGTACTCCTGAAGCAGCTGGTCCCACAGCTGGGTCACGTCGCCCAGGGAGGGCTGAGAGGTGGAGATGTCGGCGTCCTGTAAGAGCTTTTCGTAAAAAGCCTCCTGGGTCAATGTGATGTCTTCGAAATAGAGGGTATCATCGATAAAAAAAGGCATGGGCAGCACGGAAATTCCCAGTTGTTTTGCTTCGGATTGGGTGATACCGCTGTTGCTGTCGGTGACGATGGCGATCCGTTTCATGAGACGTCCTTTCTGACGTGACGCAGCCAATGGCGGGTCACAGTGTAGATAGCATCGAATAGTATAGCGCTTTTTTCCTAAAAAGGCAACGGAAAAAATGGAACATCGTTGAAAAAGCTGCAAGAAAAGGGAACTGCAACCGTTCTTTTATGGCACATGATGGAGACAAAAAGAAGAGCATCTGCGAAAAACGCAGATGCTCTTGGCGGAGTGGGAGGGATTTGAACTATTTGGAAACATAAAATAAGGGAGAAATAAGCGATTTTTGACGAAAATAGTTCAGATTTTCACACAGAAAAGGGAATTTTACGAAATAGCGTGCTTTACATCTCGCTCGGCGTAAGGGGAAAAATAAGGGGGAAAATTAGCTGTGGACCTGGGTTTAGGGGTCCCGCCAGAATTCACCTTTAAAAAATCCCATCCCAGAACTACATCATTTCTGGTTTATTCATAGGATTTTTCCTTTCCATTATTTCTTATGGAAATGATCAGCACCTCACCCGATAGGAATCCATCACAGGCACCCTTTTGTGGCCAGCTTTTTATCTCTAATTTCAACTATTTCATCAAATAGAGATGTAATCTCTTCGGGCAATTGATGCCCAATATAGATTACAGTCTTCTCTTTTTTTCTCGTAAGATCTGAAAGAATACGCTGAGTTGACTGAATATCCAGATTGGCAAAACTCTCGTCTAAAATTATAAAAGGAGTATTTAACAATTCCATCCGTGCTAAAGCGATTCGTTGCCGTTCGCCACCGGACAGAGTGTTTCCTGACTGCGTCAGGATTTCATCCAGTCCATGCTCAAATCGTTGTAGGACATTAGCCCAATCCATTGCCTCCTGGTACCAGGGCTGTGTCGGCTCCGGTGCGGGGGGCTGGATGCCGAAGCCGGAGACGATACCAGCGGCGATGGCCGTGGCCACGGCGGCCTTATTGTTTTGGTAAATCTCCATGTCGTCCGGATCGTCCAGGAAACAGACCTCCAGCAACGCAGAACTGACGCCCGCCGACCGGGCGGCCTGGATGACGTCGTAGTTTTTGCGCTTGACGCCGCGATTGGTCAGGCCCAGAGATGCAATGTTTTTGCAGATGGCTTCCTCGACAGAGGTACCGCCCTCGGACGTGGTGACGTAGCACTCAACACCCTTGGTCTTGCCATCGCTGGCAGCACCGTCAAAGGCGTTGAAGTGGACCTCCAGCACATAGTTATAGTTGCTCCACTGGACATCCAGCTTCCCGGCCTTGAGATCAGCATAGGCGTTGCGTTCGGTGGGATAGACGTCCACCTTGCAGATGCCTTCCAGCTGCGTGACCAGATTGGACACCACGGCCCGGGTCTCGTCGGCTTCTTTCCAGGAGCCGGAGACAGCCCCAGAGTCACCGGCACCATGACCGGCAATCAAAAGCACTTTCAACATGTCGCGTTCCTCCTTTTCCTCATTATTGGTGGGCTTGTCCGGTGCATCGTTGCACCAGATCAGCAGATAGTTATGGACAATGCGGGACGCCTTGAGGGCCTCGCCGTCAAAGATGCACTGAGACGAGCCGCCGCCATCCAGATTGATGGCCGTATCGCAGCCCATCTCCACCAGTTCCTCGGCAATACCATCCAGGGAGCGGTTAGCCTGCTCGCACAGCAGGACAATGTCACCGTCTGCTGTTACGCCAACCGCTGACCGGGGCCGGTACCCCTCCAGGCCCACGGGAGCCGCCGCGCCGGTGGCTTTGCCGTCCCGCACCAGGACGGGATACGCACCCAGGAAGTTATCGGCCTTGACATTGTTACCGTAACTAAAAATCATCGTAGTCCCCTTGATGCCGTAGCCGTAGGGGTTGCCGTTGGCCGACAGCACCTTGCCGTCCACGGTCAAGTGGTTGATGGCTTGGAACTTCGCCATGTCGTAGAGACCGCCGTTGAGGATGTAGGTGCAGCCGGTCTCCTGCTGGATCGCGGTCATGGTCTTGCGGCTTGCATTGACATACAAGCCAATTTTGCGGATAGATGCTTTGGGGATAACAGTAATCATGCAATCGCCTCACTTATGTATAGTGCGGCTTATCGCCGCCTTCGACTGCATAGCGCAGCCAGTCGAATACAGGAATGAAAATCAGGCACAGGCCGTACCAGAGCAGGCTGTACGGTGCGCAGATTTGGCCCCATAGGTTAAGGGGCAGATGGGAATAATCCCAGACGCCCAGGCCCAGCCAGGTATTGAGGATCAGCCCGGCCACCAACTCCGTGGCGGTAATGGCCACAGTGCAGATGGCGGCCTGGAGCATCAAGGGCATCTCCCAGGGCAGCTCCGCGCCAAACCGCTCCAGGAGGATGGACAGGAGGATGGCCAGCACCAGCATGGTCCAGCTGATCCGCTCCGGGTGGCTGGTGGCGGTCTTGAATGCCACTTCCAAAAGGAAGTACACCGTACCGCCCCAGCTCCAGAGGAGCATGGACAGGACCCGATTACCCCACCGTGTCATAGTCCACCTCGATGGCCGCCAGGGCTTCCAGACTTTCGGCATCCCGTATGGCCACCTCCTGGGTCTGCTGGTAGGTGACCAGGGCCGTGACACGGGCATCGATAGCAAAGGCCAGCTTGCCCAGTTCCTCCAGCGTCCACTCCTTGCACACCTGGCCGGTGCTGTTCCACGTCAGCGTGTACGGCGTGGAGGTCTGCTGTGCCAGCGTGGCCGACAGGATTTTGCCGGTGAGCTGCTGCTGTTTCTCTGCGGTAATGGAATACCGCTCACCGTCGGTCCACTGGATGGGATGGGACTCCAGATACGCTGCCAGATCGGCCTTACTCTGTGCAATGCGCTGGGCCTTGACCTCCTCCAGGGGCGGCTGGTACCAGTCGCCACCCTCAAACTGGAACTTCTCCCAGGCGCTCTCTGCCACACCCACAAACTCCACCACACTGCCGTCCGACAAATACAGCGTGGCCTTTTCGCCCTCTCGTACTGCCTTGGTGCAGTCGTAGGACTGATTCGTATATGTTACTTTCATACCAACACTCCATTCTCCAGAACCACGCCACCGCGCACTTTCTTATATTTGGTTTCAGCGGTCAAATTGACGGTGCCTGCGACAATCAATGCGGGCAAGGCATTACCGTCTGAACCGGCCTGGATTCCAATACTGTTGCTATTTCCTGACAGATCGTTTACATAGAGTGTGCCCGCTGTCCCCAATACAGCGGCGCCCTGTGTATTGGATATAGTGGTGTAATAAATAGAAGCATTACTCATTTCAAAGTAAACCGCCGAACTGCCGACGGTGATACCACTTCCATCAATGGAACAACTTGCACAACTTAAAAAAGTACATTGTCTGGCGCTTACAACGTTTCCGGATAAACTGCCGCTGACAGATAGATCCGTTATCCGCAACGGGACCCGACATCCAAGTCCCGCAATGCCGCCAGTGATGCTAGAGGCCCGTCTCCCGCCAGGTACGGAAATCGATTTGTCCTGCAACGATGAATGTCATCGGAAACTTACTGGGGGATGCTTCGAGGAGTGTCTCCCAGAACTCCCTCGTGATACCAGACATTTCGACAATCACCTCCTCAAACGCACGGTTTAGCGGTCAGTTTGACGAAGCGTGACAGACAAATAAAACTTTGCTGCATCAAAAATATCGTCAATGTCCACCAGGGTGGCCTCATTTTCTGAAAGGATTGCGGCCACTTTCTGAGCCATCTCCCGTTTTTTTAGTGCGATACGCTGCGCTTCAGTAATAGATAGCCTGTTGTCATAAACAACATCTTGCCAACTCACGTGATACTCACCTCCTCACTCCCGTAAAATCCACTTCTTTCCTTTCACTGCATGCTCTGGTATACTGGATTCAACAGTCTGGGGGACTGTCAACCTGATATAAGGAGGTGACTTATGTGTGGGTATACCACTCACCAATTGGCGATCTTTACATCAAGCAACTACCAAACGGCCGGCATGGTTTGATCTATAACGGAACAGTTTGGGAATCCAGCAGTACCCCCGCAGCAGAGGCGGACAATGTATATTTGCACGTTACTGGCTGCGATGAATGGGACGCTTTGGACGGTATGGTAGATGACGTGCCGACTGATATCTCTGAATGGGAGAGAATTTAGCAGTCCAACGCTGTGTCGGATGATTGCTCAATGATCCGGCACAGCCGTTCAATGGCAGCAGCCGCATGATTTAAGGCCCTTAGTCCATCTGCGATATGATTCCAATGGGCTTCGTCTTCAACGGGAACATCTTCACGCAGCAGCGTTTGAAGCGTTTCAGCATAGGTGTCAATGACAGTTGCAATACTGATAGCCGCTTTTCTGGCAATTTTAGCGTTGTTCAAGTGATCACCTCCTCATTGTCCCGCCACAAACAGCTCGTCAATTTTACAGCATAATGCTCTCGATATTTCCGGAAGTTTCTCGCAGCTAGGAAGGGCAACACCTCGCTCCCACTGACTAATTGCTGTTTGATTTACGCCCAGCTTTTTTGCCAGTTCTTCCTGCGACAAACCGATTTCTAGTCTGCGGCTTCTGATACGCAAAATAGGCATTGTGTCACCTCCTTTTGCTGTAGTAGTTTAACTACTATGACAGTATTATAAGAGGGAGGGAAATGTTTGTCAAGTAGTAAATCTACTAATATTACAAACCGGCTTGAAAAATATTAGCGCAACTACTAAACTAAGGCGTAGGGGGGAAGTGCTTGTGAATCGATTTAAACAACTACGCATAGAGCACGGGTATGAAACCCAAGCGGCACTGGCCCAAAAACTCTACGTCAATCAAACAGCAGTGAGCCAGTGGGAACGTGGCGTAACTACTCCGAACCCAAATATTTTGTTAAAACTAAGCAAAATGTACAATGTCTCAACAGACTATTTGCTCGGTAATGACCGCCAAGATCAACAGGATAGTAATTTTATTCCATACTGCCCTACCGGCACCGTCCCCGTGCTGGGCCGCATCGCGGCGGGTGTCCCTATTTCAGCCATCGAAGAAGTTGAGGGCTATGAGCCGGTGACAGTCTCTGACCCGGAAAACTGCTACTATCTTCGAGTAGAGGGTGACAGCATGATTGGCGCAGGCATCCAGAGCGGCGACCTTGTTTTGATTCGCCAGCAGCCCACCGCCGACAGCGGCCAGATTGTGGCCTGTAAGGTTAACGGCGACGAAGCCACTCTCAAGCGTTTTCGCCAGCAGGGAGAAACCGTCTTTCTCATGCCCGAGAATCCCAATTATGAGCCAATTATTGTTCCGGCTAAGGACTTTGAAACCGGTCATGCACAAATTTTTGGCGTAGCAATTGAGGTTAAACGGAAATTGTAATCTGGTGTCCAAATTGGACACAACTGAAAGGAAAAAGAGAAAATGGAGAAAAATGCAGAGAAAGTAAAGAAGCCTATTTTCAAAAAATGGTGGTTCTGGGTCATCGTTGCTTGCATTGTCATCGGGGGTGTTGCAGGTGGTGGCGCTAAGGACGGTACATCTGACCAGGATACCAATGCGGCGCTCTCCTCTTCGGCTGAGCCGGAGGATACCGGGGCAGACCAGGATACCGCCCCCGAGGAATCCGTGGAACAACCGGACGAAACTGCTGATACTCCCGTAGTGGAAGAGCCCAAGGAGGACGATGTTCCTGCTGAGTATCAGTCCGCTTTGATTAAGGCACAGAGTTACAGCGATATGATGGCAATGTCCAAGGCCGGCATCTACGACCAGTTGACCTCTGAGTATGGCGAGCAGTTCTCTGCGGAGGCCGCCACCTATGCCATTGAGAACGTCAAGGCCGATTGGAACGCCAATGCGCTGGCCAAAGCGGAGACCTACAGTGAGACCATGTACATGTCCAAAGCTGGCATCTACGATCAGCTGGTGTCCGATGTGGGTGAGCGCTTTACCGCTGAGGAGGCACAGTACGCTATCGACAACATGGAAGCTGACTGGAACGCCAACGCCTTGGCCAAGGCCAAGACCTATCAGGATACTATGGCGATGTCTCCCGCAGCAATCTATGACCAGCTGGTTTCTGAGTACGGCGAAAAATTTACCGCTGAGGAAGCCCAGTACGCAATTGATAATCTGAACTAATCAATGCCCGGTGTCCAATCTGGACACCGGGCATTGAAGAAAGAAGAAAAGAGAGAGAGCTATGAAACAAACAAAAAAGACCGTGAGATGCCCAAACTGTCATGCAGAAATTCGTGCAGATGCGCCGTATTGTTTATCTTGCGGCGTGAAAAATCCCAAAACCTCTAAACCGTTTTATAAAAAATGGTGGGTCTGGGCCATAGCCGCTTGTGTTGTTATCGGCGGTATCGCAGGCGGCGGTGACACAGAGGAAACCCCTGTACCGGATGCCAAGGAACCCATTGCCATCATGGAAACGGTCGAGCCGACAACCGAGGATGCCGAACCGATTGCGGAGGAGCCGGAGACTGAGCCCGAACCCGCAGCCGAGCCGGAGCCAAACACCAGTGAAAAGGTGGACGCCCTGGCCCTGGAAGCAAAGGCGGCCGTTGCGGAAGGGGTAACGGATGGGCAGCGGGATGAGGCCGTGACGTTCCTTGTCGATCATTACCCGGACTATTACACGGATAACAGCATTATGGAGCAGGCCATGGCCTATGGCTTCTGGCTGGAATATGCCTATCAGGATGACGAAGCATCTCAGACTTATGCGGAATTGGGGATGGATGTTTCACAGGCGGTCAAGTATGTGTACCGTGGGGCCGAGACCGTGGAGGATGACGCCACACAGGAGAATCTCCGGCAAATCCAGGAGCATCTGGAGACCCTTGGCCTTGTGGAGCAGCCTGTCCAGCAAGAAGTGACAGAACCCACAACGGAAGCCGTGCCGCAGGAGGCCCTGCCCACAGAACAACCGGCGGAGCAGCCCCAGCAAGCCACCCAGACAGTTACTGAACCAGAAGCTAGCGAAACAATGGTCTGGATACCGCAAAGTGGTAGTAAATATCACAGCACATCCACTTGCAGCAATATGAAAAATCCTTCTCAGGTCACCATATCAGAAGCTAAAAGCAGAGGCTATGAACCTTGTTCTAAATGCCATTAAAAGACACCCGGTGTCCAATCTGGACACCGGGCTATTCATAGGAGGGAGAATGGTATGGCAAAAGGCAAAGGCGCCGCTGGTGGCGGCAGCATTCGCAAAAAGACAGTCCTCCGTGACGGAAAAGAATACACCTACTGGGAGGGCCGTGTGACCGTTGGACGTGATCCAGGCACCGGGCGGCAGAAACAGCGCTCCTTTTACGGTAAAACCCAGAAGGAAGTCCGGGAGAAAATCCAGGCCGCCGCCGCTGCCGTAGATAATGGTACGTACCGCGATCCCGTTAAAATGACCGTGGCGGCCTGGCTGGGTATTTGGCAGGAAGCATATCTGGTGGATATCAAACCGCTGACGCTGGCAGCATATCAGGCGGCCATCCGGAATCATATTATCCCCGGCCTGGGTGCGGCACAGCTGGTCAAGCTGCAGCCCCATGATATCCAGCTATTTTATAATCGCCTGGGGGAAAGGCTGTCGGCCAAGACGGTCCACAATGTCCATGGCATTCTACATAAGGCTTTACAGCAGGCTGTGAAAAACGGGATACTGGGAATCAATCCGGCGGCGGCCTGTACGCTGCCGAAGCACCAGCGGCCTGAGATACGGCCCCTGGACAGTGAGCAGATGCGGCAGCTGCTGGAGGCCCTGGAGGGCGATCCGTTTGAAGCACCGCTGACCATGGCCCTGTTTACTGGTCTGCGGGAAGGAGAGTTGCTGGGGCTGACCTGGGATTGCGTCGATCTGGACAGGGGAGTGGTGACCATCTGCCAGCAGCTCCAAAAAGAGAAAAAGGCCGGCGGCAAGTATTACCTTGCCCCGACCAAAAACAGCAAACCCCGGACTATTACTCCAGCCCCGTTTGTCGTGGAAATTTTGCGGCGTCAGCGTGCCCACCAGGCAGAGCAACGGCTGATTGCTGGGCCGCTGTGGTTCAACCCCGACAATCTGGTGTGGACCAATGCTACCGGCGGCCATCTGGTGCCATATACGGTGTTCCGGCATTTGAAAGACGCAGCGGCGTCGATTGGCCGTCCCGATCTGCGGGTACACGATCTCCGGCATAGTTATGCTGTGGCAGCTATCCGGGCCGGGGACGATATCAAAACGGTGCAAGATACCTTGGGTCACGCCACAGCCGCCTTCACGCTGGATGTCTATGGACACGTCACAGAGGAGATGAAACAGGAGAGCGCCGACCGTATGGAGAAATTCATTCAAATGCGCGTAAGGGTAAAATAAGGGTAACCCAATTTTCCCCAAAACGTGAAAAAGCCCGCAACCTCAATGGTTGCGGGTCATTTTCTGTGGCGGAGTGGGAGGGATTTGAACCCTCGCGCGCTGTTTAGACGCCTACTCCCTTAGCAGGGGAGCCCCTTCGGCCTCTTGGGTACCACTCCATGGCCAGTCAGAACTTGGGAAAGAATGGCGGAGAGAGTGGGATTCGAACCCACGGCTCATTGCTGAGTCACTGGTTTTCAAGACCAGCTCCTTAAACCGCTCGGACATCTCTCCAGATCAGTTCCTTGTGAGATACGCAAATTATATTACCAGAGCAGTGCCGATTTGTCAACCCCTAAATCGTAAAAAATTTTTGTCCCATGCGGCCAGGATTGATTTTTGCGGAATTGGTGGTATACTTACACTAACCATAAATTTCACATTTGGAAAGGTTCTGTTCGCATGACGAAAATCGACATCTACTCCGGCTTTCTCGGCGCCGGTAAGACGACCCTAATTAAGAAGATGATTCAGGAGGCCTATCAGGGCGAAAAGCTGGTACTCATTGAAAATGAGTTTGGTGAGATCGGCATTGACGGCGGCTTTTTAAAGGAAGCCGGTATTGAGATCACCGAGATGAATTCCGGCTGCATCTGCTGTAGTCTGGTTGGCGACTTCGGTAAGGCGCTCAACCAGGTCCTGGACCAGTACCACCCCGACCGCATCATCATCGAGCCTTCCGGCGTGGGCAAGCTGTCCGACGTCATCGCCGCCGTCAAGCGGGTACTTCGTCCCGGTGTGGAGCTGGGCAGCGCCGTGGCCGTGGCCGACGCCACCAAGTGCCGCATGTATATGAAGAACTTCGGTGAGTTCTACAATAACCAGATCGAGACGGCCCAGACCATCTTCCTCAGCCGCATTGATATGGTCAGCGAGGAAAAGCTCCATCAGGCCGTGGAAATGATCCGTACCCGCAACGACCACGCCACCATTGTCACCACGCCCTGGCAGCAGCTCACCGGCCAGCAGCTCCGTGCCGCCATGGAGCAGGAGAACACCCTGGCCCAGGAACTGGAGCACCTGGAACACGACCACGAGCACCATCATTCTGAGCATGAGCACGACGAGCACTGTGACTGCGGCTGCCATGACCATGATCATGAGCATCATCATGATCACGATCATGACCATGAGCACCACCATGACCATGGCCCCGACTGCACCTGCGGCTGCCACGATCATGACCACGAGCACCATCACGACCATGAGCATCACCACGATCATGACCATGACCATGATCATGACCATGATCACGGCGAGGGCTGCGCCTGTGGCTGCCATGACCACGATCATCACCATGCCGATGAGGTCTTTACCTCCTGGGGTGTGGAGACGCCCAAGAAGTTTACCAAGGTGGGCATTGCGTCCATGCTGGCGGCATTGGAGGACGAATCGCTGTACGGCTTTGTTCTGCGGGCCAAGGGCTATGTGGAAGGCGAGGACGGCCAGTGGATTTACTTCGACTATGTCCCCGGTGATCCGGACATTCGTGACGGCAGCCCCGCTGTCACCGGCCGTCTCTGTGTCATCGGCTCCAAGATCAACGAGCAGGCGCTGAGCACCCTCTTCGGCGTGTAAGGGGGAGACCGCATGAAAACCGTTCCCGTCTACGCTTTCACGGGCTTTCTGGAGTCCGGCAAGACGAAATTTATTCAGGAAACGCTGGAAGATCCCCGTTTTAACAGCGGAGAGCGGACTCTTCTGATTGTCTGCGAAGAGGGCGAGGAGGAGTACGACTTCTCCACCTATCCCCACAAGAACGTGTGGAAAGAGGTGGTGGAGGACTACGACGATCTGACACCGGAGAAGCTCCAGGGCTGGCAGAAGCAGTACAAGGCCCAGCGGGTGGTGGTGGAGCTCAACGGCATGCAGCCAGCCGGCGCGTTCTATGAAAAGATGCCGGAAAACTGGGAAATCGCCCAGGAGGTGTTTTTTGCCGACGCCCGTTCCATCCTGAATTTCAATGCCAACATGCGTTCGCTGGTGGTGGACAAGCTCCAGGGCTGTGAGCTGGTGGTGTTCAACCGTATGGAAAAGGGTCAGGACGTCATGCCCTACCACAAGCTGGCCCGCGCTTTGAACCGCCGGGTGGATATCATCTATGACTACACTGACGGCACTACGCAATTCGACGAAATCGAGGACCCGCTGCCCTTTGATATCACCGCCGACACCATCGAGATCAACGACGACGACTACGCCATCTGGTACCGGGACATTGCCGAGGAGTCTCAGAAGTACGACGGTAAGAACGTCCGCTTCAAGGCCCAGGTGGCCAATCTGCGCCGGGGTGTCCAGGGATGGTTTGCCCCTGGCCGCTTCGTCATGACCTGCTGTGTGGAGGATATCGAGTTTATGGCCATCCCCTGCAAGTATGACCGGTGCGAAGAACTGACCATGCGCAGTTGGGTATGGGTGACGGCCCATGTGGAATCCAAGGCCCACAACCTGTACCACGGCGAGGTAGGACCGGTTCTGACGGCCCTGTCCGTGGAACCGGCCGATGCCGCCGAGCCGGACGTCTGCACGTTCTGAGTTTGCCGCGGGAAGAACAGAAAGGCCCTGACTGCCACCCCTACCGGGTGGAGCCAGGGCCTTTGCGGCAGATGCCGCAGGGGATTCCGCCGTCTGCGGATGGCGCTTTGGGACCATGGGGGATTTTACTGGCTGTGGCCGGCAACCAGAGGCAGGGCCTCTGGTCTCCGCAATGTAAGGTAAAAAATTTGCGTAAAAACTTTATGTTTTCGGACCGAGAGGGAAAAGCGGGGGCACGGCGAGGGCCGCAGACCACCGACGACGGACGCCCTCACCAAAACTAGAGCATTTCATTGCCATAGACGCCGAAGGAGGCAAAGACCGCCTGAGCACAGTCGGCGTACTGGTTCCCGGCTTCCTCCCGGACGGAGAAAATCAGCGTATAGAAGTAGCTGCCGTCTTCCACCACCGACGCCTGAGAGACGTAGTTTCCCTCATCGGAAGCCGACACCCAGGCGAAGCGGTATTCCGGCAGACCGAACCGTTCTGTTTCTACAATGTCCAGGTCGGCGGCCTCGAAGCCGGATACCATGCGAATGGCCGCATCCTTGTCCGATGCCGTCAGCACTTCGCTGTAAATCTCGTAATCTCCGTCCTCCTGTACATAGAGATTGCCGCCGTCCACGCCGCTGACGGGCTGTGACACATCATCGGGAACGCCGAAGGTGATGAGATACGGCTGTTCCACGGCGGCGGATACGGTGACCGTCGGATCGTCCACGGTCTCCCACGTCACCGGCGCACTGCACCCGCTCAGCAGCGGCACCAGCGCCAGTGCCAGAAGCCAACGATGTTTCATTTCATACCACCCCATTTTTGAAAGGAGGAACTCCATGGAGCTCCTGTACAAGCTGTTGTTTGCCTATCTGCTCCTAATCAATGCGGTGGGATTGGGGATTATGTGTGCCGACAAGCAGTTTGCCAAAAAAAATCACCGGCGCGTGCCGGAGGCCCGCCTGTTGACCATTGCGGCCATCGGAGGCAGCGTGGGCAGCATTCTGGGAATGTATTTGTTTCGCCACAAGACGCAGCACCCCAAGTTTTACATTGGGTTGCCGCTGATTCTGCTGGCCCAGCTGTCCCTGGCATTGGCGGCTGTGTGGTATTGGTTTCTCTGAACGTCAGAAAGGGCGGTGTATCGACTCCGATACACCGCCCTTTCGCTTATTTCTTCTTTAGAGGCGTCTTATTGCCTTTTTTGTCCACGATATAAGTGTGCTCCAGCTGGGCCACCAGATTTCGCTTGACAGCGGCGAGATACTCCTTGCGCAGCGCATCCCGTTCAGCCGTTTCCTCCGGCGTCAAACCCTCTGCTTTGGCCTTGTGGGCCAGTTCGTTGATGCGGTCAATTTTTTTCTGTTCCATGATCTTACATATACCGGCGGATGAGAATGCCGGTCCTTCCTTTCTTGGTGGTGCCCAAAACCTGGGCCAGTTCCAGTTTTCCCAAACCCCGGACGGAAATCACATCGCCCTCCAATACCGTCCGGTCGGGTTTGGTGCAGGGCAGGGCGTTGAGAGACGCCTTGCCGCTTTCAATGCAGACCGACGCCTTGCCGCGGCTCAGACCGAAGCCGGATGACACCACGGCGTCCAGACGCAGCGTGGATACGGTGTCCCGAATCTCCCGAACGGCCTGTACCGGCGGTTCCAGTGCCTCCAGGGACAATTCCGACAGATGCAGCTTGGTCCGTCCGGCGGACGTGAGGTTCTGCATCACATAGGGCAGAATGTCCCGGGTCACCAGAAAGTCGCACCGGCCCGGTTGCACATAGAGATCGCCAACCGTTTCCCGCTTGATGCCGATGCCCATGAGCGCCCCGAGCACATCCCGGTGGGTGACTTCGTCTTTCTCGTAAAAGGTGGCCCGGACAGCGCAGATGGGGCCGTCGTCACTGTGAAACCAGTCTGCCGGTTCCAGATAGTCCGGCACATAGCAGCATACGGCCCGTTCTGCCCCGTCGCAGCCGCCGAAGAAGTGCAGGGACAAGTGGGGCAAAAGTCGTTGGACCAGCACTTGCTCCCGTGCCGTCAAAAAACAGCTGGCCGCCGGAATGCACCGTTGTTCCGCAGCCGTCATCCGGTCGTAAACACGGGCCAATAAAATTTTATCCTCGTCGCTCTCGGCCAGTTTGGCGATGGCGGTTTGCTTGTCCATAGGGTTCCTCCGTGGTTGGGATTCCGTGAATGATGCCACAGGTCAATGGTCTTGCCCATGGCGTTTTTTGCAGTCCCGGCAGTAGCCGTACAGCTCCAGCCGGTGGTTGGTGATGGAAAAACCGTCCATTTCCAGTTCCACCGGCTGCAAGGGACAGCGGGGCAGCTGCACCTGTTTGTGACAGCCCATGCAGATGGCGTAGTGGGCATGATCGTGGCGGCGCAATGCGTAAAGAGCCGTGTCCTCGCCCATGATGGTGGTCTTGGTGACCATCTGGTGTTCTTCAAAGGCCGTCAACACCCGGTAAACCGTGGACAAAGCCAAGCCCTGTCCCTCCAGACGGCTGTAGATTTCCCGGACATCCAGAGGGCGGTCGGCGGCGGCCAAAACATCGAAGACCTGTTCCCTGGGCTTGGTTCGTTTCAGGCCCTTGGGCCATTGGAGTGCTTCCATATATCACACCTCACAGCGCAATGGAAAGTCCATCCAGCACCACGCCGCAGGCGATTCCCACGGCCAGCAGCAGACCGATGATCCGAAGATTGTCTTTCCAGTCCCGATTCATTCGCAGCAGCACCAGCAGGCCCATACCAGCGCCCACCAGCAGGCCCGCCATCATGGCGCCGAAGCTGAGAAGGCCGTCGAGATACAGGGTGGTAATGGTCACGGAGGCGGCGCAGTTGGGAATCAGACCCACAATGGCCGACAGTACCACCGTCAGAATGGAATTGCCCTGGAGCACGGTGTAGAGGGTATCCTCGCCTACTTCATGGAGGACAATTTCCAGGATGATGGAGATGATCAGGAGAAACAGGCCGATGCTGACCGTGTGGCGCAGGGCCGACAGAAACAGATTGCCCTGGTGGCAATGGCAGTGTTCATGCTCACACAGGTGGCCGATGTCCTCCGGCTGCTTCCGGTTGCGCAGGAGCAAATCCACCAGGAAACCGGCGGCGATGCCGATGGCGGCTTTTAGGGCAAGAATCTGCACCATTTTCGACGGGGCCGTCTGATAGGAGATCAACAGGGGCAGCATTTCATCGGAGGTGGACAGAAAGACGGCCAGCAGGGTGCCGACGGAGATGATGTGTCCGGCGTAGAGGTTGGCGGCCACGGTGGAAAAACCGCACTGGGGCAGAATGCCCACCAGTCCACCGGCCAGGGGGCCCAATTTTCCCGCCTTGCGGACCCAGCGGCCACTGCGGCCCCGGAGCTTGTGTTCCAGAAATTCCATGGCCAGATAGGTGACATAGAGAAAGGGCAGCAGCGTCAGCGTATGTTCCAGGGCATGTTCGATCAAGTGCAGCATGGGCAGACTCCTTCTTTAGCGCAAATGCTAATCATTTGCAATTACGAATGATAGTATAGCACAACCAGCGGGAAAGTCAAGAGGTGCCCTGATTTTTGCAGAGCAGGGGGCTGGGCCTTGCGGCCTTGCCGCAGAGATTGCGCCATCTGCGGATGACGCCGGGGACGATGGGGGATTCGCTCGCTGCGGCGGGAGACAGGTGCTTTGCCCCTGAACCCCAGGATTTTTCGAGAAAAATGTAGGAAAAGCGTTTTCTTTTGGGTTTTACTTGACTTTTTAGGGTTACGCCACTACCATGGAATCATGATTAAAATGGGGAGGTATATCCCATGACGATTTTGATTCTCGGCGGCGGCGCGTCGGGCATGATGGCCGCGTTGGCGGCGGCGGAATGCGGCCGTCACCGGGTGGTGCTGGTGGAGCGGCAGGCCCGGCTGGGCCGCAAGCTCCTGGCCACCGGCAATGGCCGCTGCAATCTCACCAACACCCACGCCGACGGCGATTCCTACCACGGTACGGACCCAGCGTTCTGCCGTCCGGCGCTGGAAGCCTTCTCCGTGACGGATACGCTGGACTATTTTCACCGGCTGGGCCTGCTGACGGTCACAGAGCCGACCGGTCGGGTGTATCCCTATTCGGACCAGGCCAACAGCGTGCTGGACGTGCTGCGGTTTGCGCTGGAACAGGCCGGTGTGGAAGTCCATGCGGGCTGTGAGGTGCGGAAAATCTGGAAGCGCCGGAACGGCTTCCTGTTAAAATGGGACGGCGGCGAAGCGGCAGGGGAGAAGCTGATTCTTGCCGCCGGCGGCGCGGCGGGGGCCAAACTGGGCGGCACCACCTTGGGCTATGACCTGCTGGGGGCCTTGGGCCACAAATCAACGGTCCTCCATCCGGCGCTGGTGCAGGTCTGCACCGAGGGGACCTTTACCAGGGGCCTCAAAGGGGTCCGGGCCAATGGCCGTGTGACGGTGCTGCGGGGCAGCCGCGTCCTGGCTGTCACCGAGGGTGAGATTCAGTTTACCGAAACCGGTGTCAGTGGTCCCGCCGTCTTTGAGATTTCCAGGGCCGTGTCCACCGGCGGCGACGGGCTGACGCTGTCGCTCCATTTGTTGCCCCAGTTTTCCAAAGAAGCCATTGTGACGCTGCTCCAAACCCGCTGCGCCCAGCTGCCGGACCGGCCCGCCGAGGACTTGCTGACCGGCATGGTCCACAACCGATTGGGCAAACTGTTGGGAAAGGCCGCTGGAATCGGCGCCGAGGCGCGTCTGGGGGCGTTGGGGCCGGACCGGCTGGACCGGCTGGCCGACACCATCGGGGATTTGCGTCTGACCGTCACCGGCACCATGGGCATGGACAATGCCCAGGTTACCGTGGGCGGTGTGGAAACAGCAGGGTTTGACCCGCAGACGTTGGAAAGCCGCAGGGTGCCGGGGCTGTATGCCTGTGGGGAAGTCCTGGATATCGACGGCGACTGCGGCGGGTATAATCTCCAATGGGCCTGGTCGTCGGGTCGTCTGGCGGGGCTGTCCGCATCGAAAGAAACGGAGGAATCGTAATTGATCCGCATTCGTGATATCTCCCTGCCCCTGGGGCAGGATATGAACCATCTGATTCGAACCGCCGCCCGGCGGCTCCATGTGGCCAATACGGAAATCGGGTCGGTCCACATCCGGAAAAAGTCCATCGACGCCCGGAAAAAGCAGGATATCCGGATCCTCTATACGGTGGATGTGACGGTCCACCGGGACGAGCAGAAGGTGCTGCGGCGGGTCCGCAGCGACAAAAAAATCAGCCCGGCCAAGCTGGACGGCTATCAGCCGCCGCGGCCCGTGCGGCATGAGGGGCTCCGGCCGGTGGTGGTGGGCTTTGGCCCCGGCGGCATTTTTGCGGCGCTGATTCTGGCGGAAGCGGGCTTGAAGCCCATTGTGCTGGAGCGGGGCCTGGATGCGGAGACCCGCCAGAAAAAAGTCCGGGAATTTTGGGAGACGGGCAAGCTGGACCCCACGTGCAATGTGCAGTTTGGTGAGGGCGGCGCGGGCACCTTTTCCGACGGCAAGCTGACCACCGGTATCAAAAGCCCCTGTATGGGCTGGATTCTGGAGCAGTTCCACCAAGCGGGCGCACGGGAAAACATCCTGTTTGACGCCAAGCCCCACATTGGTACCGACGTGTTGGTGACGGTGGTCCAGAATTTGCGGAAAAAGATTGAATCCTTGGGCGGTGAGGTTCGGTTCGGCTGCCGGGTGACGGGACTGGAGCAGACCATGGGCCATCTGACGGGGCTGGTCTATGAACAGGCAGGGGAGACCGTGCACCTGGACTGTGACCGGGCCATTCTGGCCATCGGTCACAGCGCCCGGGACACCTTTGCCATGCTGCTGGAATCCGGCGTCCCCATGGAACCGAAAGCCTTTTCCATGGGCGTCCGCATTGAGCACCGGCAGTCGTGGCTGGACCGGCGGCAGTACGGCGAGGCGGCGGGCCACCCCAGTTTGCCTCCGGCGGATTACAAGCTGGCGGCCCATCTGCCGGACGGCAACTCGGCCTATACCTTCTGCATGTGTCCCGGCGGACAGGTGGTGGCGTCATCGTCGGAGGCGGGCGGCGTAGTGACCAACGGCATGAGCAACGCCGACCGGGACGGGGAGAACTGCAATGCAGCCGTCCTGGTGACGCTACACCCGGAGGATTTCCCAGTTTCGGGCGTCCTGGGCGGCATGGAGTGGCAGAGACAGCTGGAACAGCGGTGCTATGAAGCGGGCGGCAGCAATTACCACGCCCCGGCCCAGCTGGTGGGCGATTTTCTGAACCATCGGGCCAGTACGGGTCCGGCTTCGGTGCGGCCTACCTACGCTCCCGGCGTGACGTTTACGGACCTCCGCAGCTGTCTGCCGGAGAAGATTACCGACGTACTGGAGCGGGCCTTGCCGGAACTGGACAAAAAGCTCCCCGGCTTTGCCGACGGCGATGCCGTGATGACGGCCCCGGAAACGCGGAGCTCCAGCCCGGTCCGGATTCTGCGAGATGAAAGCCAGCAGTCGGCCTTGCGGGGCTTGTTTCCCTGCGGTGAGGGTGCCGGCTACGCCGGCGGCATCACCTCTGCCGCCGTGGATGGTGTGCGCTGCGCCGAAGCGCTGCTTCAGTCCCTTTGATACGCGGTGCGCCCAATCCTGAAAGGGCCTGCCGCAGAATACAGTTTTTACAACAAATTGGAATCGTAACGCATCATAAAATAACCGTGAAACTCTGTTTTTTGAGTTTCACGGTTATTTTTATCAAACTGTATTTTGGGAATTCAGTGTTTGAAACAGGCCCTTTTTATTGTCGGGGCAGCTTTAGGTCTTCGCCGGTGAGACCGTCCTGCCGCAGCATCTGCTCCAGCACCTGTACGTCACTGGTGATGTCCACAGCTTCCGCATGGAACAGCTTGTCCAGCCGCGTCTCGAAGCCCTCCACAACCTGGTCCATCATGCCTTCCACTTTGGCCTTGGTGGTGCGGATGTTCTCGCCATCAATGCGCTGTTCCTCCATCTGCTCATAGGAACGCAGGATTTTCAGCGTTGTGGGCAAATAGTAATCGAGAAAACTCCGCAGCTCCGCGGCACAGTCGGGATGGGCCTTCTGATAGTCCAGAATCCGGGCGGTGATCTCACCGATGCGGTCCACCTTTTGCCGCATGGCCGAGTCCTCGATGCTGTCCCGCAGCTGGTGAATTTGATGCAGTACGTCGTCTTCCTGGGCCGGGGGCTGTTCCGGGACCGGCTTTTGGGGCTTGGGCGCCTCCTCCCGCAAGCCGCTTTCCGACAGAATCAACATCCTGGAATTGCGGTTGATGTATCCGGCGGGCAGGTAGCCGCGCTCCAGCATGTCCTGGAGGTCATTGCAGGCATGGCGATAGGAGACGGGCAGGGCGTCGGCCAGGGTCGCCACTGAAATCGTCTCTCGCTGCCCGATCAGCTGTAAATACCGACGGTAGCGAGCGGCCTTGCCCTTGCGGGATAACCCGCAGAACAGCACAACCAGGCTGCCGGCAAAAAAGCCGGTGGGTTGCAGCAGCTCCTGAATATCATCGAAGGTGAGCCCGTGTTTCAGCTCGGAAAGCGTCTCCAGAAGTGTGTCGCCCAGAATCAAGCCGGTGACCACTGCGGCAATCAGGCCCCAAAAACAAAGCCGTTTGCCCCAATTTTTCGGAATGGGAACGGTGCCGCTCCGGCGGGCCGGTTTGGGTACTTTGGCCTTCTTGGCGGGCTTGTTTGCCACCGGCTCCAGGTCAATGGGTTCGCGGGGGGCGTTCAGTGGGCGCTTCTGCTGTTTGGGCGGGGAGGTGATGGAACCGACACTGAGAATCCGGAATAGGGTAAACAGGGCGATGGGCCACGCGCCCACCAGAAACAAACCGATGGTGATGGCCCAGGAGAGAATGGGCGGTTCCTTTGGATTGCGCTGTTGATTCAACATGGAAGTCCCTCCGTGGATGGGATTGTTTTTCTATATCATAGCACGGCAGGAAAGTGGGTGCAAATACAAAATATTGCAGAAAGGGCGGGACACCCCGAAAGGTGTCCCGCCCCACAGAGGGAGAAGATTACTGCATGAAGGTGCCGTCCTGCATCTCCTGCAGGTAAGCGTTGTACTGATCCTGCACCTCAGCGGGGACCAGGTCGCTCAGAGCACCGGCGGACAGAACGCCGTTCTGCAGGGTGCCGTAGATGACCTCGCCGCCGAAGCTGCCGTCGGCGACAGCTTCCATGCACAGGCTTACCAGAGCGGTGTTGTCGGTGACCTGGCTGCCGATGATGCAATCGTTCTGACCCAGCAGATCGGAGGGCTGAGCGATGTCATAGATCTTGACGGAGCCGGAAGCGGTGTTGGCCTCGTCGATGGCCTGCCGTGCGCCGGAGTCAACAGCGGAGGCGTCGCCGAAGAACACGTCGGCGCCCTGGTTGATCATGGCCTTGGCAAATTCGATGCCCTTGTCGGTGGCGGAGAAGTCACCGGAGTACACGATGTCCAGAGCGGACACGGTCTTGCCGGCCTGCTCGCCCACATAGGCGGCAGCCTCGGCAAAGCCTTCATACTTGCCCAGGGTGGTGTCCAGCTCCATGCCGCCGATGAAAGCGACGGTACCGGTCTCGGTCATGAGGCCCGCCAGAGCGCCGGCGATCCAGCCGACCTGCTGGGCGTCGGGCAGCAGAGAGGTGACGTTGCCGTTGGTGGCCTTGTCCGGCGTGTCGGTGCCGCCGTTGAGCAGGGCAAAGGCGATTTCGGGGTATTCCTCGGCGGCCTGGAGCACGGCGTCGGTGTACTGGTTACCGGGGGCGTAGATCAGGTCGTAGCCCAAGTCGCAGTAGGAGACGATGGTGTCATAGTAGGCCGACTGGGCGATGCTGTCGGAGTAGGCCGTCTCCCAGCCGTTGGCCTCTGCGGCGGCAACCATGGCGTTGTAGCAGGACATGCCCCATCCGCCGTCGGAGATGCTGGAGTCGCAGATCATGGCCACTTTGAGACCGGTGGAATCGGCGCCGCCCTCGTTGGTCGCGGTATCGCTGGTGCTGCCGGTGTCGCCGGTGTTGGTACCACTGTCGGTGGTGGTCTTGTTGCCGCAGGCGCCCAGGGACAGGACCATGGTCAGGGCCAGCAGCAGAGCCAGAAGCTTTTTCATGTTCGTTTTCCTCCTAAAATGTAGAATGGTTATGAAACAGCCGCGACGGCGGCAGTCACATCGTTACCGCTCCTCGGGGAGATACGCCTTGCCCACGCCCTTGGGACCGGCTTTTTTCATACCCAGCAGCGCCAGAACTATCACGGTGGCCACATAGGGAATCATCTGGAAGAACTGATAGGGAATGCCGAAGCTGCCCACTTGCAGACGAATCTGCAAAGCGTCGCAGAAGCCGAAGAACAGACAGGCCAGCAGGACGCCGCCGCCGGTCCAGCGGCCGAAGATCACGGCGGCCAGGGCGATAAAGCCACGGCCTGCCACGTTGCCGTCCACATAGGTGTTGGCATAGCAGGTGGTCAGGTACGCGCCGCCCATACCGGCCAATGCGCCGCAGAGGATGCTGGCCACATACTTGACACCGATGACGTTGATGCCCAGCGTGGCGGCGGCCTTGGGGTATTCACCCACGGCCTTGTAGTTGAGGCCGGACTTGGTGCGGTTGAAGTAGATCACCGTGACGATGACCAGAATGTAGGCCAGATAGACCATGGGGGTCTGGTCCAGGAACAGCTGGACGATAAAGTTGTTGGACTGGATGCCCAGGGACTGGCTCAGGGTGCTCATGAGGCCCACCTGCACCAGCTCAGAGCCAGCGCCGAAGTAGACGCGGTAAATGAACGCCGCCAGGGCCGGAGCGAAAATGTTGATGGCCATGCCGTAGACGATCTGCTCGGCGCAGAGAGTGATGGTGGCATAGGCGAAGATCATATTGGTGAGGATACCGGCGGCGGCGCCGGCCACCACGCCCAGCATGGGGCTGCCGGTGATCAGGCTTACCAGAAAGCCCACCAGGGAGCCGATGGCGGCCAGACCTTCCAGACCGATGTGGACCAGACCGGCCCGCTGGGAGTAAAGCTCGGCCAACGCCAGGAAGATCAGGGGCGTGGCCATGCGGACGGTGGAAAGCAAAACTTCGGAAATCATCTTACACAGCCTCCTTCTTCTGTACGGACTTGGTGGCCATGCGGTCAATGACGGCCCGGAACTGGGGCAGCTTCACCATGGCCAGACCCGCCACCGTAAAGACGATGACCAGCGCCTGAATGATATCGGACACGCTGGTGGGGACGCCGGTGGCGGCCTGCATGGTGGTGGAACCCACCCGCAGGGCGGCGAAGAAGATGGCGACCACGATGGCGGCGATGGGATGCAGCTGAGCGATCAGGGCCATGGCCACACCGTCGAAGCCGTAGCCGGAACCGTAGCCGTTGATGAGGCGGAACTGAGTGCCCAGCAGGTCGGCGCTGCCGCCGAGACCGGCGATGGCGCCGGAGACGATGAAGCTCATGAGGATGAACCTTTTCACGGCGAAGCCGTTGAACTGGGCCGCCGTCATGTTGAGACCCACGGCCCGCAGCTGGAAGCCCTTGGACGTATGGAACAGGAAGTAATACACCAGCAGACCCACCACCAAGGCCAGAATGAACGCGGTGGTGGCCCGCAGATCGCCCAGGCGGCTCAGTTGGGTCTCGGCCGGCACGGCCACAGTCTGGGGCACGCTGCCGTCGCGGAGCCAGTTGGTGTAGATGACGCCCATAAAGAGGGTGGCCACATAGTTGAGCATGATGGAAATAATCATCTCATTCTGACCGCGGAAGACCCGGAGGACACCGGCGATCAACGCCCAGATGCCGCCGGCCAGGGCGCCGGCGATAAGGCACAGAATGATGGCGGGCAGACCTGTGATGCCCATTTGGGTGGAGATGACGCAGGAGACAATGGCGCCCATGAGGAACTGGCCCTCGCCGCCCAGGTTGAAGACGCCGCAGCGGTAGGCGAAGCAGGCGCACAGGGCGGTGAAGATCAGGGGTGTGGCACGGGACAGGGTGGTACCCACGTTGCGCATGGTGCCGAAAGCGCCGATCCAAAGGGATTGCAGCGCTGTGGCGGGATTGGCGCCCAGAGCCGCCATGATGATGCAGCCGATGACAAAGGACAGCAGCACAGAAATGACGGGCACCAGAAGGTTGACAATACGGTTGGTGTGTTTCATGGTCCCATTCCTCCTCACTTACCGGCCATGGCCAGGCTGATTTCGGCGATGGGCGGATTCTTGCCGGAGAACACGCCCATGACCTGTCCTTCAAACATGACGACAATGCGGTCGGAGACCTCCAGAATTTCATCGAAGTCGGCGGAGATCAGCAGCACGCCGCAGCCCCGGTCCCGTGCCTCGATCATGGTGTCGTGGACAAAGCGCGTAGCGCCGATATCCAGACCGCGGGTGGGATGGACCGCCACCAGCAGATCGGGCTTGCCTTCCAGCTCCCGGGCCAGAATGATTTTCTGCTGGTTGCCGCCGGACAGGTTTCTCGCCTCCTGATCGATGGAGGAGCAGCGGATGTCGTATTTCTCCTGCATCTTCAGGGCATAGTCCCGGATGGCTTTCTTTTTGAGGAACAGGCCGTGGGCCGCCGAGAATTCCGGCGACTCGGTGGATTTGAGCACGATGTTATCCCGGACGGTCATATTGCCGATGAGGCCCATTTTGTTGCGGTCCTCGGGAATGTGGGAGACGCTCTCCAGAATGAAGCCGTTGGGAGAGAACTGGGCCACACGGGAGCCCTTCAGGTCCACCTGTCCGGCGTTGGGGGTCAAAACGCCGGTGACCACCTGGGCCAGCTGGCTCTGGCCGTTGCCGTCCACACCGGCAATGCCCACAATCTCGCCCCGGCCCACGGTGAGGCTGACGCCGTTAAGGCCGTTGTGCTTGGAGGTTTTGTCGTAGTCCACGTTTTCCAGGGATACCACGGCTTCGCCGGGGTTCTCTACCTTTTCATAATGAGAGGGCGTCAGCTCCCGGCCGATCATCAGATTGGCCAGTTCCTCGCCGGTGGTTTCGCCCCGGTTCAGGGTACAGACCGTCTCGCCGGCCCGGAGAATGGTGATCCGGTCGGAGATGTGAAGCACCTCACGCATCTTGTGGCTGATGAAAATGATGCTCTTGCCCTCGCTGGTCAGCTTGTGCATGATGTCGAAGAGACCTTCCACCTCCTGGTCCGTCAGAGCCGCCGAAGGCTCGTCCAGCACCAGCAGGTCCGCGCCGCGATAGAGAGCTTTGAGGATTTCTACGCGCTGCTGGGCGCCCACGGCAATGTCGGTGATGGGCTTATCCAGCTCCACGTCCAGACCGTAGCGTTCCGACAGTTCCAGAATCTCCTTTTTGCGGGCGTCGTGGTTGATAAAAATGCCCTTGGTGTTGCGGTCGCCGAGAATGATATTTTCAAAAACGGTCATGGCCTCCACCAGCATAAAATGCTGATGCACCATGCCGATGCCCAGTTTGACGGCCTGGGCCGGAGACTCAATGCGAACCGGTTGTCCGTGGAGGTAGATGGTACCCTCCGTGGGTTGATACAGGCCGAACAGCACGTTCATCAGCGTGCTCTTGCCGGCGCCGTTTTCGCCCAAAAGCGTATGTACCTCGCCTTTGCGTACATCAAGATTGATGTTCCGGTTGGCATAGACGTCACCGAATCGCTTGGTGATATGCTCCATGCGCAATAGTTCTTCCATCGGCTCGACTCCTTTCAACCGCACCTTCCCGGGGGCCTGTGCAGCTTCTATAAAAATGTATCGAGAATTGCTATTAATATCATATGGAATTCCCAGTATCTTGTTAAGCTACAGAAAATTATTTTGGTGAACAGCAGAAAATTTTTTTGGATGTATTGTATAAATTGCAAAGAAAATGACATGGAAATTTATGCAAAACATCAATGTCATAACGTATACAAAGCAGAGAAACCGGGCGTGCTGAATTTGGCAGCACGCCCGGGGCCGATTAGTGGTCAAAGGTGATGACCACGTTGTATTTTTCGTCGACAGCTTTGATGCGTTCGTTGATCTGACGGGCAATTTCCCGCCGCTTTTCATGGAGTTCAAAGGGGATGACCAGATCAAAGACCAGATTGGTGTGTCCGGGACCGCGCACCATGCGGAAATCGTGGAGGGTGAACCGGGGGTCCATCTCCTGCACCACCTGCTCCGTCAAGGTCCGCATTTCGTTGAGTTCGGCGTCGTCGGTGATCACCGGGTCGTAGTGAATGACCAGATGGATGCGGTGCTTCTTGAGGAAGTCGTGCTCAATGTCGTCGATGATATCGTGGCACAGGAGAGGGTCCTCCTGGCTGTCCATCTCCACATGGACGCTGGCAAAGCGGCGGCCGGGGCCGTAGTCGTGGACCATGAGATCATGGAGCCCGAGGACTTTGTCATATCCGCGGA
The DNA here is from genome assembly GCF_052117125.1 of Candidatus Avoscillospira sp. LCP25S3_F1. Lineage (NCBI taxonomy): Bacteria > Bacillati > Bacillota > Clostridia > Eubacteriales > Oscillospiraceae > Candidatus Avoscillospira > Candidatus Avoscillospira sp. LCP25S3_F1. The sequence goes on along the minus strand of NZ_JBQKJT010000016.1, from coordinate 25,198 downwards.
TTTCATCGGAAATCTGCTGTACCAGCTCCGGCGACGGGGCCAGACCCAGCAGGGGGTCCATGGTGTCCTTGGCAATGCCCACGCCGCTCCACAGGATGAAGAGGGCCACCAGCAGGCCGGCGTAACCATCGATATACAAATTGGTCACCTGGGCCACAATGGCGGCCAGCAGCACCGCGCCGGTGGTAATCACGTCATTTCGGCTGTCGGCGGCGGTGGCTTTCAGGGTATCGGAGTTTATGCGGCGGCCCAGGGAGCTGTTAAAGTGGCACATCCACAGCTTGACGGCCATGGAGAGCGCCAGGACCACCACCAGGGCAGGAGAAAAAGACACCGGCTCCGGGTGAATGATTTTCGATATGGATGATTTTACCAGTTCTACGCCGATGACGAGAATCAGCGCCGCCACCGCCAGACCGGACAGATATTCCATGCGGGCGTGGCCGTAGGGGTGGTCTTCGTCGGCGGGCTTTTCGGCCAGTTTGAAGCCCAGCAGCGTCACCACAGAGCTGGAGGCATCGGACAGATTGTTGACAGCGTCGGCGGTGATGGATACGCTGCCCGACAGCAGACCGATGGCCAGCTTGGCGGCAAACAGCAGCATGTTGCAGAAGATGCCCACCATGCCTGCCAGTTTACCGTAGGCGGAGCGGACCGCAGGGTCTTCTAAATTCTTGTAGTCGCGGATGAAAAGACGCGGCAGCAGGTTGGTCATGAGAAAGACCTCTTTTCCTAAAACATATACGCAGTATTGTAGCGGGTTTCCCGGGAGATTGCAAGAGGGTAGTTTACGTAAAAATCCCGTTCTTCCAAAAAAGAACGGGATTTTTACAGTTTGTTATGACTAAAAGTTTACGGTGTCTAACAGGACGCTTACAGGTGCAGCACGCGTTCACGGATCTCCTGGGTCCGGCCCTGGTTCCAGAACTGGGTACCAATATAGCCGCAGGTCCGTCGGGCCACATTCATCTTGCTCTGGTCCTGATTGCCGCACTGGGGGCAGACCCAGACCAATTTGCCGTCCTCATCCTCCTGAATCTCGATTTCGCCGTCGTAGTTGCAGACCTGGCAGAAATCGCTCTTGGTGTTCAGCTCCGCATACATAATATTATCGTAGATGTACCGGATGACAGCCAGAACCGCGTCCAGATTGTGCTGCATGTTGGGCACTTCCACATAGCTGATGGCGCCGCCGGTGGACAAGGCCTGGAACTGGGCCTCAAAGGAGAGCTTGGAGAAGGCGTCGATTTCCTCTGTCACATGGACGTGGTAGCTGTTGGTGATATAGGACTTGTCTGTCACGCCGGGAACGATGCCGAACCGCTTTTGCAGGCACTTGGCGAACTTGTAGGTGGTGGATTCCAGGGGCGTGCCGTAGATGCCGAAGCCGATGGTGGTCTCCTTTTTCCAGCGGTTACAGGCGTCGTTCATATACTTCATAATCTCCAGGGCGAAGGGGGTGGCCGACGGGTCCGTATGGGACTTGCCGGTCATGTACTTGACGCACTCATACAGGCCCGCGTAGCCCAGGGAGATGGTGGAGTAGCCGCCGAGCAGCAGCTTGTCGATGGGCTCGCCCTTGGCCAGTCTGGCGCAGGCGCCGTACTGCCACAGAATGGGGGCCGCGTCGGACAGCGTACCCTTGAGCCGGTTGTGGCGGCACATCAGCGCCCGGTAGCACAAATCCAGGCGTTCGTCAAAAATCTGCCAGAATTTGTCCAGGTCGCCGCCGGAGGACAGGGCGATGTCCGGCAGATTCAGTGTGACCACGCCCTGATTGAACCGGCCGTAGAACTGATATTCGCCCTTCTCGTTTTTCCAGGGGCTCAGGTTGGAACGGCAGCCCATGACCGGGAAACAGTTGCCTTCCTTCAGCTCTTTCATCTTCTTTTCGCTGATGTAGTCGGGCACCAGACGCTTGGCCGTACACTTGGCAGCCAGTTCCGTCAGATAGTAGTAGGGGGAATCCTTATGGATGTTGTCCTCCTCCAGCACGTAGATCAGCTTGGGGAAGGCGGGGGTCACCCACACACCGGCCTCATTCTTCACGCCCTGATAACGCTGCTTGAGTACTTCCTCAACAATCAGGGCCAGATCGGCCTTTTCCCGCTCGTTCTTGGCCTCGCCCAGATACATAAACACCGTGACAAAGGGGGCTTGTCCATTGGTGGTCAGCAGCGTCACCACCTGGTACTGGATGGTCTGCACGCCCCGCTGAATCTCGTCCAACAGGCGGTTTTCTACCATCTGATTGACCAGGGCCTCGGGCAGGGGACGGCCCATGGCCTGAACCTCCCGCTCCACGCTGCGGCGGATTTTTTCCCGGCTCACCTGGACAAAGGGGGCCAGATGGGCCAGGGAAATGGACTGGCCGCCGTACTGGTTGGAAGCCACCTGGGCAATGATCTGGGTGGCAATGTTGCAGGCCGTGGAAAAGCTGTGGGGCTTTTCGATCATGGTGCCGGAAATGACCGTGCCGTTTTGCAGCATGTCCTCCAGATTCACCAGATCACAGTTGTGCATGTGCTGGGCGAAGTAGTCGGAGTCGTGGAAATGGATGATGCCTGCCTCGTGGGCTTCCACAATATCCTGGGGCAGCAGAATGCGCCGGGTGATGTCCTTGGAAACTTCACCGGCCATGTAGTCTCGCTGGACCGAGTTGACGGTGGGATTCTTGTTGGAATTCTCCTGCTTGACCTCCTCGTTGTTGCACTCGATGAGGCTGAGGATCTGGTCGTCGGTGGTGTTGGCCTGCCGGACCAGATTGCGGGTGTAGCGGTAGGTGATGTACTTCTTGGCTACATCATAGGCGCCATGGGCCATGATCTGCGTCTCCACCAGGTCCTGGATTTCCTCCACGCCGGGGGACCGGTTCATCTCCCGGCAATTGAGCTCCACCCGCTCGGCAATGCGCTGAATCTGGGTGGGGGTCAACTGCTCATTTTCGGCGGCGGTCCGGTTGGCACGGCCAATGGCCTGGATGATCTTGGTGATATCAAAGACGGCCTCGGAACCGTTGCGCTTGATGATTTTCAATAGAAACAACTCCCTGTTCTCATACGAAATTCCATCGGAAGCGCTTCCGATGGAATGGACGGTAACACGTATCATAGCCGCTGGACCGGTGTGCTGCCCGGCCCTGCGGAGCGGGGTTATTATAAACGGCGGGAGCGGACTCTGTCAATATATCTTGTGTAAGATTGGCGAAAACACACAAGATATGGTGGCTACGTTCTCTGTCTTTCTAAGTGGCGTCGTGGAGAAAATTGTGGAGAAAGCCCTTGACAGCCGATAAATATCCGTTACGGTCAACCCATCCGGCGCCGCCGTGACCGGCGTCGGTCACCAGATACAGCTGGTGGTAACCACCGCAGGCCGCTGCGGCTTCCCGGCTCATGTCCATGGGCACAAAACTGTCGTCCACGCCGTGGAGCAGCAGCACCGGCAGTTGGGTCCGGCGCAACGCCGCCGGTGTGGAACAGCAGTCCAAATCCACATCCAGCAGCCACCGGGCGTACCACCGCAGAAGCCACAGCAGGAGGGAGGACAGGGGACGGCAGAACCGGCTCAGCACATGGCGCAGAATGGCTACCGGGGCCGTGAAGCCGCAGTCGGCCAGAATGCCCTGGACCGTAGGCGGCAGGGCCAGCCCCGCCGCCAGCAGCACCGTAGTGGCGCCCATGGACATGCCGTAGAGGAACAGGGGATGGCCCGGTCCGAACCGGCGGTAACAGTGCCAGGCCCAGGCAGCGCAGTCCCGCCGCTCGTTGACGCCGTAGGTGATCCACCGGCCCTGACTGTGTCCATGGGCTCGCTGGTCCACCAGCAGCAGATGGAACCCCTCGTCGTGGAGAGCCTTGGCCGTGGCGCTGAAATCCACGGCGGCCATGGAGCGATAGCCGTGGAACAGCAAAATGGTGCCCAGGGCCGGACCTGCCGCCGGGAGCAGGCGGGCGTGGAGCGTCAAACCGTCGAAGCTCTCCAGCGTCTGGTGCTCTGTCTCCTGGGATGTGATCCAGGCGGCTCCAGCCAGTATGGGCAGTTCAAATTGGTCCCAGGTGCTGTGGAGCAGCAGCCGGGGACTGCGTGGGTCGAAGAGCCGGCCCCGGCCCATGGCGAACAGCAGGGCCACCCAGCCCGCCGCGGCAACGACAGCCAGAATCAGCAGGGTCCAGAAAACGATCAAAACAATGCCTCCTGATAAAACAATTCAATCAATAGCATGGGATACGATTTGCCGCCATGGGCGGAACCGCACAGTATGGTACCGCCAGGGCATATGGAATGTCCCTATAAAAAAGCGCCGGTTGCGCCCCACGTACTATGTCGGGGCGGATTCCATGAGAAGGGGAATTGGCCCAACGGGCCGAGAGAGACCGTCCGTCGAAAAGAGGCACGATTTCCACGCATTCCACAGAACATTACTTGCATTTTTCCCGTAATGCGGTATACTAATACCGTATGACTCTATTCCCTATGAGGTGATTTTAAATGTTTGAACAAGTCGACCGCTGCCATTATGAGAAGAGCCCCCTGCTGGAGGTCATCTGCCAGCTGCGGTTCCCCACCATTCTTTCCATCAGTGAAAAGGAGCCTGCCGAGTTCCAGGAGGCCGTCCGTGCGGCGTTCCCCGTGTACCAGAAGCACCAGGACCAGCCCGCCCCCAAGGTGGCCGGTATGGGCACCGCCAACCCCACGGTCCAGGCCCAGCCTCCCGTGACCAATTACCACTTCGTTTCCGAGGATGGCCGCTGGAGACTGAACCTGACCAACAGCTTCATTGCCCTGACCTGCCGCCGGTACGACAGCTGGGAGGAGTTCGCCCGGATGCTGGACCAGGCGCTGGCCAGCTTTATCCGCATCTATGAGCCTGCCTACTTTGAGCGGGTGGGCCTGCGATATATGAACGCCATCTCCCGCCGGGAGCTGGGCCTGGAGGGCGTCAGCTGGAAGGATCTGCTGTCTCCCGCCGTTCTGGGTATGCTGGCCGAGGAGGATGTCCAGGAGCAGTCCGTGGGCCGCTGCACTATGGATGTGGACATGGCGCTGGCCGGTGGCTGCCGTCTGAAAATGCGGTCCGCTCCCGGCATGATCCGCCGTCCCGGCCAGCCCGAGGACAAGGAGACCCGCTGGATTCTCGACATCGACCTGTCCACCGGCGGCAAGGTTCCCGTCAACCAGTCGGCTCCGGCGCTGCAAATGCTCCACATGCACGCGACTCCCATTTTCCGCAACGCCATCACCGATCAGCTTCACGCTGCCATGGAGCCTGCGGCGCTGTAAAAAGGAGACCGTTCTGTGAGTTTAGAAGAACTGTACGGCACCATGGGCGTCAGCCCGGCGGTGCTGGCCTACGGGGAGGCTGTCCTGGACAGCCTCCGCGTCCGTTTTGCGGCCATCGATCAGGTGGCCGAGTACAACCAGGCCAAGGTCCTCCACGCCATGCAGGTCAATCGGGTGGGCGCGTCCTGCTTCGCCGCCACCACCGGCTATGGCTATGACGATGTGGGCCGGAACACCCTGGAAAAGGTCTACGCCGACTGCTTCCATACGGAAGCAGCTCTGGTGCGGCCCCAGATCACCTGCGGCACCCATGCGTTGGCCGTGGCCCTCAGCGCCAATCTGCGGCCCGGCGACGAGCTGCTGTCCCCGGTGGGCCGTCCCTACGACACCTTGGAAGAGGTCATCGGCATTCGCCCCTCCCAGTGCTCCCTCAAGGAGTACGGCGTGTCCTACCGGCAAGTGGACTTGCTGCCCGACGGCACCTTTGACTATGACGGCATCCGGGAAGCCATCGGCCCCAAGACGAAACTCATCACCATCCAGCGGTCCAAGGGCTATGCCACCCGCCCCACCTTCTCCGTGGAGCAGATCGGCAAGCTGATTGCGTTCTGTAAGGAATGCAAGCCCGACGTTCTGTGCATGGTGGACAACTGCTACGGTGAGTTTGTCGAGACCATCGAGCCCTCCGACGTGGGAGCCGATATGATCGTGGGCAGCCTCATTAAAAACCCCGGCGGCGGCCTGGCCCCCATCGGCGGCTACATCTGCGGTACGACGGAATGCGTCGAGCGCTGCGCCTATCGTCTCAGCGCCCCCGGCCTGGGTCAGGAGGTGGGCGCGAACCTCGGCATTATGCCCGCGTTCTACCAGGGCTTTTTCCTGGCCCCCACGGTGGTATCCGGCGCGTTGAAGGGCGCGATTTTTGCCGCCAACCTCTACGAGCGCCTGGGCTTCCCTGTGGTGCCCAACGGCACCGAATCCCGCCACGATATCATTCAGGCTGTGGAACTGGGCTCGGAAGCCGCCATGATCGCCTTCTGCAAGGGCATCCAGGAGGCGGCCCCCGTGGACAGCTTTGCCACGCCCCTGCCCTGGGACATGCCCGGGTATGACGACCAGGTGATTATGGCTGCCGGCGCCTTTGTCCAGGGGTCCTCCATCGAATTGTCCGCCGACGGTCCCATCCGTCCGCCCTATGCCGTGTACTTCCAGGGCGGCTTGACCTGGTACCACGCCAAGCTGGGGATTCTCCTGTCGCTCCAGGAGCTTTGCAACGCCAATTTGGTGGATTTGGAGAAACTGCACAAAATTACAGCGGATTTACAGGCACAATTCCGATAAGATAGTTCTTTACATTAGCACTTTAGCATGATAAAATACCTCCACAAGAATATAACACGACAGTTTATGGAGGATTTATCGATATGAAAAAGCTGCTTGCATTGCTTCTGGCCCTGATGATGCTGCTGTCCCTGGGCGCCTGCGGCTCCAAGGATACCCAGGCGCCTGCCGCTGATGACAGCACCGCCGAGACCGGCAATACCGGCGACACCGCCGAGAGCACTGACGAGACTGCCGGTGATGACGCCGCCGCCGAGGATACCGGCGACGCTGCCGCGTCGGATTTGCAGTACATCAAAGACAAGGGAACCTTGGTGGTGGGTATGACCAACTTCGCCCCTATGGACTATAAGGAAGAGGGCAGCGATGAATGGATCGGCTTTGATGCCGATATGGCCCGGAAGTTCGCCGAGGAGCTGGGGGTCAGCGTGGAATTCCAGGAGATCAGCTGGGATTATAAGATCATGGAGCTGGACAACAAGAGCATCGACTGTGTCTGGAACGGCATGACGCTGACCGATGATGTGACCTCCGCCATGAGCACCTCTGAACCCTATTGTCTCAATGCCCAGGTGCTGGTGACCAAGGCCGACAAGGCTGCTGACTTTGAGGGCCTGACCAGCCTGGAAGGCTATAGCGTGGCCGTGGAATCCGGCTCTGCCGGTGAAGCCGCCGCCCAGGCGCTGGGTGCGTCCACCGTGCCGGTGCAGGCGCAGTCCAACGCCCTGATGGAAGTGGCCGCCGGTACCTCCGACGCCGCGGTCATCGACCTGCTGATGGCCGGTGCCATGGTGGGCGAGGGTACCTCTTACGCCGACCTGACCTACAGCCTGAACCTCAATGAGGCCCAGGGCCTGGAATCGGAGGAGTACGGCGTGGGCTTCCGCAAGGGCTCCGATGTGACCGAAGCGTTCAACACGTTCTGGGCCGAGCAGGTTGCCAACGGTACCGTTCTGGAAGTGGCTACCACCTACGGCTTGCAGGAATCTGTGATTCTGGAATAATCTGCTGTGTTTCGACTGCGAGGCAGAGCGCGGAATGCGCTCTGCCTTGTGGTGTCGTTTGCATCATCCCCAAAGAGAGGACGATTCCATGTTAGAATTTTTCGCCAGCGACGAATTTCGCACCGTTGTATCGGCCATCAACACCGGCTGTATTCGGACGTTGCAGCTGTTCTTTATCACCCTCATTGGCTCGCTGCCCCTGGGCCTGTTGATCTGCCTGGGGTCCATGAATCGCTGGGCTCCCTTGCGGCGGTTTCAGCAGAAGGGAAAGTCCCGGTGGTATAACGCCATCATGGGCTTCCGGCCCATCAGCGCCATCTGCCGTCTGGTGGTGTGGATTGTGCGCGGCACGCCGCTGGTGCTCCAATTGATCGCCCTGTTCTATGTGCCGGGTATGATCGGCTGGTTCAACTGGCCCGGCGGCACCTCCAGCCGCATGGTGGCCGCCTGTGTGACGTTTATTATCAACTACGCCTGTTATTTCTCGGAGATCTACCGGGGCGGTATCCAGGGCGTGCCCGTGGGCCAGCAGGAGGCCGGACAGGTTTTGGGTATGACCAAGGGCCAGATTTTCCGCCATGTGACGCTGTTGCAGATGGTCAAGCGCATTGTACCGCCGGTGTCCAACGAGGTCATCACCCTGGTCAAGGACACGTCTCTGGCCCGCGTGATTTCCTTGCAGGAGATCATCTTTATGGGCGAGTCCTTCCTGAAAAGCAACATGGGCTATTCCGGTCTGGTGTGGCCTCTGTTTTTCACAGCGGTGTACTACCTGGTGTTCAGTGGGCTGGTGACGCTGTTCCTCAACTGGGTGGAAAAGAAGCTGGCGTTTTTCCGGTGATGGGAGGTCCCTATGGCAATTTTACAAGTACAGAACCTGGAAAAGCACTTTGATAAAACCAAGGTCCTCCAGGATATCAGTTTCAATCTGGAAGCCGGACAGGCATTGGCGATCATCGGTTCGTCCGGCAGCGGCAAAACGACGCTGCTGCGGTGTCTCAACTTTCTGGAAAAGCCCAGCGGCGGTCGCATTTACATCAAGGAAGATTGTATTTTTGACGCCGACGACCCCACCACCCAGCGGGAGGCCGACGTGCGTCGGAAACGGCTCCACTTCGGCATGGTGTTCCAGTCGTTCAACCTGTTTCCCCAGTACACGGCGCTGCAAAATGTGACGCTGGCCAAGGAACTGCTGGCCAAGGAGTATCCTGACTATAAGCAGAACAAAAAGCGTATTTTGGAGGAAATCCGGGAGGAGGGGCGGAAGCTCCTGGCCGATATCGGTCTGGCGGCCCGGGCGGACCATTATCCGCACCAGCTGTCCGGCGGACAGCAGCAGCGGGTGGCCATTGCCAGAGCGCTGGCGCTGCATCCCGATATCCTCTGCTTTGACGAGCCTACGTCGGCATTGGACCCGGAGCTGACCGGTGAGGTGCTGCGGGTTATCCGCGGTTTGGCTGAGCAGAAAACCACCATGATCATCGTCACCCATGAAATGGCTTTTGCCCGGGATGTGGCCGATCAGGTCATCTTTATGGACGGCGGCTTCATTGTGGAGCAGGGCCCGGCCCGGCAGGTCATTGAGGACCCCAGAGAGGAGCGGACGAGACAATTTCTGTCTCGGTATTCCGAAGGATAAAAAAGTTCCGAGTTTGCACAGCAAACTCGGAATTTTTTGCGTTTAACGAAAGGGCGTGCCGTCCTGGGTCAACATCTCAATTCGCATACTTTTGGCAAAGTCCGGGGCCAGCTGGGGCAGGTGGGTAGTCACCGCCTTGGCCAGCAGGTCCGGATTCAACGATGGATTCTGTGCACAGATCACCGCCGACAGCAGCACTGTGTTGTCATCCTCGGCAGAAACGGCCATGGATTTCACCATGGGCAGAATGTCCTGCTCCACCGGACCGTTCTTCGACCGCTTTTCCACCACCAATGTTTCTCCATGGAACAGATCTTCGATGGCATCTACCGCCCCAGTAGGAACGCCCTGGTCATATTCCAACCGGACCTCCACTTGCAGATGGGTCAGCTCTTTGAGTTTTCGTCCACCGTCATAGCCCAGAATACAGTGAATACCGTCAGGCAGCGCGGCGTTGAGCCGCTCCGGCAGAGACGCCGTATCCACGGCACCCTCCGACTCGGCTAACTCAAACTCCAACAGCTCGCACCAGCTGGCAGTGCCCACCGACAGGGGTAGGGCCAACGACACAAAGGCGTGGGGATTGAATCCCTGGGTGTGCTTCAGCAGGATGCCGGAGCGGCGGAATGCCCGCTGCAAAATCCGCATCAGATCGAGGTGGGAAATCCAGATGCCGTTGCCGGTCTTTTCAAACAAAATTCTACGCATCGCACGGTCCCTCCGGATAGAGCAGATTGGCCCCGCAGCCGGTACACTGGGTCCGACAGTCGGGGGTGATGGTGGAAGCATAGGCGGCTTTCCGCTCCTTTTGGAGGAACTTCTTTGTTACGCCCACGTCGATGGTATCCCAAGGGAGCAGTTCGTCCTCGCTCCGCTCCCGGGTGTAAAAGTCCGGATCGATGCCGCAGGCCTGGAACGCGTCCAACCACAGATCGTACCGGAAATACTCGTCCCAGCCGTCCAGCTTGGCCCCATGGAGCACCGCATGTTCCAGTACTGCGCCCAAACGGCGGTCGCCCCGGGCCAGTACGGCCTCCAGACGGCTCAGGCTCGATTCATGCCATTTGTAGTCCACGCTCTTGGCGGGCATATGCTCTTTCAAAAGCCGCTGGCGGCGGGTGTATTCCTCGGGAGAAATCTGGGCCTCCCACTGGAAAGGCGTAAAGGGCTTGGGGACAAAATAGGCCGTGGCGACGCTAATGCGGCAGCCACGCTTCCGGTTGGTAGCCTTTTCCTGCCAAGTTTTGAGGATTTTATAGACCAAGTCGGCAATGCCCAGCACATCCTCATCGGTCTCGGTGGGCAGACCCAGCATAAAGTACAGCTTGACACTGCTCCATCCGCCCTCAAAAGCCGTGGCGCAGGTCTCCAAAACATCTTCCTCGGTGACGTTCTTGTTGATGGCGTCGCGGAGCCGCTGGGTACCGGCTTCAGGGGCAAAGGTCAGGCCCGATTTGCGGACCTTCTGGACCTTCAGCATCAATTCCCGGGAAAAGTTGTCGGCCCGCAGAGAGGGGAGAGACAGGTTGATCTTCCGGGGGCTGCAATAGTCCAGCAGCGCGTTGGCCAGCGCTTCCAAATGCTTATAGTCGGAGGTGGACAGGCTGGACAGGGTGATCTCGTGGTTGCCGGAGTCCTCCAGGGCCTCCTTGGCCTGCTGTGTCAGGACCTCCACACTGCGGGGCCGCACGGGCCGGTAGGTGAAACCCGCCTGACAGAAGCGGCAGCCTCGGATACAGCCCCGGAACACCTCCAGATTGGTCCGGTCGTGGACGATTTCCGTGGAGGGAACAATGTCCTTTGTGGGGTAGAAGGCGTGGTCCAGATCGTGGACAATGCGTTTTTTCACCGTTTTGGGCGCGCCGTTTTTGGGCGTGATGGCTTGTAACGTACCGTCCTCGTGGTAGGTGTGCTCGTAGAAGGAGGGGACGTATATGCCTTCGATTTTGGAGACTTCCAGCAGAAATTGGTCTTTGGTCCAGTGTTCGGACTTGGCTTTCCGGTACAGATCGAGAATCTCCACGGTGCTGTCCTCGCCCTCGCCCAGGGAGAAGAAGTCGATGAAGTCAGCCAGGGGTTCCGGATTGTACATGCAGGCGCCGCCGGCAAAGACAATGTTCTTCAAATCGTGGCGGTCGGCGGCGTGGAGGGGGACTTGGGCCAGGTTCAGCATATTCAGGATATTGGCGTAGCTCATCTCATAGCCCACCGTAAAGGCAATGAGATCAAAATCCTTCACCGGGTCGTGGCTTTCCAGCGCCCAAAGGGGCAGAGCGTGCTTGCGCATCTGCGCTTCCATGTCACCCCAGGGAGCGAAAACCCGCTCACACCAGACGTCCGGCTGGTTGTTCATGACACCGTAGAGAATGCGCATACCCAGATTGGACATGCCGATTTCGTAGGTGTCGGGGAAGCAGAACGCCACCCGGACATGCACCTGGGATTTGTCCTTGACGATCTGGTTGTATTCTCCGCCCACATAGCGGGCGGGCTTTTGCACTGTTGGCAAAATGCGTTCCAGTAATGTGGTCATATTGGGCCTCTTTCGTATAGATTTATCTCCATTATACAGGGTACAGCCGGGATTTACAAATGCTTTTTCATGGTAAGAGTCAACCGCAGTAAAGCCAGACCCGCCGCCGCCACAGGCCATAGACCGTGGTCCGCCGTCAGGCATAATGCCCATAGCATCAGCGCCGCTGCCGTGACCCAGGTGACGGCCATCAATATGGAAAAGGCCGTGGCCGTATTGCATCGCAGCAGCAGAAACGCCCGCAGGGCTTTTCCACCGTCCAGGGGTGGCAGGGGCAGCAGATTGAAGGCCCCCAGCAGCAGACAACACCGGGCATAGAGGGGAATCACCTCCCAGAAAAAAAGCCCCAGACAGTTGGCGGCGGGACCGGCCAGGGCGCAAACGATCTCTCGGCGGTAGTCGGTGGCGCCGGTCTCCAGAACCGCGCCGCTGAGGTCCAACCGCATCTGCCGGACGGGGACGCGAAGCAGGGAAAGAGCCGCCAGATGGCCCAGTTCATGGAGGGCCATGGCGGCGCAGAAGGGATAAAAACACCCCAGGGGGTCCCAATACCAGAGCAGAGCCATGAGGACCAGCCATCCGGGGTCGATGTGCAGAAAAACCATGAAGAGAAACCACCTCATGGCAGAATATGCGGGGGAACGTGAAAGTATTCTCATGGAAATGACTTGACAAGAATGAGAAAACCCACTATAATAAATGAGCGTTACGGGGTGTGGCGAAGTTTGGTATCGCGCTTGGTTCGGGTCCAAGAGGCCCCGGGTTCGAATCCCGGCACTCCGACCAACTAAGGTTGCTGAAAAAGATGCAACCCATGAAACCCTTGCTGCGGCAAGGGTTTCAGCCGTTTCAGGGGGTAAAATCGAGCACCAGCCGAGACAGAGATACAAAAGGCCGTTTTTATAGTGTGTGGTGACTCGAACCCCGGAGCAAACAACGGTAGAGCGAAAAGCCCCCGTTGGTAGTCCAATGGACAATGGACTGCCAACGGGGGCTTTTCGCTTTTTTAGGCAGGAATGTTTCAGTTAGTAGTATTGCTTGCTTTGTTCCCCATTCCTTAGTGGTATTGGTAATAGCTTTCCGCCATGGTTTTGGATATACTTGCGTTGCAAAACGAGGAAAGGAGAGCAGACCATGGCAGACAAGAAAAACCTATGCGCTCAAATCGACATTGCCCTGCACAACCGGGTAACAGAAGAAAAAGACCGCCTGGAGATGACCACCAGCCAGTACATCGCAGCACTGCTCACTGAATACTACAAGATGAAAGATGAGAATGGAGGAATCAACATGACAGGCAGCAGAACGATGGCATTCCAGATTCCCGAGGAACTCTTCCAGCGCATCAAGACCCACCTGGCCAGAGAAACTGCTCGGACGGGCGTAAAGCTCACCCAGCGGGACTTCGTTCTGGGCCTGATCGAGCAGGCGCTGGCGGAAGCCCGAAGCCAGCCTGGCCCCACAGGAGGCCCCTAAGAGCACCGAGGAAGCCCCGGAGGACAACGGAGCCGCCGGTACCACCCCAGACGCCAGTGAGGCCAGCACGGAGGCGGAGAGGGGCACAGCGGACATCGAACAATATTATAGATACCACCCCCCAATATGCGGAGTTGACCACGGGCATGGGCATTGTGGAACGGGTGTTTTATAATGACCAGCTGCCCGGCATCCATCTTATCAAGGTAGACAGTGCGGATCTCAGTAAGCCGATTGCCAATGTCAAATTCCGCATTGAGGCGGTGGACGGCTCCTGGGGACCGGAGGAATATACGACTTCGGAGGATGGGACCATCGACCTCTCCAAGCTCCCCGTGGGCGCTTATGTGGTGACTGAACTGGAGTGTCCGGGATATGTGATTGACGAGGCACAGAGGATCATCCACCTGGATGGAAATGAGACGGCCCAGTTTGTCTTTACCAACAGCAAGCTGCCTTCCCTCCGCCTCACAAAAATCAGTTCGGATGGCTCCGCCCTGGCCGGAGTGACATACAGCCTGACCCGGATTGAGGATGGCAGCCGGTATATGGATCAGACCACTTCCAGCACAGGTACGATCATTTGGGAGGGCTTACAGCCTGGAGTATATTCCCTATCACCGTTCTTCAGACCCTCGTGATTGCCCTCGGCGCTGGTCTCGGCGTGTGGGGCGTCATCAACCTGCTGGAAGGTTACGGCAACGACAACCCCGGCGCGAATGCTCATGTGCCGTAAAGTAACACACAAGAATTTAATAGGCAGTAGCCCTATTATTCCGTAAAATTAAAGCGTTAATTTGTGTAGAAATTTGTCATGGAGAGTGCTATAATAAAAAATTAAGTGAGCTAAACAAGATTTAAGGAGGCAAGTGAATTTTTGTCTGGAAAACTATTGCAGATAAAATATGTCAGGATTGGCATTTAGAAGGGAGAAACCACAATGATTTCAAGTAAAGAAAAAGACAAAAAAACTAGAAAGTTATCTACAACAGTTGTGCTGTTTTCCGTAGCGATACTGTTTGTGTTTAATGTAATCTGTGCTATTTTGATGAGTAGCCTTATTAGTTATGGAGTAAATCAAAAGCAGGACGCATATATGAAACAAGTCACTCTAAGCGCAAAAACGCAGGTAGAGCAGTTTATTGAAAAATACATTGGCGTAACGGAAATGCTGTCAATAGATGACCGTTTGACAGGCCTAATGGCAGGAAGCGAAACAGTGCTTTCATCCAATGGGAATTTTCAAGGAACACTCAGCTTATTGCAGGAAGCTATGGAAGAATATCCAGATATTCTGGGAGGAGGATTTGGCAGCCTTGCCGAGGACACCATTTATACACAGGACGGGAGACGTCTGGACGTATCTTTGACAGGACGTCCCTATTTCAGCGCAGCAAGCAAAGGTACATATGTTACACAGCCTTATATGGACGAAGCCACCGGTGAAATGTGTGTTTCGATTGCAACACCTGTGATGAATGGTTCCAATACCGCAGGTCTTTTGATTTTAGATTTAAGGATTACTTCTATTTCAGAATTTATTAAGTCTATGACTTTTGGAAATTCCGGGCAGATGATTCTTCTTTCACAAGATAATACAATTGTAGGATTTACACGGGACGAATTGGTAGGAAAGAATTTCAGCGAATTTGGGGCTACTGGTGCGATTGAGAACGAATTGCAGGCACCGAGCGGGAATGTTTTTTCATATACCGTTGGCGGTGAAAAACGCATGAGCGTGATGGATGAGCTTTCCGGCGGCTGGAAGGTTCTGTCCCGTATGTCGAGTTGGGAGTATCATTCTCTTGCAGTGAAGATGGTAGTTACCCTTTGTGTCTTGCTTTTCCTTTCCACAGTGGTTGTAGCAGTTATTCTTTATTTTGTCGTAGGGAAACGTCTGCGCCCTGTTTCTGAAATTAACCATGGACTAAGGGAAATGAGCAACGGAAATCTTCAAGCAACAGTTGAATACAAAGGGAATGACGAAATTGGTGAGATTGCCGCGTCTCTGCGTTCTTGCATGGAAACCCTTTCTCATTATGTCAGTGAAATTGATGTTATTATGAGAAAATTAGCAGACGGGGATCTGACGGTTAAGAGCAGCATTGATTTCAAAGGCGATTTTCTTCCAATCCAACATTCTATTTCCGATTTTATAAAAAATCTGGCACAGATGATGAATGGTATTTCACAGGCTTCTGAACAGGTATCTTCCGGCTCCGAACAGGTATCTTCCGGGGCGCAGTCCTTGGCGCAAGGCTCTACGGAACAGGCTTCCTCAGTAGAGGAATTGGCGGCAACGCTCACAGAACTTTCCTCTACGGTAAAAGCTAACACAGAAATGGTGCAGAACGCAGCTAAAGAAGGCGACCTAATGAGTGGTCATGTTACGGAAAGCGGCGAACGCATGGAATATTCCCTTGAATTGATGGAAAAAATCCATGCCAGTGCAGATCAAGTAAGGGGTATCATTAAAACGATAGACGATATTGCGTTCCAGACAAATATTTTAGCGCTTAACGCTGCGGTAGAAGCTGCACGAGCTGGAACAGCGGGAAAAGGCTTTGCGGTAGTGGCAGATGAAGTGCGCAGCCTTGCCGGACGTTCTTCCGAAGCGTCTAAGGCAACAACAGAACTGATTGGAGGAATGTTGGAAGCCATTGAAGAAGGCAGCGAGAGCATGGCTGAAACTAAGAAAAGCATGGATGTTGTGATAGAATCAACATTGGGAATGGATAAGGTATTTCAACAAATTTCAAAAGCATCCGAGCAACAAGCCGAAGCTATTTCTCAGGTGACGCAAGGCATTGACCAAATTTCCAGTGTGGTGCAGACCAATTCTGCGACAGCGGAACAGAGTGCGGCAGCAAGTGAAGAACTTTCTGGACAGGCACAGGAACTTAAAACTATGATTAGCAAGTTTAAGTTGCCCGCCAGTGATGGTTTTGATAATATGTATCGTGATGAAAGTAATGATACGGAACTATCCTATGACAATTTTGGGCAGGAATGTGTAAAATATTAAATAATTATATAAAAGGACGTGAATAGCAAAGCCAACCGAGACAGTCAACGATGAAATGAACGCCGCTACGCGCCGCCGTTGACAGCCTCGCTCGCCTTTGCTGATAGGCAATCAAGGGGCGACAGCAGAGAGTGCTGCCGCCCCCTCTCTATTTTCAAAACTGAATAACCGCCGCCCAACGGTGCGGCCAGTGAAAGCAGTAAGTCTTGAAAAAGATTTACTGCTTTTTTTGCGCCCATTTCCGGCAAATCGAAAAAACGGCGGTATTAAGGTGTGAACGGGGAGATATACCCTTTTTCTCTTGCCGGAACGGTAGGAAAAAGAAATTTTCCGTTTCCCCCGGACAGCGGGCAGCAATGCCCATTTTCAAAGTATCTTTAACGGAAAAGAAGTAAGCCACCTACACACTGGAGTTTGCGGCTACTCAGAGCAAGATTCTACCGCAGTACCAAAATTCGCTTATCGCTCATTTTGCCCCTGCGGGAATCTTGTTGGGGAGTGCCTTCCCCAAACCCTGCCATGCGGCTTACGCCGCTTAAAAATCCCTCAAAATATTTTTTCGGATTTTTCAAAAACAGTTCCGCTTCACACCCTGTTTTTCTCCTATTAGTGAGAGGCACCACGCACAGCCGAAAGGAGGTTTTTACCATGCGAAAACGATATAACACGCCGCACCGCAGCCGGGTAGTCAAGACCCGCATGACCGAGGAAGAATACGCCGAGTTTGCGGAAAGGCTTTCTGCCTACAACATGAGCCAAGCCGAGTTTATCCGGCAAGCCATAACCGGGGCAGCCATACGCCCCATCATAACCGTTTCTCCCGTCAACGACGAGCTGCTTGCCGCTGTCGGGAAGCTGACCGCCGAATACGGCAGGATCGGCGGCAACTTAAACCAGATAGCCCGGACGCTGAACGAGTGGCACAGCCCCTACCCGCAACTTGCTGGGGAGGTACGGGCGGCGGTTTCAGACCTTGCTGCCCTAAAGTTTGAAGTCTTGCAGAAAGTGGGTGACGCTGTTGGCAACATTCAAACATATCAGCTCTAAAAATGCCGACTATGGCGCAGCGGAAGCCTACCTCACATTTGAGCATGACGAGTTTACCATGAAGCCCACCCTTGATGAAAACGGGCGGCTGATACCGAGGGAGGATTACCGCATTTCTTCCCTTAACTGCGGGGGCGAGGATTTCGCCGTTGCCTGTATGCGAGCCAATCTCCGCTATGAGAAAAACCAAAAACGGGAAGATGTGAAAAGCCACCACTATATCATCAGCTTTGACCCACGGGACGGGACAGACAACGGCTTGACCGTAGACCGGGCACAGGAGCTGGGCGAGCAGTTCTGCAAAGAGCATTTCCCCGGACACCAAGCCCTTGTATGCACCCACCCGGACGGGCATAACCACAGCGGCAATATCCATGTGCATATCGTCATCAACTCCCTGCGGATTTATGAAGTCCCGCTTCTGCCCTACATGGACAGACCAGCCGATACACGGGAGGGCTGCAAGCACCGCTGCACCAATGCCGCTATGGAATATTTCAAGAGTGAAGTCATGGAGATGTGCCACCGGGAGGGGCTTTACCAAATCGACCTCTTGAACGGCAGCAAGGAACGGATAACCGAACGGGAATACTGGGCGGCAAAGAAAGGGCAGCTTGCCCTTGATAAAGAGAACGCTGTCAGAGAAGCCGCAGGACAGCCGACCAAGCCCACCAAGTTTGAAACGGACAAGGCGAAGCTGCGCCGGACGATACGGCAGGCATTTTCCCAAGCTGGCAGCTTTGACGAGTTTTCTTCCCTTTTGCTGCGGGAGGGCGTGACCGTCAAGGAGAGCCGGGGGCGGCTTTCCTACCTCACGCCGGACAGGACAAAGCCTATCACAGCCCGGAAGCTGGGGGACGATTTTGACAAGGCTGCTGTCCTTGCCCTGCTCACACAGAACGCCCACAGAGCCGCCGAACAGACCAAAGCCATACCCGAATACCCTGTCGCAGTTATAAAGCCGTTACAAGGGGAAAAAGCTGCAAAAACCACCCCGGCAGACAACACCTTGCAGCGCATGGTTGACCGGGAAGCCAAGCGAGCCGAGGGCAAGGGCGTGGGCTATGACCGCTGGGCGGCAAAGCACAACCTAAAGCAAATGGCAGCTACCGTTACCGCTTATCAGCAGTACGGCTTTTCTTCCCCGGAGGAACTGGACGAAGCCTGTTCTGCCGCCTATGCCGCCATGCAGGAAAGCCTTACAGAGCTGAAGCAGGTGGAAAAGACGCTGAACGGGAAAAAGGAGCTGCAACGGCAGGTACTTGCCTATTCCAAGACCCGCCCTGTCCGGGACGGGCTGAAACAGCAGAAAAACGCCAAAGCAAAAGCAGCCTACCGACAGAAGCACGAAAGTGACTTTATCATAGCAGACGCAGCCGCCCGTTATTTCAGGGAGAACGGCATTTCCAAGCTGCCGAGCTATAAATCCCTGCAAGCAGAGATTGAAAGCCTTATCAAAGAGAAAAACAGCGGCTACAACGATTACCGGGCAAAACGGGAGGAATACCGCCGCTTACAGACCGTCAAGGGCAATATCGACCAGATTTTACGCCGGGAGCGCAAGCCTGTGAAAAGGCAGGAACAGGAGCGATAAAAACCACCCCAAAATGTACCCGAACCCATACAGAATAAGGGGGCTGCCCCGTACCCTATCCGCAATACCAAAGGATTTTTTAACGGGCTTACAGGGCAGAAAAACCCCGAAAATGATACCGAGATGATACAGAATTACCGCCGATACCGCTACACCAGCGGAAACGGCAGAAAGGAGCGCACCCATGCCAAGAATGAGCAAGAAACGGCGGCTGGAATGGTCTTTTTTCCTGCGGCAAGTGAAAGTTGGGAATACCACCTGCGACCGTATCACATACAACGACCTCTGCCGGGGCTGTACCCATAGCTGCAAGCAGAGCTTCCGGGCGGTTATCATACTCTGCCCCCGCTACTACTCCAAACGCCGGAAAAAGGAGGACAGGGACAATGGCAGATATTATATTGACCGGCTTTCCTGCCATATCGCTTCCACTGGGAAGCAGTACCACAGCCATGCAGCCACCATTTACAAGTGGGCGCAGGAAGACGCTGCCAAAGGCAAGGCTGCCCCGAAACAGGGCATACCCGATTATTCATGCAAGGAGGGCGAGAGCTTATGAAAAACGAGATTGAAGCTATGATTACGGACATTACAGCCACTACCGCCGAAGCGGAGGACTACACGGGCGAGGACGGGCTTTTATACTGCGGCAAGTGCCATACGCCCAAAGAAGCCTACTTTGCAGAGGGAAAGACCTGTTTCGGGCGTGACCGCCACCCAACAGACTGCGACTGCCAGCGAGCAGCCCGTGAAAAGCAGCAAGCCGCCGAAAGCCGACAGAAGCACCTTGAAAAAGTGGAGGACTTGAAACGCCGGGGCTTTACCGACCCTGCTATGCGGAACTGGACATTTGAGCATGACAACGGCAGAAACCCGCAGACCGAAACCGCCCGCTTTTATGTGGAGAGCTGGGAAACCATGCAGGCTGAAAATATCGGCTACCTGTTTTGGGGCGGCGTGGTGACGGGAAAAAGCTACCTTGCCGCCTGTATCGCCAACGCCCTTATGGAAAAAGAGGTTGCCGTCTGCATGACAAACTTTGCAACGATACTCAATGACCTTGCCGCCAGCTTTGAGGGCAGGAACGAATATATTTCCCGCCTTTGCAGCTACCCTCTGCTGATACTTGATGATTTCGGTATGGAGCGAGGGACAGAATACGGGCTGGAACAGGTTTACAGCGTGATTGACAGCCGTTACCGAAGCGGCAAGCCGCTGATCGCCACGACCAACCTCACGCTGGAGGAATTGCAGCATCCGCAGGACACGCCCCACGCCCGTATCTATGACAGGCTGACTTCCATGTGCGCCCCTGTCCGCTTCACGGGCAGCAACTTCCGAAAGGAAACCGCACAGGAAAAGCTGGAACGCTTAAAGCAACTGATGAAGCAGCAAAAGGAGAGCCTATGACAGAAACCAAACAGACAAGCACCACCAAAACAGACCGCCGCCCGGACTGTGTAACGGAAATCCGCATGGGCAACTCCGTCCTTACCGTTTCCGGCTTCTTCAAGCAGGGCGCAACCGACACCGCAGCCGACAAGATGATGAAAGTGCTGGAAGCGGAAGCTGCTACACAAAAAACGGCGATTTGACCGACCATAAAGAAGCAGATTTGACGCTTTTGCCGCTATACAGACAGCCGCCCCATGTGGTACAATCAAGGTACGGAATAGTGGGGCTGGCTGTCGGAAACGGAGGATTTTATGTTAAGACAGACCAACCAACAACCAATTACCGCCCTTTACCCAAGACTTTCCCATGAGGACGAGCTGCAAGGCGAGAGCAATTCCATTTCCAATCAAGAGTTACTATGTAGAGGGTGGTTTCTCCCACCTAATACATATGACTGCGGCTCATTTGTGGTGAATGGAACAGCAGTTGTAGGAAAGGAGCCAAAAAAGCCTTATAACCGCTGCAAATCAACACAAAAAGGAGCTAATTCTTATGAAATCTCTATTTGAGAAAATGGGTGGCACTTACCGTCAGGAGGGTGATTATCTTATCCCGAACCTTGCGCTGCCGGATGAACCGGAATACCAGATCGGCAAGTATGGACGTATGCGTCGCAGCTATCTGAAAGAACATCGTCCAGTTCTCTACGCAAACCTGCTCACAAGCGGAACGCTGCATTGGCACCTTGCCGAGATCGACCAAGCTTGCAATGAGCGTATGGAAATCATCGTTCCTGCAATGGCGAAGCAGGAAGGCGTGACAGAAACTCTGAAAGCCGCCGACCAAATGGAATGGGTGCGCCGCATGAACAGCATCCGCAGCCGTGCGGAGGAAATCGTCCTGACTGAGCTCGTGTATGAATGACAGATGCCCGTTATCGGTTGCATGGCCGATAACGGGCATTTCTGCGTTTTAATCCTTTTCCTCGGTGCTGGCTACAAGCCGGTCAAAATCACTCTGATACTGCCGATCCTGAATGACACGGTATTTCTCAAACTCACTCTCGGCAAAGGCTTTTGCAATGGCCGCTGTTACTTTTCCTTTATGATGCAGCACTTCTTCCTCGTTAAACTGCAAAAACGCATCCAGCCGTGCGACCCAATCCCGCATATACATGATGTTTCCACGGCGCGCCTGTCGCTCGGCGTAATCAAGATACATTGTGACGATTTCGTTCAGGCTTCCCATCTCAGTTTCATCCAGATAGTTCTTGGCTATCGAAACATCAGATTTGCGGATCCTGCCGCTGGGTGCATTTTTCCATGTTGTCAGGCCCATATTCGGTTTCGTGCTGTCTGCCCGGTCATAGATGATCTCCGCTGCGGTGTGCTTTGTAATTGCGTAATGCAGCTTGTTTTGTACAGTGGCGAAAAATTCTTTTGTCACAGGGCTGTCCACGTCATAGTCGGCGCTGCATTGGGAATATATGTCCGTGATTTTCTGGTAAAATCTTCTCTCGCTGGCGCGAATGTCACGGATGCGCTCCAGCTGTTCTTCAAAATAATCCTTCCCGAAGAAGTTCTGCGGCTCTTTCAGGCGCTCATCGTCCATGACATAGCCCTTGATGATGTACTCCTTCAGTATCCTGTTCGCCCAGATGCGGAACATGGTGGCCTTTTTGGAGTTCACCCGATAGCCGACCGCAATGATCGCGTCCAGATTATAGTACCGTGTGGGATAGTTTTTCCCATCTGCTGCAGTTGTTTCCAAAACGGAAACAACTGAATCCTCCATCAATTCACCAGAGGTAAAGATATTCTTCAGGTGCTTTGAGATGGCAGCTTTCTGCACCTCAAACAGCTCCGCCATCTTTGCCTGCGTCAGCCATAAATTTTCCTGATATAGCAGGATTTCAACCTTAACGTCGCCGTTATCGGTCTTATAAAACAAAATTTCTCTTGTCTCGTATGGGGTAAGTGCCATATTCTCATCCATTCTCTTTATCCTCCCGGCTCTTAGCCCGTGCTTTATAGACATTATACTGATTCTTGCACCGGGCGCTGCAAAATGCGGAATTGGTCCGACTGCCGAGGAACACCTTCTGGCAGTGCTTGCACAGCCGCAGGGGTCTTGCATCGTCCACCATCATAAAGCTGAACATCATCTGGATGCCCAGCAGCAACGAATGGAAGTCCCAATAGATGGTCGGTTTCTCCAGCAGCTCAATATGATAGGTAGGCGCAATGCCGCCGAAGGCAGCCATGGCCTTGCGGTAAAGATTTCTTGTGTCCTCATCAATGCTGTCGTAGTCATTGTAGTACAAAATAGAGG
This sequence comes from Candidatus Avoscillospira sp. LCP25S3_F1, assembly GCF_052117125.1. NCBI lineage: Bacteria > Bacillati > Bacillota > Clostridia > Eubacteriales > Oscillospiraceae > Candidatus Avoscillospira > Candidatus Avoscillospira sp. LCP25S3_F1. The sequence goes on along the minus strand of NZ_JBQKJT010000016.1, from coordinate 2,530 downwards.
TAGTCAGCGTGAACGCCCAATCCTTGAACTGCTGCGCCACCCAGTCATAAGGTTCGGCATACTCCCGCTGGAAGCTCATGTTCTTCGCCATCGGCTCATCCATGAAGGTCATGGTCAGGGCAATCATCATATTATCCCCGGAAACATTCCAACTGGATTCCACGCCCTTTTTCACCACATCCAATTTGTCGAAGGGATAGAACAGAGCAAGGTAGTCCTCTGTCGCCATGCTTTCTTCCTTGATGAAGTGATTCTTCGGCAGATAGACTGCCTCATAGTCCATAAATGACGGCGTGGTAGGCAAAGCCGTCATCAGCCCCAACAGACCGTAATGGTTCACAAAGGCCAGAATTGCCTTTTCCACCGCATCCTCCGACCTGCGGTTCATCATCAGCATCCCCACATTCAGCGCCTCCAGCACCATCTCGGAGGACTCCTTCAGCGGGTTATAGATGTCGGGCTTTGCCGCCTTCTCCGGCGTAATATAGCGTTTTCCGTCCTTGCCGGTCTTGATCTCATAGCGGTCATACCGCACCCAATGGGAACGGGACTGCGCAAACAGATTGTTCATGACGCTGTTCCTCTCAAATCGTAATCTATCTATATATTAACCATATTACTATTGTATCAACCGTCCTTGGCATCGTCAAGGACGGCTTTCTTTTTTCTCGGCTTTGTTTTGTTCTCTCGGCGGATCACGGCATCCTTGCCCATGGTTTGCAGCGATGCTTCATATTTCTCCATGAATTCGCGCTCCCGCAGGGTAAGGCTCTGATCGTTTTCCAGCTTTTCGCTCAGATGCTCATACATCCGCCTTTGCAGCTTTTTCTGAATGGTCATCCGCAGCTTTCGGATATTCCGGTCAGACTGCCCGCGGAGGGTAGCAAGCCGTGCGGTGCTGTATTGCTTGACGAACAGGTAATACAGCACCTCCTTCTGCTCATCACTGAGGGTGAAAAAGAGCTTGGAGAGAAAACTGCTTGCTGTCAGCTCATGCAGCTCGTAGGGACAGGAGAAGATGATGTCAAGAAAATTTCCCTGACAGAGCTGGCGGAATCTTGGCAGATTCATCCATAGCGGGGCGATCTTCGGATCGGGCACCGCCTGAAACTCCAGCGGCACGTCTCCACGCAGGTTTTCGTGGTCACGCTCTCGGCGTTCCCGATTTCTGTCCAGCTTGTTCCACTCGTCTACCACAGTCAGAAAATCGGATTCCGTCCGGGCTGCTTCCTCCAGCCGCCGCAGAGCCTCTGCCCGAATTTCCCGCTTGAGCCGCTTCTCGCTGGTGGGTGCGGCTTCCTCTTCCTCGTCCTCCAGCTCGGCATCATAGTCTCTGGGATGCTCGTCCTGTTCCAGCTCGCTTTCCAGCTCCAGCGTGTGTTCCTCTGCAAGCGCTTCCTCCAGCGTCTCATCCACCGGCGCAGTGTCAGACGAATCCTCCCAATCGGCAAAGCCGTCCGCATCCATTTCAAGGCCGGTTTCCTCTATTTGCTCCTCGGCATCTTCTTCCTCATCGGAAAAACCATCATCCAGCAGCAGTTCATCCTCCCATGATTCCACGACAGCTTCACCTCCCCGAAAAAATATTTTTCTTTTTTTCAAAAGCAGTTCCGATTTACGCCCCGTATTTCTCCTATTAGTGGAGGAAGTAATCTTAGCACAAGTTACACGGGTTACTTTCCGAGCCATCAGCGAAGAAAAGGAGGATATGGAGCATGGAAAACCAACAGAAAGCCACGGTTAGCTTACAGCCAACGGAACCAAACACATTATATCAAAAACCAACCAATCACGCAAGGAGGATGCCTATGGAGCAGAACAAACGAGAACAGTTTATCATCCGCCGGATCGGCGGCACCACCTACAAGGTCAAAGTCGTGTTCAATGAAAACGGCGGCGAGACCATGGAGGATAAAATTTTGCGGATTGTACGCAATGATATGGTTACAAACGACGGAACCTATGCTATAATGGAGACACCACAAATGAGCCGGCAGTCTGAAAGGAGCGCATCATGAGCGTGAAACAGACTGAAAGCAAAATTACCGCTCTCTATGAGCGGCTGTCCCGCGACGATGACAACGCCGGGGATAGTAACTCCATTGTGAATCAGAAAAAATACCTCGAAAGCTATGCCCAGCAGAGGGGCTACACCAACTGCCGTCACTATACCGACGACGGCTGGAGCGGCGGCAATTTCGAGCGTCCGGCATGGAAGCGGCTCATCGCAGATATTGAGGCGGGCAAGGTTGCCCATGTGATCGTCAAGGATATGAGCCGGGCGGGGCGTGACTATCTGCAAACCGGGTTTTACACGGAGGTATTCTTCCGGCAGCACGGCGTTCACTTTGTCGCCATCGCCAACAGCGTGGACAGTGACGATCAGAACAGCAACGAGTTTGCCCCCTTCCTCAACATTATGAAGAACATAAGCTGTTTGGGAAGGGTGTTCTGCTGAATCACTCTTTTTCGACAAAGCGATGCGGTTCAATCGCAAACCGTTTTTATAGAATGTTGTCAGGTATATGCC
>NZ_JBQKJT010000015.1:0-61093 GCF_052117125.1 Candidatus Avoscillospira sp. LCP25S3_F1 | reverse complement strand
TGCCTGGATTTCCTGTCCCGGCATCCAATGCGCTGTATCAATGACCACTTTTATACTGTGGATGGCCCGTTGCCGGATGAAAGCAAATTGAAGAGAACGATTTATGAGGAACTCTCGCCCTGGCTGCATGACAAGGTCGCACAGACGGTGGAGCAGGTGCTCAAGACGTTAAAGCTGGCGGCATACGCAGACCCTTTGCCCCTGCAATGTGACCGCATCCATGTGGCGAACGGCACTTATTTTCTGGATGGCACGTTTACAGAGGAAAAAGAGTATTGCAGCAACCGCCTGCCGGTGTCCTATCAGACAGAGGCTCCTGCACCGGAACAATGGCTGCGTTTTCTCTCGGAGCTGTTGGAGCCGGAGGATATTCCCGCCTTGCAGGAATATCTGGGCTACTGCCTGATTCCGTCCACCAAGGGCCAGAAAATGCTCATGCTGATCGGCAAGGGCGGCGAGGGCAAAAGCCGCATCGGTGTGGTGATGAACGCCATTTTCGGGTTCAACATGAACACCACTTCCATCCAGAAGGTAGAAAACAACCGTTTCGCCAGAGCCGACCTGGAGGGCAAGCTGCTCATGGTGGACGATGATCTGGACATGAACGCCTTGACCAAAACCAACTATGTAAAATCCATCGTGACAGCAGAACTGCGGATGGATTTGGAACGGAAGAAAGAACAGAGTTATCAGGGGCAGCTTTATGTGCGTTTTCTCTGTTTCGGCAACGGAGCATTGACTGCACTTCACGACCGCAGCGACGGCTTCTTTCGCCGCCAAATCATTCTGACCACCAGGGACAAGCCTGCGGACCGGTTCGATGATCCGTTTCTTGCCGAAAAGCTGATTGCCGAGAAAGAGGGAATCTTCCTCTGGATACTGGATGGGCTGCGGCGGCTGATTGCCAACCACTACCACTTTACCATCAGCCAGAGAGCCAAGGACAATATCTCTTCCGCTGTCCGGGATGCCAATAACATTCTGGACTTTCTCGATTCTGAGGGGTATGTGGCATTCAAGGCCGATTATGAATCCAGCACCAAAAATCTGTATGCAGCCTATAAGCGGTGGTGTGAGGACAACGCAGAAAACCCACTGTCCCCAAAGAGCTTCGCCAACCAGCTCAGCCAAAACGCAGAGCGCTATCATTTGGAGCCGGTCAGCAATCTGCACATCGGCGGCGGAAAGCGGTGCCGGGGATATATGGGTATTTATGTCCTGCTCTCGCCTATGGAATTGTAATAAAACTTCAAAACCTCCTGTTCGTGCGTTCATGCGTTCCGGATTGGGTGCAGCTTTTGGAACAGAGGAACACACGAACGCAAAAAATCAAAGTTCATTTTTTATTGTTCGGCTCAGATGGCGCTCTAAAATCCGCACTTCATATGAATGGTTGTGCAAATAGTGAAAAACACTACCGTAAACAGAACACAAATCATCATTCAGTGATTTACAGAACGATGATGGTGGTATGCGGAAAGGTGGTTGTTTTTACGGCTTTACTTGCAAGCCCACCTAATCGCAAAGTCGATAGGGTACTGTTGCGGACAGTTCTTCATGGACACAATCCTGAGTGATTTTTTGAATCTTATCTGTGTTTGCTGAGCCGTGCAGCGAATATGCTCCACAGCAAACCAGCTTTACGAAAGAATGAGGTGTTTTCTATGAAATCCAATTTGAGAAATGAAATCAAGTCGTACATCGTGCGTTCCGGCTGCACGATGCAGGAGGTCGTTGACCGGCTTTCCGAGGATTACGGCTGGAGCGACAGCGTTTCCAACCTGTCCAACAAGCTCCAGCGGGAGTCTCTGCGGTATGTGGAGGCGGTTCAGCTTGCTGATGCTCTCGGCTATGACCTTGTATGGCAGAAGCGGAGGGACAAATGATTCCTGTCGTTCCTGCGGCCACTCTCTCTTGTCCCCATAGTAATACCACAGTATTGCTATGGACAGGCGGCGAAAACATTCGATTTTTCGCTGCCGCCGGATTGCCGGTGTTTCGCAAAACATCGGCTGTCCGGACTGAACAACAGAAAACGATGCAGACGGTTTTCGGGCGGTTCAGCAGCGGTCATCGCAATGACCGCAATTCCCCCTCGGAGAGCCCACGGCACTTTGCAGCCCTTCGGGATGAAAGTGTCATAGTGGGTTATTACACTTCCCGCAGGAAGTGTATCCCCATCCCCCCAGCCGTCTGCCGCATAACAGAAAGGAGCTGATTTTTATGGCCAGAAACGATGGAATCGACCGTACCAGTGCCAGAAATGTGGATGTCCCGGACAAGGACATCGACAACACCCAAAAGCACAATGAACGGGAAAAAGACAGCTATCGCAACCCGGATATTATCCCGGAACGTCTCAGCTATAACGTCCACTTCAAAAACCCAGCCGCCAGCTATACGGAACTGTTTGCTCAGATGGAATCCTCCGGTATGATCTCCACCCGTGGACTGAAACCGGATGCCATTCACTATGGAGAACTGATTTTCGATGTGAACTCCGCCTATTTCCACAATCACGGCGGCTATGAGTTTGCTAAACAGTTTTATGCCGAAGCCTACCAAGCCGCTGTGAAGATTGTGGGCGGCGAACAGTATACCGCACGGCTCAATGGGGTGACTACCGTGGTCTCGGTCAGCCCGCTCCTCTTTGCGGGTGCGGCCCTCTTTGCCCTGGTGACGGTGCTCCTCTCCTGCCGCCGTCCCGGCCGTCTGGCGGGCAAGGTCTCCCCGGTGGAGGCGGTGCGCTATACCGAGGGCAAGGCGCTGAAGCGGAACGGGAAACGAAACGGCAAGGGGGTGTCCCTGCTGTCCATGGCCTGGGCCAACCTGGGCCGCAGCCGGGGCAAGACCTTTATCACGGTGCTGTCCCTGACCCTTGCTGTAGTGCTGCTGACCCTGACCGTGACCTTCGCAGGGGGCTTTGACATGGACAAATATGTGTCCCACTTCACCGCCAGCGACTTCATTTTGGCCGACGCAGGCAAATTTCAGACTGGAACTGTGGGTTTCAACCGTGATATGGCCGTGACAGAGGAGGCCATTGCAGCGGTCAATGCCCAGGGCGATGTCACCGAAAGCGGACGAGTCTACGGCCAGGTATCCGGGATACAGGAGTTTATCCCGGAGGTGTGGTTCCGTTGGAACAACAGCCGGTGGTACTCGGAGGAATCTTTGGCTTGGCTGATGGAACACACTCAGCGCAACGATGCAGGATGGCTGGCGGATGATGTTCAGCTTTCCGGCATGGAACCCTTTGCTCTGGACCATCTGACGGTGCTGGAAGGAGATTTGAGCACCCTCTACCAGCCGGGCAGCCGCAGCATCGCCGCAATCTACAGCGAGGACGACTACGGCGACCCGGAGATGAACAGCCATTGGGCAAAGGTGGGGGATACCGTGACCATCCGGTATGTTGAGGAGTTTGAGTACTATGACAACGCCACCAGCGAGGTAATTCCCATGGATGCGGTCGCTACTGCTTACGCCGAGGGGCGGAGTATCACAAGCTATGCCAAAACCTACCGTGACGCGGAGTATACCGTGGCTGCGCTGGTGACCGTCCCATCCGCCTTGAGCTATCGTTACTACGGCGATGATGGATTCATCCTCAACGCCCAAACCTTCATCCAGGATAGTCAGACCGACAGTATTATGTACTACGCCTTCGACACCACAGACGAGTCCAATGCCGCCATGGAATCCTTCCTCCAGGACTACACGGAGAATCTCAATCCCCAGCTTGACTACGAAAGCAAGGCCACCTATGCCGGGGAATTTGCGAGCACCCGGAGCATGTTCTTGCTGCTGGGCGGCGCCCTGAGCTTCATCGTGGGTCTGGTGGGCGTGCTCAACTTCTTCAACGCCATCCTCACCGGCATCACCGCCCGCCGCCGGGAGCTGGCCGTGCTCCAATCCATCGGCATGACGGCCCGGCAGCTGCGGACCATGCTGGCGCTGGAGGGGCTGTTCTATACCGCGGGCGCGGCTTTCCTGGCCTTGGTGCTGATTGCGGTCACCGCGCCGTTTGTAGGCCCCGCCCTCAACGGTCTGATCTGGTTTTTCACCTATCGTTTTACCATCTGGCCCATCGCCGTGGTGCTGCCCCTGTTCGGGGCGCTGGGCATTCTCATCCCTGTTTTGAGCTGCCGTGCCGCCCAGCGCTATTCCGTAGTGGAGCGCTTGCGGCAGGAATAAGGCGCAACGTCAAAACGGCAGGGGGTGTTGCAAACCGCAACACCCCCTTTAATTACTTGAACAATTTCTGCTCAAAAAGATTATCTTTTTTCGGAGTCACTTCACACTGATCGGGCATATCCATCCGGCACAATAGATGACAACACATGGCCCGACACAGCGGAGCGCGTCTTGGCAGCCATATCGTTTCCCAGCGTCATCCGCCTGTCACAGATGGTTGTTCCCAGAGAGTTCGACCTTCAGCTGTTCCCTGGGCTGGCCGATGTACTGTCTGGATTCCTGAAGCCGCTGTTCCATATCCGAAATTTCCGCCTGCAACTGCCGGCGGCTTTTTTTGCGGTTCCTTTGCAGAAAGATGTGATATCGCTCCTGCAAGGTTTCCTCCTTGGGTCCAAATTGAATGACCGTGCCGCCAATCTGATGGCCCTCCAGCTCGTTCCGGCAAATTTCGTCGTCCAGCACCGCCATATAGAGCGCATAGCGGGTAAAGACCTTGAGCGGCATCCGGATTCTCCAGCGCCAGCAAGCGGCCGCACCGGCCCCAGCTGCCAAGCAGCCCAGAATTGCCGCTTTGTGACCTGTTTTCATCGTTTTACCCTCCAATGTTCTGCATCTTGTGTCCGGTCTTCTCTTCCAGAAAACGGCAGAATTGCGGGAGACTGCCGCCCTTCAGCGCCGCCTTTTCCAGAGCCATGGTATGATGCATTCCCAGCACCAGGACAATGTACTCCCTGGTTTCCGCCAGCGCAAGAATTTTATCATACTGCCACTTGGATTCCGCCGCGGCGGTTTTCACAAGGTAGTGGTCGGGACAGAATCTGGTATCCGCGAAGTCGGTGCCCGGCAGGGCTTTGCGCTTTGCAAAATAGCCGTTGATGGCATCCTCTTTCCAGTGAACCAGCAGCAATGCCGTGATGACCACACAGCTGAGCACCATCTGCCAGGGCGTTCCCCAGGACAGCCAGAGGGACACCGCCAACAGCCCTGCGATAATCCAGCCATAGTAGCGGACTGTGCGGCTTCTTTCGGCCCGAACCGTTTTCCGCACTGCCCGCGCCATTACTGTCAGCGCTTTTTGGTTGTATGTGGTATGGCAAGTAAATTCCATAGATACCTCCCAGATCGTCATGGCAGTTCGTTACAAGAAGTTACGCATACTATATCAGAAAAAAGCGGCATTTGGTATGAATATTTTCTGAATAATCTTTCTGAATAATCTTTCTGTTTCAATGGACGGACATTGACAGGTCAAGGTGTTGACGGTATGATAAGGCCAACCAATCCCGCGTGCTGAAAAATCGGCGGAAATCACCGCAGCATGGGAAAAGGAAGCGAGCGTACAACTATGATTTTCTATTTTTCCGGAACAGGCAACTCGGCGTGGACGGCCCGGCAGCTGGCCCGCCTGACCGGCGACAATGCCTATGATATTACCACCCTAAAAGAGCTGCCAGAGCTGACGCATACCAAGCAACTCGGCTTTGTCTTTCCGATTTATGCCTGGGGGGTACCGGAGATCATGGCGGATTTTATAAAAAAGCCGCCAAAACTCCAGGGATTCACTTTTGGTGTCTGCACCTGCGGCGGAGACGCCGGACTTGCCATGAAGCAGTTTGCCAAGCACTATCCCTTGCGCAGCAGCTATAGCTTGCTGATGCCCAACAACTACATCATCGGCTCCGACACCGATTGTGAAAGCGAGATCCTCCAAAAGATCGCCGCCGCCAGAGAAGAGCTGAAGCGGATGGCCCAGGAGATTCAGCGGCAGGAGCCGGTATATCGGGTCCACGAGGGGCCGCTGGCCGGGGTGAAGTCTCATCTTGCCAACTTTGGGTTCAACAAATTTGCCCGAAGCGCAAAGCCCTTCTTTGCCGAGGACCGCTGCAACGGGTGCGGCCGCTGCGTCAGGAATTGCCCGGCGTCCGCCATTTCGCTCCGGGACGGAACGCCTGTGTGGGCGGCGCGGTGCTTCCAGTGCCTGCGCTGCATCAACGAATGTCCCCAGCAGGCCATCCAATACGGAAAGTCCACGGCCGGGCGTCGTCGCTATACCATCCGGGCCTATCTGCCGCAGGACGAGCAAGTTTGAGATGCATAGCAACACGCCTCTTCTGCGGGAACCGGTATGCCGTACTGGAGCAACTCCAGCGGTCCGAGACACGAGCTACCCGAAACCCTATCTGCGGCGGACCGGATTGCGTCCTCCCATAAAAAAGAAGTAATTTACATTTTCAACCGGCCGCATTACAATGAGGAAAAAGGAGGTATGTTCCATGAACGCACTCGTCGCTTATTTTTCCGCCACCGGCACCACCGCCAAGGCGGCAAAGGCTCTTGCCCATGCCGCCGGCGCAGAACTCTATGAGATCAAGCCCGCCGTTCCCTATACCAGCGCCGATTTGAACTGGACCGACAAGCATTCCCGCAGCAGCGTGGAAATGATGGACCCACAGTCCCGCCCGGCGCTGGCCGATTTGGACGCGCCGGTGGCCGATCACGATGTGATTTTTCTCGGATTCCCCGTCTGGTGGTATGTCGCCCCCACCATTCTCAACACCTTCCTGGAAGCCTACGATTTTAGCGGCAAGACCATTGTCCTCTTCGCCACTTCCGGCAGCAGCGGTCTGGGCAAATCGGCGGCGAAACTACAACCCAGTGCCCCCGGCGCCAAACTCCTCGATGGGCGGCTGCTCAACGGCCGTCTGAACGAAGCGGACCTGAAAGCCTGGGTAGAGGGATTGAAGCTGTAATACCGATTGCCGGACAGGGGCCCACGGGCGCGTCAGCCCATGGGCCCCTGTGGAATGTATGGAGAAAAGGAGCACACCTATGATTCGAGAAATCTGCAAAGACGAGACTTTCCTTGCCCGGAAAGCGGAGCCCGCCACACCAGAGGATCTCCCCGTTGCCGCCGATCTGCTGGAAACGCTGGAATACCACAAGGACGGCTGTGTGGGCATGGCAGCCAATATGATTGGCGTCAACAAGCGCATCATTGCCTTTGACAACGAGGGAACCTATATGGTCATGTTCAACCCGGAACTGGTGAAAAAATCCGGCCCCTATGATGCGGAGGAGGGCTGTCTCTCCCTCACCGGCACCCGTCCGGCCAAACGCTGGCAGTCCATCAAGGTCCGCTGGCAGAACGAGCAGTTTCAGGAGCGGCTGAAAACCTTTACCGGTTGGACCGCCCAGATCATTCAGCATGAGCTGGACCACTGTGAGGGGATCATCATTTGAAAAAATGTAAGATCACCGTCCTGCGCATGGCCCGGTATGAGGACCTGATGGCCCAATACGAAAATCCCATCGCCCACGCCTGCGACATGACGGTGGGGCAGGTTTTCATTGCCAACGGATGGGAGAAGCCGAAGGGCTTTTGCCAGAGCGCCTGGGACACTCTCTCCCCCTTTGTGCTGGCCCTGAGCCACGGCGGCGGGAATTTTTACGACGGCTGGATGCGGAATCCCAAGTCCGCCATGCTCTCCTGCAACGATGGGTTTCGGCCGGTGAGCTTTCTGGTGGAAGCGTTGGAAGAAGATGCGGATTGAGGTGATGGGATGATGTTTGAAAACAAAGTTGCCGTCGTCACCGGCGGCGCGCGCGGCATCGGCAAGGCCATTGTGGAGGAATTTCAAAAAGAGGGCGCCGCGGTGTGCGTCATCGATCTGCTGCCCAACGACTATTTTGTGGGCAATCTAGCCGACCAGACCGTTTTGGAGCACTTCGCCGGGAAGGTTCTGGCCGATCACGGCCATGTGGACTACCTGATTAACAACGCCCTCCCCCTGATGAAGGGCATCGACAATTGTACCTACGACGAGTTCAACTACGCCCTGCGGGTGGGCGTCACCGCGCCCTTTTATCTTTCCAAGCTGTTCGCGCCCCACTTTGTCCCCGGCGGGGCCATCGTGAACATTTCCTCGTCCCGGGATCGGATGAGCCAGCCCCAGACGGAAAGCTACACCGCGGCCAAAGGCGGCATTGCCGCCCTGACCCATGCCCTGGCCGTAAGCCTTGCGGGAAAGGTGCGGGTGAACTCCATCTCTCCCGGTTGGATTGACACCGATTATACCGTCTACGAGGGTCCGGACGCCATCCAGCAGCCCGCGGGCCGGGTGGGCAACCCTCTGGACATCGCCAATATGGTGCTGTATCTCTGCTCAGACAAGGCGGGCTTTCTCACCGGGGAGAATATCTGCATCGACGGCGGCATGACCCGTCAGATGATCTACCACAACGATTTCGGCTGGACCCTGCAACCGTGAGGATATCTTCGGCCCCTTCAAACCGGTGGGCAGGACGCCTGAGGCCATCCGGACAGACAGGACCGGAAAACGCCCGCCGGTTTTACCGGGAACATCAGAACCCGACGCTCAGCACTTGAGCAAAAACCGTACTGTAGAACTGGGAGGAACCCGAAACATGAGCAAAGAAGAATGTTTGATCTGCAACGCGCCGCTGGAATATCTGGTCCAGGACCAGGTGATGGAGTGCGCCATCTGCCACAAGCAAGAGCCCAGTAAAACCCGCTGTGTCAACGGACACTATGTATGCAGCGACTGTCACACCCAGGGTATGGACAGCATTTTCGGCCTGTGTCTCTCCGAGACCTCCACAGACCCCGTTGCCATCCTCCGTCGGATGATGGATCTGCCGTTCTGCCATATGCACGGCCCGGAACACCATGTGATGGTGGGCGCGGCCCTGCTCACCGCTTATAAAAATGCCGGGGGCGTCCTGGATTTGGAGGCGGCCCTGCAAGAGATGTACAGCCGGGGCAAGGCCGTTCCCGGCGGCGCCTGCGGCTTTTGGGGCGCCTGCGGCGCCGGCATCAGCGCGGGGCAGTTTCTGGCCATTGCCACAGAGTCCACGCCCCTGGCCCAGGAGCCCTGGGGGTTGAGCAATCAGATGACCGGTCGGGCCCTGGACCGCATCGGCAAGGTGGGCGGTCCCCGCTGCTGCAAGCGGGATTCTTTCCTGTCCATACTGGCGGCTGTGGACTTTGCGCGGGAACACCTGGGGGTGTCCATGACGCGGACCGTCCCCGTCTGCACCTATTTGAAACAGAACAACCAGTGCATCGGCAAGCGCTGCCCCTTTGCGCCCATCAACCGCAAACGCCCCAAGGTGGCCTTCCTCTGCGTCCACAACTCCTGCCGCAGTCAGATGGCGGAGGCATTGGGAAAGCATCTGGCTGGGGACGTGTTTGAGAGTTTTTCCGCCGGTACCGAACCGGGTGCGCAGATCAACCCCGACGCAGTGCGTTTGATGCGGCAGGTCTACGGCATCGACATGGCCCAGTCCCAGCACAATAAGCCCCTTTCCGCCCTGCCGACGGTGGATATTGTGGTCACCATGGGCTGCAATGTCCAGTGTCCCACCCTGCCCTGCTCCCATCGGGAGGACTGGGGATTGGATGACCCCACCGGCCAGCCGGACAGCGCGTTCCTCGCCGTTATGAAACAGATTGAGGAAAAGGTATTGGACCTGAAACACCGCATTCAGGCAGGCGACTGGAACGGCTCCGGCCAATGTTAAAAACACGGGCGCATATGGCGGGTTTCCCTGGTGGATTTTTCACCGTCCGGACAGTATACTAGGGACAAAACCGGAACTGTCAGGAGGACTATATCATGCGTTTGGGAAGCAGTTTGTACCACGCCCGGAAAAAGAGCGGACTGACCCAGGAGGATGTGGCCGAAAAGCTGGGCGTCAGCCGCCAGACCATCTCCAAATGGGAGACCGACGAAACGCTGCCCGATATCCGCCAGTCCAAGGGGCTGGCCATGCTCTACCATATGACGCTGGACGAGCTGATCGAATACGACTTCGACGAGCAGCAGGCCCAGCAGATGATTGACAGCGTCAGCGACGAGGCCCAGGCCCGGATTGACTGGAACAAGGTCTGGAGCAAAAAGTATCCCGTTTTGGGGACATATCACCAGACTGTGCGCATCGACGACTATGCCGCGCCCCTGCGGGAGCTGCTCACCCAGCTGCAAGTGGACTACGGCTACAACCACACCGACGCCCTGTTGGTCCTCAAAGACATTCTGGCCAGAGTTTGGAAAGGCCAGGTATAACGGTTCCCCCATTCATCATGCCCCCGATTCCGCGCCGATTCCTTGTACGGCGCAGCGTCGGGGGCGTTTTCTTCTGTCAATCCGTGGACAAAATCCGGTCCAGAGCCTTTCCTCTGGCCAGATCGTCCACCAGCTTGTCCAGACAGTGGTATATCCGGCGGAACAACACCGAAAAAACACTTGACAAGAGAATAGAAATCCCTATAATGAACATTGTTCATATTGAGGTGATCGGATGAATACCATTGTCACATCCAAAGAGGAACTTCTGAAAACCAGCCGGGAGCTGATTCAGCGGGAGGGCTGGTCGGCGGTCAATATCCGCTCGGTGGCATCGGCCTGCGGCGTGTCGGTGGGGTCCATTTACAACTATTTCGATTCCAAGGCCGCGCTGCTGACCGCCACAGTGGAAAGCGTCTGGTGCGAAATTTTCCACCAACCGGAGGACGGATCCGAGTGTCAGGACACCCTGGCCTGTCTCACCTGGCTGTACGGACGGATGGCATACGGCGGCCAACAGTATCCCGGATTTTTCAACCTCCACTCCCTGGGGTTTCTGGGGGAGGACAAAGCCGACGGAAAACGGCGGATGCAGCAGACGTGGCAGCACATCACCGATGGGCTGTGTTCCGTCCTGCGGCGGGACGGCAAAATCCGGCCTGACGCCTTTACGGAGCAGTTTACGGTGGAAAAGTTTGCGGACCTGCTGTTCTCTCTCCTGCTGTCGGCGCTGCTGCGGCAGGACTACGACCCCTCGACGGTGCTGGAGCTGGTCCGCCGGACCCTCTATTGAATAAAATTCCCACAAGGCTGTGGGAATTTTATCTCCCGGAATTTGAACCATGTTCATCCAGAAGGAGCGGAAGCAATGCAAGCAATAATGGAAACTTTGTTTGATGCCGTCTATCTGATCTCGGTCATTACCATCGGTATTCTGATGATCCGGGGCAGCAAGGGCAGCCGTCAATTTTGGCTGTTCGGCGTGATGGCGGTGGTACTGGGCGCGGGAGACGCGTTCCATCTGGTTCCCCGGGCGGTGGCCCTGTGTACCACGGGTCTGGAGCACTACACCGTAGCCCTGGGACTGGGTAAATGGATTACTTCAGTGACCATGACGGTGTTTTATATGCTGCTCTACTATGTATGGCGGCAGCGGTACCATATAAAGGGACAGGGTGGACTGACCGCCGCCGTGTATGTGCTGGCCGGTCTGCGGGTGCTGCTGTGCATGATGCCCCAGAACCAGTGGCTCCGCGCCGATGCCCCCCTCTCCTGGGGCATCTACCGCAATCTCCCCTTTGCTCTGCTGGGACTGCTGGTGATCGTGCTGTTTTTCCGCAGCGCCAGGGAACACAAGGACCGGGCGTTTCGCTGGATGTGGCTGACCATCGTTCTGAGCTTCGGGTTCTACATTCCGGTGGTGCTGTGGGCGGACGCCGTCCCCATGATCGGAATGCTGATGATTCCCAAAACCTGCGCCTACGTCTGGACAGTGCTGATCGGATATTCTGCCATGAAACAGGAATGCAACGAAAGGAGGAACTCTTTATGAAACGCTACATCAACACGGCGCTGCTGTACGCCATCCTCGCCATGGTGGGCGGCGTATTTTATCGGGAGTTTACAAAATTCAACGGCTTTACGGCCAAAACCACGCTTTCTGTGGTACATGCCCATTATTTTCTGCTGGGCATGGTGTTTTTCCTGCTGCTGCTGGTACTGGAAAAGAGCTTTTCCTTTACCGGTCCCAAGACCGGTCGGGTGCTGGTGGTCTATCACATCGGCCTGAATCTGACAACTGTGATGCTGGTGGTCCGAGGTGTGGTCCAGGTGCTGGGCACCACCCTATCCACCGGCATGAACGCGGCCATCTCCGGCATGGCCGGAATCGGTCACATCCTGCTGGGCGTCGGTCTGGTGCTGCTGCTTCTGCAACTGAAGCGCAGCGTCTCCGCCGGGAATTGACAGCGGCAGGCGTATGGGAATCCTCCTGAAACCACTGAAAAAACCGCGGGACAGTGTTTACTGCCCCGCGGTTTCTTCTTCCAGCTCCCGCAGGAGTTTTCTGTCCTCCTTGGAGGACAAATCCAGCCGTTCATACAGATCCGGCCGCCGCTGCCGCGTCCGCAGAATGGACTGCTTCCGCCGCCACCGGGCCACATTGCCGTGGTGGCCCGACAACAGGATTTTCGGCACCGACAGACCGTGCCACACCTCCGGCCGGGAATACTGGGGATACTCCAGCAGACCGTTCCAATGGCTCTCGTCCTCAAAGCATTCCGGGTCCGACAGGACGCCGGGCACCATGCGGCAAACACAGTCGGCCACGGCCATGGCCGGAATCTCGCCGCCGGTCAGGACGAAATCCCCCAGGGAGATTTCCTCGTCCACGCATTCATCGAGAAATCGCTGGTCAATGCCCTCATAGTGGCCGCAGACCAGAATGAGATTCTCCTTTTTCAGCAGTTCCCGGGCCTTCTGCTGGTTGAAGGTGGCGCCGCAGGGCGACAGAAAGATCGTATGCACCGGACCGCCCACCTCGTCGCAGATGTGGGTCCAGCAGTTGTAGAGGGGGTCCGCCTGGAGCACCGCTCCATGGCCGCCACCGTAAGGGTAATCGTCCACCTGGTTCTGCTTGTTGGTGGTAAAATCCCGAATTTGATGGGCTTCGATGCGGATGAGGTCGCGCTCCTGGGCCCGGCCCAGGATGCTCTCATTCATCATGTCCCCCACCGTATCGGGAAACAGCGTCATGATATCAATTCTCATCGGTACACATTCCCTCAATGAGTTTCACCCTGACGTAGCCCTCTTCCACATTGACGTCCAGCAAAAATTCCTTTACCGCCGGAATCATATAGGAGCGCTGGCCCTTGACCACATAGACGTCGTTGCCGGGCATGGTGAGCACATCCTCCACCCTGCCGATCTCCACGCCGTCGGCCAGCACGGGCAGGCCGATGAGATCGGCGATAAACACGGCGTCCTCCTCCAGCTCCACCTCGTCCCGGTCAATGCAGACCACGGTACCCCGGAGCTTCTGGGCCTGCTCAATGGTGTCCACGCCCTCCAGCTTACAGAGCACCACGGACTTGTGGACCCGGGCGCTCTCCACGGCATAGGGGACGCCGTTCAGATAGAACGTATCAAAGTCCACCAGAAACTCCGGACCGTCGGCCCAGGGGTTGATCTTCACTTCGCCGCGGATGCCGTGGGTGTTGACGATCTCGCCGGCTTCCAAATACTGCTTGGCCATGGGCCGCCTCCTGAATTCATTTCCGAAAAATAGTTCCATTGTACACAATCATGCAGGGCCGCACCGCCGGAGCCGCTGTCCACGGCGAGGATTTTTGTGCCGCAAAAAAGTGCAGCTTCGCAGGAATACTGGATGTATTGCAAGAAGCTGCACTGCATTTGTGGTACAAAAGGACCGGTGTGGGCTGTGGTTCCGGCGGTAAGGCCCTGCATCTACAAATGGAAAATGCGTGGCAAACTGCCACGCACGATCCATTGGGCCTTAATCAACGATCTCGACGGAAACCTTCTGCCCATTGCGCTGGGCAACGGACTTGATGATGGTGCGGATGTCCTTGGCAATGCGGCCCTGACGGCCGATGACCTTGCCCATATCCTCGGGGGCCACCCGCAGCTCCAGGACAATCGTCTCGCCCTCCACCTCAGTCACGGTGACGGCGTCGGGATTGTCCACGAGATTTTTTGCCATATAGAGCAAAAGTTCCTTCATACTGTCGTCTCCTTCGCAGCTTACAGTGCGCCGGCCTTCTTCAGCAGAGCCTTCACAGTGTCAGTGGGCTGAGCACCGTTCTTGATCCACTGCTGAGCCTTCTCCACGTCCACTTCGACGGTGGAAGGAGTGGTCAGGGGATTGTAGGTACCGATCTCCTCGATGCAGCGGCCGTCACGGGGGCTGCGGGAGTCAGCGACAACAATGCGGTAGAAGGGGTTCTTCTTGGCGCCCATTCTGCGCAGTCTGATCTTAACCATGGGGATTCACCTCCAACAATATCATTGATCTATGGAAAGGCGATATACGCGCTTTGCCAACGTAAAACTTTAGAACGGCAGTCCGGGGAAACCGCCGCCGAAGCGGCCCATCTTGCCCATGCGCTTGAGCTTTTTAGCCGCGCCGGGACCGGCGAACTGCTTCATCATCTGCTGCATGGCATTGAACTGCTTGAGCAGCCGGTTGATCTCCTCCACCTTGACGCCGCAGCCGGCGGAAATGCGGCGCTTGCGGCTGTAGTTGAGGCAGGAGGGATTGTCGCGCTCATAGGGGGTCATGGAAAGGATGATGGCCTCCACATGGGCCATGGCTTTCTCGTCAATCTGGACATTCTGCAATGCCGAGGCGTTGACGCCGGGCAGCATACCGAGAATATCCTGAATGGGACCCATCTTGCGCATCTGCACCATCTGATCGTAAAAATCAGACAGGGTAAAGCTGTTGGAACGGAGTTTCTGCTGTAACTCCTCGGCCTTCTTCTGATCCAAAGCCTGCTCGGCCTTTTCAATCAGGGAGAGGACGTCGCCCATGCCCAGAATCCGGGAGGCCATGCGGCCGGGATGGAAGGGCTCAATCTGGTCCAGCTTCTCGCCGGTGCCCAGGAACAGAATGGGCTTGCCGGTGACGGCCTTGACGGACAGTGCCGCGCCGCCTCTGGCGTCGCCGTCCAGCTTGGTCAGCATGACGCCGTCAATGTCCAGCATCTCATTGAAAGAGGAGGCGGCGTTGACGGCATCCTGGCCGGTCATGGCGTCCACCACCAGGACAATGTCCGTGGGGTTGACGGCGGCCTTGATGGCTTTCAGCTCCTCCATGAGGGCCTCGTCAATGTGGAGCCGTCCGGCGGTGTCCAGAAACACCATGTCGTTGCCGTGCTTTTCGGCGTGGGCAACGGCGGCCTTGGCAATTTCCACGGGATTGGTCTGGCCCATCTCAAAGACGGGAATCTCCAGCTTTTCGCCCACCACCTGCAACTGCTTGATGGCGGCGGGGCGGTAGATATCACAGGCCACCAGCAAGGGCCGCTTGCCCTGCTTCTTGAAGTGTCCTGCCAGCTTGGCGCCGTTGGTGGTTTTACCGGCGCCCTGCAGACCCACCAGCATGACTACCGTGGGGGGCCGGGAGGAAATCTTGAGTTTTTCGTTTTCGCTGCCCATGAGGGCCGTCAGCTCTTCGTTGACGATCTTGACGATCATCTGGGCCGGGGTCAGACTCTCCATCACGTCGGCGCCAATGGCCCGCTCGGTGACGGCCTTGACAAAGTCCTTGACCACCTTATAGCTGACGTCGGCTTCCAGCAGGGCCAGACGGATTTCCCGCATGGCCTCCTTCACATCGGCCTCGGTGATCCGGCCCTTACCGCGGAGCTTTTTGAACGCGGCAGAGAGTTTTTCGGTCAAACCTTCAAATGCCATCTGCTACTCCTTTATGGTATCCGCCGCCCGGAGAATGTCTCCGGCCAGGGAACGGGTCTTTACATCGTCAAATTGGCTCAGCTGCCCGGCGGCTTCACAGATGACGGCCAATGCCTTTTGCAGCTGTTCTTCCCGGCACCGGCAGCCCAGCTTCTCCTCCATATGGCGAAGCATGGTCTCGGCGCGGGCGATGGAATCGTGGACGCCCTGGCGGCTGATGCCCACCTCGGCGGCAATCTCGGCCAGAGAGTAATCCTGATTGTAATACAGGTCGAAGCACTCCCGCTGCTTGTCGGTGAGCAGCTGGCCGTAGTAGTCATAAAGAAGGGTCATGTTGACGGAATCTTTCATGGCGCCTCCTTCTCTGCAAAGGTCTATCCCTTGACAGCTCACTTACTATACCAGACTTTTTGCCCCCTGTCAAGTAATTTGTTTTACACGAGATACCATTTACATCAGGCCGAATTTGTGTTAACATAACAGTAATTTCCCCTTTTCACCGTATGTATTCACAGGAGGTGCGTTTTTTCCCCATGAACCCTCGTTTCCATAAAAAATGGGCTCCGTCCCTGCGGCGGGCGGCGGCGTTGGCCGCTGCCACTGCCCTGTTGGTTGGCATGGTCCAGGCCGCGACCACCCTCGGGTACACCCTGCGGCAGGATTCCATTGAGCTTTCCGCCACGGCCACGCTGACCCATGGTCAGAGTACCGGCACCGCCGCCGGCGGCGGACAGCAGACGGAGAACATTCTTACATATGCGCCCGATTCCACCGTGCGGCCTGTGGTGGCCTTTGGTTCCACCCTGTACGGACGCAGCGACGCCAACTATGTGGCCCAGTACCTGGCGGGCCGGAACCTGACGCCGGTGGCCGCCGTCAACGGCGGATTCTTCTCCATGTCCACCGGCGTCCCCATGGACCTGGTGCTCACCGAAGGCATTCTCCGCTCCAGCGGCGACAATCTGGCCGTGGGCTTCCGGGCCGACGGCTCCACCATCCTGGGGGACCCTCAGCTGCAAGTCCAGGTCCTCTTCCCCACTGGCCGCAGCGGCGTCGCCAACTACAATAAGACGGTCACCAAGGGCAACGGTCTGGTGGTCTACTCCCGGGATTTTGACAGCAAAACGAAAAATACCCTTTCCTCTTATAATGTAGTGCTGGACACCGACAGCGCCACCCTGGCTCCGGGTCAAACGGTCACCGGAACTGTCACAGCCGTCGTCCCGGACACGGCTTCCTGCGACATTCCCGCCGGGGACATGGTGGTGTCCATGGCAACCGAATCCGACTACCAGTACACCCTGACCAACGACCTGGGCGGCCTGAAGGTTGGCGACACGGTACAAATCAGCTGTACCGTGGACAGCGCCTGGTCCGACGTGGTCTATGCCCTGGGCTGCGATGAACCTCTGGTCCTGAACGGACAAGCCCAGACCAGCTATGTGCTCAACACCGCCAACAAACGGGCTGCCCGCACCGCCGTGGGCGTCAAGGCCGACGGCACCCTGGTCCTCTACACCGTGGACGGCGCCCAAAGCGGCTATTCCGCCGGTATCACCCTGCCGGAGCTGGCCCAGCGCATGGTGGAGTTGGGCTGCGTCACGGCGCTGAACCTGGACGGCGGCGGCTCCACCACCTATGTGGCCCAGTATCCGGGCAGCACGGCCATGACCACCATCAATAAGCCCTCCGATGGCTCTCTGCGCCGCTGCGCCAACTTTATTTTCCTGGTCAAGGACACTCAGCCCGCCGGGGAGGCCGTCAATCTGCATCTGTATCCCTGGGACGGCGTGGTACTGGCCGGCGGCCGTCTGGCTATGACCGTCAAGGCCACCGACAGCCGCTACACCGCGACCACCCTGCCGGAACTGGTGTCCTACAGCGCCACCGGCGGCGTCATTGACGCAGGCGGTATTTTCACCGCCGGGTCCGAGGATGCCACGGCCACCGTCACCGCCACCGGCGGCAACGCCTACGGTACCCGGACGATCCGGGTCATCACATCTCCCTCGTCCATCGCCGTAGAAAATGAGTCCACCGGCAAAGCCGTGACCTCCATTTCCGTGGCCGCCGGGCAGAGTCTCGATCTGACCGCCGCTGCCAAGCTGTACAACTACACCGTTACCGCCCAGGATGACTGTTACCAGTGGACCGTCACCGACGGCTTGGGCGTCATCGACGGCAACGGCAAATTTACCGCTGCCGAACTGACTTCTGCCGCCAGCGGCACCATCACCTGTACCGCCGGAGACACCAGCGCCTCCATTGCCGTTACTGTGGCCCCGCTGCCGCCGGAAGGCTCCGTCCTGGAGGGCCTGGAACCGGGCTTTACAGCCTTCTCCTCCGGCGCCGGTCTGACCCTGTCGGTCAACAGCAGTCTCTCCTATGTCCGCTACGGCAGCGGCAGCCTCCGGGCCGCCTATGACCTGTCCCAGGCCGATGCCGCCGCCAGCTCCAAAGCCCAGGTGACGGCTCAGCTTCAAGCCACGCTGCCCGCCAAGGCCGACCATGTGGGCCTGTGGATTTACGGCGACAACTCCGGCAACAGCTTCTCTCTGCGATTCACCGACGGCGCCAATGTGTCCTCCCTGTGGGTGACCCAGCTGAACTTCACCGGCTGGAAGTATGTCACGGCGGCCATCCCCGCCGGGGCTACCGCCATTTCCGGTCTGGCCGTTACCGCTGGGGACCAGTCCACCACCGCAACAGGTACCATCTATGTGGATCAGATGGTGGCCACCTCCGGCGAACTGGAGGACACCACGCCCCCGTCCCTGACCGCCACTGTCAGCGGTACCACTTTGACGGTCTCCGCCTCCGACAGCGGCAGCGGCGTGACCTCCGTCACCGTCTCTATTGACGGCACCAGCAGCGTTGTCCCCCTCAGCGGCGGACAGGCCACCGTGTCCCTGCCCACTGACGGGCAGGCCCACCAGGTCCGTATCACCGCCGCCGACCGGTTCGGCAATCTGAACTCTCAGACCGTCAGCCAGAGCGGCACGCTGAACAATCCCTTCTCCGATCTGGACGGCCACTGGTCCACCGACTTTGTGGCCTACTGCAACCGCCAGGGTATTTTGTCCGGCTCCACCGGGGCCGATGGCAAGATGATCTACCGGCCCGACGATTCCATGACGCGGCAGGAGTTCACCGTGGCCCTCATCCGTTTCCTGGGCGTGGACAGCAGCCAATATGCCGATACCACGTTGCCCTTTGCCGACAGCGGTTCCATTGCCGCCTGGGCTATGAACGACATGAAAGCCGCCTACACCCTGGGGCTGGTCACCGGTTCTTCCTCCGGCGGGCAGCTGCTGGCCAATCCCACCTCCACCATCACCCGGCAGGAGGCCATGACCATTCTGGGCCGGACCCAGCCCATGGGCTACGGTCTCGATCCCCTGACCGCCTTCCCCGACGGCGGCCAGGTGGGCGGCTGGGCCAAGGATTACATTGCCGCCATGGTGACCCGGGGCATCATCTCCGGTTCCAACGGCAAGCTGGACCCCAACGGCACCGTCACCCGTGCCCAGGTAGCCAAGATGCTGTATAATCTCTACTGAACAAACGGGAGCGCCGCAAAAGCGGTGCTCCCGTTTTGATTATTCATACGGTTTTCGCCAACGCGTTGGCACGGGCAAACTTGCTCTCGGTCAGAGCCGCTAAACCGTAGGTGGACGCCACGGTGTCGGCAAAGCGGCGGGTGATTTCCTCATCGCCCTCCTTATGCTCCACTTCGATCTCACACAGGGGCACTTCCTTACCGCCGCCCCGCAGGACGCCGTCATCCAGCGCCACCTCCGCCTGGGCCTTGCCCAGAGCCACCGTCAGACACCGGCGGGTAAACGCCGCGCCGCAGACCTCCCGCAGGTCCCGGCCGTCGGTCAGCTGCCGCAGCTCCGCCGGAGCGCCCGCCGCCGTCAGCTGTTCCACGGCCGTTACCGCGTCGTCGCCCTGCCACTCCCATTCGCCTCTGGCTTGGCCGCTGCCCGGCGTCTTGAGGCAATAGACGGAGCGGCCATTCTCCATGCGCTGCCGAAAGGTCCAGCGCCGCGCCGCAAACGCATTCCTCGGCGTGTCCAGATACCGGGTCTCCATGACAATCTGCCGCCAGCCGCCGGGATGCTCCCGCTCCGCCGCGTCCAGTATCTCCCGATCCGCCGAAAATTTCCATTCCAGTTCCCGTCCCATACGTTCCTTCCTCTCTGTGGTATTGCTCCACTATTGTACTACCCAAACCCCTTGGTGACAAGGGCCATTTCCCGACACGTTATTTTTCCAGTTTTTGTTATACTTTGAAAAAACACTATGGGGAGATGGAGAACTTGAAAGAAACCCTCGCCGCCATTCGATCCGTGCCGGACCGAATGGCCCCGCCCCTGGCGGCGGTGCTGCGAAGCCGCGTCCTGGGGCTTCTGATTCACACCGTGACCACCATGGGCCTGTCTCTGCTGCTGACGGGGGCCCGATTGGGCAGTCAGGCCCTGCCCCTGGCCGTCTGCCTGACGGCGGCGGCCGGTTCGGCATTACAGTCTCTGGCCGCCATGCTGGGGGCCGTTCTGGGCTACCTCTACTTTCAGGGTATGCCGCTGGGCCTGGAATATGCAGCCGCCGCCGGTTTGGTGTTTGCCGCCGTCTGCGTTGTGGGCTGCCTGCACCCGCCCCGCTGGTGCATGGCCGTTCTGGCCACCCTGCTCACCGCCCTGGCCGGACTGCTGTTTCTGGCCCAGGCCCGCTTCTCACCACCGGCGCTGGTCTGGTACGGGCTTCGCCTGGCCCTGGTCTATCCTGTGACCCGCAGCTTTTCCAGGGCGCTGGCGGGGCGAACGGCGGACCGGCTTTGGCTGTTGGGCTGTACCCTCTGCGGCTGTGCCGCCGTAGAACTGACCGCGGGCATCACATTGGGACAGGTAGCTGCCGTGGCCCTGGGTGCGGCCTCCTCCGGTACGGCGCCGGGTCTGGCCATCTGCGCCGCCGCTGGTCTGGCCGTGGATTTATCCTCCCAGGCCACCGTGAGCCTGACGGCACTGTTGTGCGCCGCCTCCCTGGTGACCCTGTGGCTTCCGGTGCGCATCCGGCCCCTGCGGGTCCTGCTGTTCTTTACGACCGTGGCTCTGGGGGTTCTGCTCACCGGCGGCGATATGCCCCAACTGCTGCCGGCAGCCGGTCTGGGGGCCGCGGCCGGTCTGCTGATTCCCCCTTCCCTGCTGCCTTTGGAGAGCCGCCACCAACAGGTAGCCCACCGGCTGGAGCTGGCCGCGGCCGTGTTGGAGGAAATCGGCCAATCTCTGGACGACCGCCGCCGCCGGGAACCGGCGGGGGCTTCCGTGATCTTCGACCGTGCTTCCGATCAAGTCTGCGGCGGCTGCGTCCTCTGGGGCCAGTGCTGGCAGCAACACAGCAGTGAGACGTACCACGCCCTCTGTGCCGTGGCTCAGCCCATGCTGGAACGGGGCGCCGTCCAGCGGTCCGACTTTCCCCACAGCTTCACCGACCGGTGCTGCCGCCTGGACGGTCTCATTACCGCCATCAACCGGGGATTGGATGACATGGTATGCCGCCGACAGTACGACAGCCGCCTGCGGGAAAGCCGGGCGGTTCTGGTGCGGCAATACCGGTTTCTCCGGGACTATTTATTGCAGACGGCGTCGGAGGACCCGGCCGTTCGGGAGCCGGTACTCCGCTACCGGCCGGAACTGGGGGTGGCCGGGGCGGGCCGGGGCGGACAAGCCCTGTCCGGCGACCGGGGCGCCTGCTTCCGGACGCCGTCGGGACTCTACTGTCTGCTGCTGTGTGACGGCATGGGCACCGGTCCCGAAGCCGCCGCCGAAAGTGCCGCCGCCATCCGGACCGTAGCGGGTCTGATTCGGGCTGGGGTCCATCCGGCGGCGGCATTGGAAACCCTCAACGGCGCGTACATCCTCCAGGGGGACGGCTGCTTTTCCACGGTGGATTTGCTGGCTGTCAGTTTGGTCACCGGCGAGGGGACCCTCTATAAATGGGGCGCGGCCCCGTCCTATTTGAAACGTGGGACCCACGTCAAACGCATTGGGACAGCCGCACCCCCGCCGGGCCTTGGGGTTGGAGAAGGCCACAAGGCGGCGGAGTATGGGCTGTCCCTGGGAGATGGAGCGCTGCTGGTATTGCTCAGTGATGGCGCCGGTGGAGAATCGGCTGCGCAGCAGATCGCCGCCTGGGGGGATGGAGACCCCAAGGCTCTTGCGGCTGCGCTGATCGGACAGCCAGCAGCGGATGGAGAGGATGACCGGACGGCTCTGGCAATCTGCCTGCGACCCGGTGCGGTCTGACCTTAGTGTACCACGGCGGCGGCAACAGTTCTGTCGAAGTTCGTCGAGTGGGAAATATTTCCCAATTTACAGGACCCAAATCATTGCAAAAGGACGTGCTGTTCTGCGCAGCACGTCCTTTTTATATGCTGCCGGCTATCGAACACGATCCGGCATTTCGGCTTTATGTTGGCTTTTCATGGCGTACATCTCCTGATCGGCCCGTTCCAGCACGGTCTCGAAGGACTCCCCCGGCTCCCACTGGGTCACGCCGTAGCTGAGGACCATGGGCAAAGCAATTTCCTTGGCCCGTTGGGCCAGAGTGGCGGTTACCGCCTGCATCCGCTGCCGGGCATTGGGCAGTCCCGCCCCCACAAAGGCCATCAGGAATTCATCGCCGCCATAGCGGCAGACCACATCCTTACCCTGACGGCAGCATTGGAGCAGAACCTCCGCCACCGTCCGCAGATAGCGGTCGCCCTCCTTATGGCCCAGGTTGTCATTGACGTATTTCAGACCGTCCAAATCCACCATACAAAGGCACAGCTGCCGGTGGACCTGGGCCGCCTCCAAAATGCGCTGCTGACCCGTCAGACGCGTCAGCACGCCGGTGAGTTCATCCACCTCAATGGTCTCCATCAGCGCCTCCTCCTCGCGAGCTCGCCGGTCCAGGTCCTGCTGCATAATCACATTGCAATCGCTCATGTAGCTGAGAATACTGACCCGAATGGCATAGCGCAGCGCAAAGAGATAGCCCAAAGAAATATAAAGGCAGGAGATCAGGCTCCACAGCTTTGTATGGATATTGTTGGACGTCTCGCCGTTGTTTTCATAGAGGTAGGCCTGCATGGCCAGAAACACCAGCACCAGCACCATGCTGGCCGCGAGAAAACGGAGCTGATGCCCGCCTGTCAGCAGATACCGCATGGATTGCCGCTTCCGCGCATCGGCGTAGCTCCGGAACACGAAGAACCCTGACAGAAGCCCCAAAAGCACCGGCACCGGCGCCCAAAGGTCTGTGGACTGGAGACTGTTGGCGAAGGCATACAGGGGCTTTTGCAGAACGATGGCCAACAGGGACCGATAGAACAGCATGGCGCTGAGGCCGCAAATCACCGTCTCCAGTGCCAGACCCACGGCCAGCCAGCGACGGATGTGCATCAAATACCGCAGTTCCAGATAGAGCACCGGCAAAATAATCAGCCAGTTGCCCATGAGCCCGATATGGACCAGATTGCACAGAATAAACAGTGGACTGTTAATCGCCGTCGGAATCACGGCATAGCGCCAAGGCACCCGGCTGGCCTGGTCCCGGTCCAGGCTCACGGCCAAAACAGCCGTGCCCCGGTGAAAGAGAAACATGCTGAGCAGATATCCCACTAGGAGGAGCACTTGTCTCGTCATACCGCGACCTCCTCGCCCCGCTTCTTATCGCTGTACATACGCTGGTCAGCCAGCGACAGCAGATCTTCCAGATTGTCCGCCTCACTGCTCTCTACCACACCGGCGCCGAAGGCGAACTGGTCAATGTCTTCGGCCATGCGGCGGCGGATGACGTCCAGCCGCTTCTCTGCGTTATCCCTGGAACAGCCCAGCAAAATCAGAAGGAACTCGTCACCACCAATCCGGGCCAGAATATCAGTGTCCCGGATTTGCTTCTGCACGCTGGCGGCAAATCGCCGCAAATAGGCGTCACCGGCAGCATGGCCCAGGGTGTCATTGATTTTCTTGAGACCATTGAGGTCCAAATAGGCCATGGAAAAGGCCGTCTGATAGCGGATCAGCTGGTTCAGCGCCTGTAGCGCAAAGCCCCGGGACCGGGCGCCGGTGAGGTTATCGAAGTGGGCGTTGCTGCGCAGAGTATCCAGACGCAGGTTGGACGCCATCAACGATGCCGACAGGCTGTAATAGCTATTTTCCGCATGGAATTTCCGCAGAATCTCCGTCAGGCTGATGAGATAGCAGCTGATATAAATCAGGGTAATCAGGTTGCTGCACAGCAGCACCGCCATATGCGGATCGACCGGAAAGCGAAACTGGGACAGCCCTGCCTGCAAAAACAGGTAGGCCACCGTCAGATTGAGAAACGAGTAGAGGTGACGGAAGTCCCGCTGTTCCTCCGGCTCAATCTGGAAGTCCATTCGGCTCTGGCTGAGCAGGGATGTACACTTGATGGCCGCCGTCAGCAGCATGGCAAAGGCTGCGCTGGTACTCAGCATGACGCCTCGGTCTACCACCAGATCGCTGTCCCACCGGGCTAATATCAGGGACATCAGCCCCAATACGGTCATATGGATGCAGCCGAAGACAGCGAACCGCATGCGGACCGAATAGTTGAACATATGCTTGGGCGTAGGCACAATGCGCTCCTGGAGAGCACACAGCAGGAAAAACAGCAAGTAGAAAACCGGCAGACGAAAGGGAGGCAGCAGCATGGCCAGCGACGGCACAACGGCCGGCAGCGTATACCCCAGGTGCGCACGCCCGGACAACCGCCCCAGACCGTTTTTCCGCCAAATCAACAGGCGCATGTGGCTCTCCGTTATCACCGTCACCATCAGCAGCACCACCAGTGCCACGTTCACATCCAGTCTCCTCCTCTCCTGTCCGCTTGCAAGTGGTTCTATGTCAGTGCAATTATACCTATGTATTCCATATCCTGTCAAGAACGTGTAAAAAGGGACTGTCACCAAATAGCTTGATTTGAAATGATATAGAAATCACTCGGCATAGGAAGTACGAACGTCACAGTCTTGCGCCCCCAAGGGGAAGTGGCCGCAGGTCAAGAGCAACTGGCCGCTTGGCGTCCCATCTCCCGCCCGCAGGTGACATAAAATGCCCAACTCCACATGCGGAGTTGGGCATTTTGCTCGGGGTGTGCATCTTGCAGCACCCCGTTTAATTACGCCAATCTCACTGGGCAGCGCTTATTTCTGCTGCTGGGCCAGTTCCCGCAGGGCATCCTTGCGGCTCAGGTTGACGCGGCCCTTCTCGTCGATCTCCATGACCTTGACCCAAGTCATATCGCCAATGTTGAGCACATCTTCCACCTTCTCCACGCGGCGGTTTTCCAGCTTGGAGATGTGGACCAGACCATCCTTGCCGGGCACCAGTTCCACAAAGGCGCCGATGGGCAGAATGCGAACCACCTTGCCGTAATACAGCTTGCCCACCTCGGGGACAAAGCAGATGTCGTCGATCATCTTCTTGGCGGCCTCAGCGGCAGAACCCTCGATGGCGGAAATGAACACGGAGCCGTCGTCATCAATATCGATCTTGGCGCCGGTATCGGCACAGATCTTCTGGATGGTCTTGCCGCCGGAGCCGATGACCTCACGGATTTTATCCACCGGAATCTTGATGGACAGCATCTTGGGGGCATACTCAGACACATGGTCACGGGGCTTGTCAATGCAGGGCAGCATGATCTGCTCCAGAATCTCCAGGCGGGCCTTGCGGCAGATTTCCAGGGCGTTCTCAATGATCTCCATGGTCAGGCCGTCGTTCTTCAGGTCCATCTGAATGGCGGTGACGCCTTCGGTGGTACCGGCCACCTTGAAGTCCATCTCGCCGTGGAAGTCCTCCACGCCCTGAATGTCGATAAAGGTTCTCCACTCGCCGGTTTCCGGCTCGGAGATCAGGCCGCAGGAGATACCGGCTACAGGGCGCTTGATGGGTACGCCGGCATCCATCAGTGCCAGGGTCGAGCCGCAGATGGAAGCCTGGGAGGTAGAACCGTTGGAGGACATGATCTCACTGACCACGCGGATGGCGTAGGGGAACTCCTCCACGGAAGGAATCATGGGCAGCAATGCCTTTTCAGCCAGATTGCCGTGGCCGATCTCGCGGCGGGAGGTGGAGCGGCTGCCCCGGGCCTCGCCGGTGGAGAAGGACGGGAAGTTGTAGTGGTGGATATACCGCTTGGTCTCCTCGTCGTAGATAGTGTCCAGCTTCTGCTCCATGGACAGGGTGTTCAGGGTGCAGATGGACAGGGCCTGGGTCTGGCCGCGGGTGAACAGGCCGGAGCCATGGACTCTGGGCAGCACGCCGACCTGGGCAGACAGGGGACGGATTTCATCCATCTGACGGCCGTCGACGCGCTTACCGGCCAGCAGCCACTTCTTGACCACCTTCTTCTGCATCTTGTACAGGCAGACTTCGATGTGCTGCTCGTAGTCCTCGTACTTCTCTGCGAACTTCTCAGCGAAGTCGAGACGGGTCTTGGCCAGACGCTCCTCACGCACATTCTTGTCGGGGGTGTCCAGGGCGTACTCGATCTGGTCCATGCCGTAGGCCATCAGATCGTCCAGCATCTCATGGTTGACGGCGGCCTTCTCAAAGGTGAACTTGGGCTTGCCGATGGCGTCCACGATGGTGTTGATGAACGCCACGATCTTCTGGTTGGTCTCGTGGGCCAGACGGATGGCGCCCATGAGGATATCCTCGGGGACCTCGTCGGCCTCGGTTTCAATCATGACCACCTTCTCGGCGGTGGAGGCGATGCAGCAGAACATCTTGGCCTCGCGGCGCTGCTCGGAAGAAGGGTTGATGATATACTCGCCGTTGAGATAGGCAACCTCGGTGGTAGCCATGGGGCCGTTCCAGGGCACGTCGGAGTAGGCGGTGGCGATGAACGCGCCCAGGGAGGCGACTACTTCCACGGGATTGTCGTAGTCGTTGGCCAGGACGGTGCAGGTGATGACCACATCGTTGCGCAGCTCATCGTCGAAGAAGGGGCGCATGGGGCGGTCGATCAGGCGGGAATTGAGGATACCGCGCTCGGAGGGACGGCCCTCGCGGCGGTTGAAGGAACCGGGGATGCGGCCCACAGCGTACATACGCTCCTCAAACTCGATGGTCAGGGGGAAGTAGTCGATGCCGCTCTTGGGAGCGGAGGAGGCCACGACGGTGACCAGAACCACCGTGTCGCCATACCGGCAGATGCACTCGCCGTTGCACAGCTCGGCCACCTTGCCGGTTTCCACGGTGAAGGTACGGCCGCCGATTTCAGTCTCGAAAATGTGGTGGTTGGGGAATTGCTTCTGTGTAATCATTGAGATCTCCTTTCACAGCTGCGAAGGACACGGAACGTTAGCACTTGAAACAGCCGCCGCAAGCGCAGCAGTTCTTTCAACTGCTAACCTTCTCCGTGTCATTCTCTTTTAAAAAAGGGCGGCCAAAGGCCGCCCCTATGGGTTACTTACTTACGGATGCCCAGCTTGGCAATGATCGCACGATAGCGGTTGATGTCCTTGCGGGCCAGATAGTCCAGCAGGTTGCGGCGCTTACCGACCATCATCAGCAGACCGCGGCGGCTGTGGTTGTCGTGCTTGTGCACGCGCAGGTGCTCGGTCAGCTCGTTGATGCGGGCGGTGAGAATGGCAATCTGGACCTCGGGGGAACCGGTGTCGCCCTCGTGGGTAGCGTTCTCGGCAATGACCTTGGCCTTGGTTTCCTTCAGAATCATGGGATGATCCACCTTTCATAAAAAATATTCTCCCTCAGGCTAAGTACCGGGCTGGCGGAAATGCCCTGTGAACAGCGGCGCTGTCCCGGAACTGAGCGCGGGGTCCGCTAACTGTGCGTTAGCTATACTACAATATCACAGGATACCCAGAATGTAAAGGTTTTTTCCCCGATTTTAAAAAAATTTCAGAACCATTTGGGCGCACCTCCAGCGGTCGCCCATCATAGACTGTCGGGAAAGGAGGAATTTTGAAATGTGGAATCCCTATGAATCCAACGACCGCACCGGCGACGTGCGCTACTTCGGCTACGCGGTCCAGCAGGCGGCCCCGGCGGGTGAACTGCTGATGGCCCGGTACTGCCCCGCCGAGGATACAGAACCCTCATCCACGGTGTATCTGCCCGGCGGCCGGTATCTCATCGCCTACAGCGTCAACGCTTCGGCGGCGGAACCGGCAGCGTCCGACACGGCCACCCTGGGCACTGCACCCCGGTTCAACGGCGTGCCCTTCCCCCGGGGCGGCAGCTTCGCCACGGTGCCCGACGACGGCAGCGCGCCGCTGAACAGCACCTTTGTCATCACCCTGCCCCGGGCCGTCAACACCTTGAGTTTTACCAATACCGGCAGTCTGAATACATCCTATCAGCTGCTCAACGTCACCGTCAGCCGGTTACGCTGACGGCAGCGCTTCGGCCCAGGCCAGAAGGTCTTCCAGGCTGCCCATGGAGAACGCCTCCGTGGGCAGCTGCTTTTCGTTGACGAGACAGTCCGCAATGAGCAGGACCTCCATGCCCAGGGATTGGGCTGCGCCGTCCTCCAATACATCGTTGCCGACGAGGATGCAGTCGCCCGGCTGCACGTCCAGCCGCGCGCACACCTGACGGTAGTAGTCGGGGTTGGGCTTGGCGTAGGTGCTGGTCTCAAAGGTGGTCACCAGGGGGAACTCCACGTCCTCCAGGCCGGCCCAGCGGAGCCGGGACAGGGTGGCGATCTCGGGGAAAATGGGATTGGTGGCCACGGCCACCGTATAGCCCTTGTCTTGCAGGGTTGTGACGATTTTCCGGCTCAGTTCCGAGGGACGGCACACGTCCACGCAGCGCTGGAACTCCTTGGCGTAGTAGTCGAGAAATTCCGGCTCCTGGTCGTAGTAATCCACGCCCAATGCCTGAGAAAACACCGCGGCAAAGGCCTCCCGGTTGGTGCGGGAGCCGTCGTTTTTCACCATGGCTCCGGTACCGGCCCAGACAGCCTTTACCACATCCTGAGGATTGAACTGGGGAAAGCGGCCGCAGAGGGTTTCGAAATAGGCTTCCGTGAAGGGTTTCATTTCCAGCGGCAGCAGGGTGCCGTCCAGGTCGAAGAGGACCACCGGACGGGGTGCAGTTGTAAAAGCCATGTACATGCGCTCCTTTTTTCCATAGTACAACGCTATTGTGCCAGAGACCGGCAAAAAACGCAAGAGGACGGTTTCCGTTCCCTTGCGCCGGTCCCATCCGGCGGCCGGTGCATGGCGTCGTTCAGCTTTACCATATGGACGTGGTCCTCCCACACCCCATTGATTTGCAGGTAATACCTGGACAGCCCCTCGCACACAAACCCGTTCTTTTCCAGGACCCGGAGCGACGCGTGGTTTCTCGGCATGACATTGGCCTCGATACGGTGCAGGTGCAATTCCTGAAAGGCATAGTCCACCAGCATGGACACCGCCGCCGTCATATAGCCCCGATTGACATAGTCCCTGTCCAGCTTATATCCCAGGAACGCGGAACGAAACGCTCCCCACACCACATTGTTCAGACCAATGACGCCGATGATGTGATGGGGCCGCTCTGCCGGTTGGATATAAAACCGATACCCCCGGCCTGCTTCCCGGTCCCGCAATTCCTTTTCCAAAACCTCCCGCTGGCCGTCGGCTGTGAAAAATCGTTCCTCCCGCACCGGCTCAAAGTCCTTTAGAAACGCACGGTTCCGCCGGTAATAGTCCGCCGCCGGTTCCGCCAGCCACGGCTCCGCCGGTGTCAAACACAAGAGTTCATTCTGCATTTTATCCCGTTCCCCAGTACATAAATCATTGTTCGGCACATCAAATCCGAGTTATACCGTGATCCAGTATCTCTGTTCCACCACGCCATCCGTTTCGATTTCGTTTTCCAAAACCCCTCCGTTGTTTCGGATGCTCTTGGCGGATGCAATATTGTCCTTGTCGCATACCATCAGCACCTTCTCCAGCCCCAGGTTACGGCATTCCTCCAGGGCCAATGCGATCATTTTGGTCGCAATCCCCTTGCGCCGTTCCGACGGGCGAACGCCGTCTCCGATATGGCCGCCGTGCAGCAGCAAATATTCATTGAGCGTGTGACGGATATTGACGGCCCCCACAAAGCGGTTTCTGTCCAAATCCAGACAAAAAAATGTGGAATCCGGTACCAGACCGTCGGTCGGTTCCCGGATCTCCAGGTTGTCCAGATAGGTGTCAAATGCACGATAATCGGATTTTACAATGGCATATGGTACAATTTGCTCCCCGGCAGCACACCATTCCTCCATCATCTCACGGAGCTGCTCTCTGTACTGCTCTGACAGCTTCACCAGCTTTAACTGCACAGTATCCCCCATTTCTTCACAATTTGTCCCCATTATACTACGACTGCCGGCCACCGGCAATCAACAAATCGTAAAAACACCGCCGCCGTCCCAAGGGGGCAGGGACGGCGGCGGCGTTGGGGGGTATCTATTTGTATTGAACTGTTGACAAAAACGGTTATGCCGGGCAGTGGCAATGATCGCAGCTGCCGGAGCAGCGGGGCTGCAATTTTTCCGGCACCGGCGCGCCCTTGCGCTCATAGTAGTCCCGCAGCGCCGCCTGGACGGCTTCCTCTGCCAGGACGGAGCAGTGGAGCTTTACGGGGGGCAGGCCGTCCAGGGCCTCCACCACGGCCTTGTTGGTCAGTTCCATGGCCTCCTCAATGGTTTTGCCCTTGATGAGCTCCGTAGCCATGGAGCTGGTGGCAATGGCCGCGCCGCAGCCGAAGGTGTTGAAGCGTACATCTTGAATGACATCGTCCTGGATATCCAGGTAGATCTTCATAATATCGCCGCACTTGGCGTTACCCACTTCGCCAACGCCGTTGGCGTTGTCCAGCTCGCCCACATTGCGGGGGTTCATAAAATGGTCCATGACCTTTGCACTGTATGCCATCTCAGACGGCCTCCTTCTTCATCATATCTTTCCACACGGGAGACATATCCCGCAGCCGCTGGACCACCTGAGGTACCACGGCCAGAATGTGATCGACTTCTTCTTCTGTATTGGTGTGGCACAGGCTCAGACGGAGAGAGCCGTGGGCCACTTCATGGCTCAGACCAATGGACAGCAGCACATGGCTGGGGTCCAGAGAACCGGAGGTGCAGGCCGAACCGGAGGAAGCGGCCACACCCATGGAATCCAGCAGCAGCAGCAATGCCTCGCCCTCCACGCCGGGGAAACTGAAATTGACATTGCCGGGCAGACGGTGCTCAGCGCTGCCGTTGAGCCGGGCATAGGGGATTTGAGAAAGCCCCGCAATGAGCCGGTCCCGCAGCTTCGTCACATAGGCGGTATGCTGATCCAGATGCTTGCAGGCCTCGTCCAGCGCCACGGCCATACCCACGATGGCCGGAAGGTTTTCCGTACCGGCCCGTTTGCCCCGCTCCTGGCCGCCGCCCTCGATGAGGTTTTGCAGCCGCAGGGCGCCTTTGCGGACGTAGAGGACGCCCGCGCCCTTGGGACCGTGGAATTTGTGGCCCGACAGGGACAGCAGATCGATGTTCTGGGCCGCCACGTCGATGTGCAGGTGACCTGCCGCCTGGACGGCGTCGGTGTGGAACAACACACCCTTTTCGCGACATACCGCGCCGATCTCCGCGATGGGCTGGATGGTGCCGATTTCGTTGTTGGCGAACATAATGGTGATCAGCGCCGTATCGGGGCGAATGGCCGCCTTGACTTCCTCCACCCGGACGATACCGTCCTCGTGGACCGGCAGCAGGGTGATTTCCCATCCCTGGCGCTCCAGCTTTTGCAGGGTGTGGAGGACGGCGTGGTGTTCAAAGGCCGTGGAGATCATATGGCGCTTGCCCTGCTTCTCCCCTGCCGCCGCAGCGGACAGGATGGCCTGATTGTCGGCCTCGCTGCCGCCGGAGGTGAAGGTGATCTCGTCGGCCGTGGCCCCCAGGCAGCGGGCCACGGTTTCCCGGGACTCCTGCAAAGCGGCGGCCGCCGCCTGCCCAAAGCTGTGGGGGCTGGAGGGGTTGCCGTAGATTTCATCGAAATACGGCAGCATGGCGGCCTTGGCCGCAGGGCTCATGGCGGTGGTGGCCGCGTTGTCAGCGTAAACTCGCAGCATGATACATTCCTCGTTTCTATGATGCACACATCGGGAAATTTTCTTTCCCTTTATTCCTATCTGTTTTATGTGCTTATACTACACCATAATTTCCCCGCTGTCAAGATAAACCTATTAAATTCCTAGGAAAATATTTTGCAGGAAAAGAGCGCGGGTTTTTCACGGCCCGCGCCCCTGTGTTACTCCAATTGAATTTGAATGTCGCCGGTGTCTGTACGAATCTCGCAGACGCCGCCGGTGACGGTTTTGGGAAGGTCAATTTCCCCCGTGTCGCTTTCCGCCAGGAACACTTTTTCCGACAGCAGAGTGCCTGTCACGTCACCGGTATCGGTCACAATGTGGAGTTCTCCGGCATCGCAGCCGAGGAACTGTACCGCGCCGATTTCGCTTTGGAGCGTCATGGCGCCGGTGGCCGTCACCCGCTCCAGCAGAATGTCGCCGGTGTCGGCGGTTGCCGTCAGACTGCCGCATGCCACATCGGTGAGCCGGGCCGAGCCGGTGTCCACTTCCACCTGCATTGCATTGGCGCAGGTCACGGAAGAAACAGTCACATCGCCGGTATCCGACGTAAGTTCCAGGGAATCCGCCGACAGATGTTCCAGCTGAATGTCTCCCACATCCAGCGTGATCTTGATCTGTTGGGAGACGGAGGCCCGGCACAGGACGTTGGTGGTATCGCCGGAGATCTCCACGCTTTCAAACGAAAACGCGTCGGGCAGCTCCACCGTGCCCACGCTGCCGTCGATGACAAGGGCGCTGTATTCCTTTTGGGGCAGATAAACGGTGAGTTTCGGCGTTTCCAAGGTGATGCCAATGGATTCATACCACGCTCTCGCGTCCACCGCACGAATGAACAGCGTGCCGTTTTCCACCTCCACGGTGTGGTGCATCATCTGCCGTTCATAGCAGACCACTTTGCAGCTTCCGTCGTCGGACGGGACAAACAGCAGGTCCGCCGCGTCGGTATGGATGGACAGGTCCCGGATTTCTTCATCGAATTCATAGGTGTTCGTCTCATATTTTACCGTGCCGAGCCTGGAAAATTCCCAGCGGTTGATGGTCATGACCACACCGAACATCAGGACGCCCAGCACCACCAGGACCGTCGCAATCATCAGCCACGCTTTTACCATCTTACTCATGCTGCCGCCTCCTTTTTGACAAAGCAATTTTTCAGTCCCAGGATCAGTTGCCCGGTCAGACGCAAAATGCCTTTGGTCACTTCCTTGCAGCCGAAGAACAGGAAAATGGACAGGCCCGCACAGGTCAGCCCTACACCGACGACGGCAATGCCCGCCAACACATTGCCCCGGCCGGCAAACACCACGCCCAGGACCACACCGCTCAATGCACAGCCGATCAGCGCACTTTCCACCAGCCACAGGGAAAGGATCACCGACCATACAACGATGTAAAAAGACAATACAATGGCGGCGGCACTGACCAGCAGGGACAGCCACAGCGGCGAGCCCACCAGCAGCAGCACAATCTCCCAGGGACGGAGCGTATGTTTGGGCTTCACTTTCTCCTTGACCAGTTTCGTCAGAGGAATCTCCGCCACGATCTGCGACAGCACCGCCTCCACCGGGCCGATCTCCGCCACGGCTTCCGCTTCGGTACAGCCCTCTTCCACCCGGTCATCGATCATCTCGCTGTAAAACGTCAGGCGCTCTTCCATATCCTCCTGCGGCAGGCCGGACAGCCCCGTCCGCAGCCGCGCCAGAAATGTCTGTTTATCCATCCTCCCCATCCTCCTTTGTCACAAATTGATAAATGGCCAGAATTTCTTTCCATTCTTCCTTGAATTCCTCAATCCGCTCCAGCCCCGCTTCTGTTATATGGTAGTACTTCCGAAGCCTGCCTCCGTGCTCCGCCGTTCGGACCGTCAGCATCTTGGCCGTTTCCAACCGTTTCAAAATGGTATACAGCGTCGATTCAGACAACGCAATATACGGCTTCATATCTTTAATGATTTTGTAGCCGTAGGAATCCTCGCTTTTGATGGCCGCCAGCACACAGACGTCCAAAAGGCCCCGCTTCAGTTGAATATCCATATAATACCTCCTTTCGTGTAATACATCATATCACGAAGTATAAGCCTTGTAAAGCATCTCCAGAAAAATTTTTTCAGGCACAAAAAAACAGCAGCGGGGCCGCAGCCCTCCCTGCTGTTTGCGTCCATCGTTTCAAACCCCACAATCCCAGCGGCAAAGAACGCCTGCCGCGATGGTCGGCAGGCGTTTGTGAATCAGTGCTCCTCCACTTCCGATGCGATGGTCTGGTCCACCAGGTCTCGCAGAGTGACGCTCTCCAGATAGTCGTCAATCAGCTGGTCCAGGCGGAGCCACAGCGGCAGCGTCTCACAGCGGGTGGCGCGGCTGCAGGTGCAGCGGCGGTTTTCCAGGCAGGCCACCGGCGACAGCGAACCCTCCGTCAGCTTGAGGATGGACCCCACGGTGTACTCCTCCGGCTTGCGGGACAGGCGATAACCGCCGGACTTGCCGCGGGTACTGTTGACAAAGCCCGCTTTGTTGAGCACGGAGACAATCAGCTCCAGGTACTTGGCCGAAACCTCCTGCCGCTCGGCAATATCCCGCAGGGAAACGGCGTCCTCGCCCGGATGTTGGGCCAAATCAATCATAATGCGCAGGGCATAGCGGCCCTTGGTGGATATCTTCATGGTCAACACCTCCCAGGTTATCCCCATTATACAATAGGAATGCTCGGCTCGCAAGAGGCAGCTATAAAAATGCCTATGTTATTCATATGTTTTTTCCTATGGATCTAGTCCCGATGGACCGAATCATAGCTGCGTCCTTCCCGATAGGCCTTCATGATATCCTTGAAAATTTCGCCGCAGGAGGGCGGCGTCCAGGTGATGGCGTTGGCGCCGGCCGCAATGGTCCGGCGGATAGCATCCTCATCGGCGCCGCCGGTGGCGATGATGGGGACGTTGGGGAACCGCTGCCGGATAATGCGGACCACCTCGGGTGTATTGGCGGCGGCGGAGACGTTGAAAATGCTGGCGCCGGCCTCCATACGCCCCTCGAAATCCTCGTCGGCCCGGGCCACGGTGACCACCACGGGAATGTCGATGGTCTGGGCCGCCTCGGCAATAACCTGATTGGTGGTAGGCGCGTTGACCACCACGCCCATGGCGCCCTGCATTTCGGCGAACATGGCCAGGTTCACCACTCTGGGCCCTTGGGTCAGACCGCCGCCCACGCCCACAAACACCGGAATATCGGCGGCCAGCATCAGGGCCTGGGTGATGATGGGCTGGGGCGTAAAGGGATAGACGGCAATGACGGCGTCGGCGTTGACATTGCGGATGATGCTGACGTCGGTGGTAAAGACCAGGGACTTGATCCGCTTGCCGAAGACCAGAATACCGGAGCAGTCGCGAATGCACTCGGGCACCTTGAGGGTCACGCGGCGCAGAGCGCCTTCCACCGGTGTAGGAAATGTTTTCATGGTTGCTCACCCTTTCCGGAACACGCTATACAGCTATGGATTTTCTTATCATATCACAGAATTTTTTCGAGAATATTGCAAAATTGTGAAGTTTTTCTTCCTTGTTTCTTCCCGCTGCCGCCCTTGCAAACGTCACGAAAAACTGGTAAAATAAAATGATATTTGAACGATAATGGGAGGATA
Organism: Candidatus Avoscillospira sp. LCP25S3_F1; assembly: GCF_052117125.1. Lineage (NCBI taxonomy): Bacteria > Bacillati > Bacillota > Clostridia > Eubacteriales > Oscillospiraceae > Candidatus Avoscillospira > Candidatus Avoscillospira sp. LCP25S3_F1. The sequence continues at coordinate 25,578 of NZ_JBQKJT010000015.1, read as the reverse complement.
CCCCCTTGGAACGTAAGACCACTGTGATCTCATCGGAACAGCTGCGCCAGCAGCAGGAATTCTGCGGCCGCATCCGGCGGCGCTGGGAAGAAGCCGGCATTTTGCCCACAGCCTTTGTGGACACCTACGGCTGCCAGCAGAATGAGGCCGATTCCGAACGCATCCGCGGTATGCTGGAACAATGCGGCTACACCATGCAAGACGGCGAGGAAGGGGCCGACGTCATTGTGATCAATACCTGCGCCGTCCGGGAGCACGCTGAGCAGCGGGTTCTGGGCAATGTGGGCGCGTTGGTCCACACCAAGCGCCGCCACCCCGGCCAGAAGATTTTCCTCTGCGGCTGCATGATGGGCGAACCCGCCGTGGCGGAAAAAATCCGCAAGAGCTACGTCCATGTGGACGGCGTCTTCTCCACCCACCACCTGTGGGAGTTTCCCTCCCTGCTGTACCGGGTCCTGGACACGGGCAAGCGGGTCTTTGCCACGGAGGACGAGGCCGGCTCCATTGCCGAAGGACTGCCGGTGGTCCGTTCCAGTGCCTTCAAGGCCTGGGTCAGCATCATGTACGGCTGCAACAACTTCTGCACCTACTGTATCGTACCCTACGTCCGGGGCCGGGAGCGGAGCCGCAGACCCGAGGATGTCATCGCCGAGGTGAAAGAGCTGGTGGAGAGCGGCTGCCGGGATATCACCCTTTTGGGGCAGAACGTCAACTCCTACGGAAAAGACCTCCAATGCGGCGTGGACTTCGCGGACCTGCTGGCGGAATTGGCCCAGCTGCCCGGCGATTTCCTGCTGCGGTTTATGACCAGCCATCCCAAGGACGCCACGAAAAAGCTGTTTGACACCATGGCCCAGTATCCCAAAATCGCCCGCCATATCCATCTGCCCTTCCAGGCTGGCAATGACCGGGTCCTCAAGGAGATGAACCGGCGCTATACGGCGGCGCAGTATCTGGAGCTGGTGGACTATGCCCGCTCCGTCATGCCCGATATCGTTTTGACCTCCGACGTCATTGTGGGCTTTCCCGGCGAGACCGATGCGGAATTTGAAGATACCTTGAACCTGGTGGAGCGCGTCCGCTACGACGCATTGTTTACCTTTATTTATTCGCCCCGCACCGGCACCCCGGCGGCGGAGATGCCCGACCCGGCCACCCGCCAGGAGAAGCTGGCCCGGTTCGACCGGCTGTGCGCTGCACAGAACCGCATTTCCGAGGAGAAGCACCGGGAGTATGTGGGCAAAACGGTCCGAGTCCTGGTGGACGGCGTGGACGACGGCGTTTTGACGGCCCGCACCGGCGGCAACCGTCTGGTCCGCCTGGAAAACGGTACGGAGGACCTCATCGGTCAGTATGCCGACGCCACCATTACCGGCGCCAACACCTGGTCCCTGATGGGAAAACTATAAGATTCCACCCAAATTCCATGACCGCAGCGTGCAGGACATGGACAAGTCCCCGCCCTGCACGGCGCAGTTTGATATATTTTTTATTACACCCACACAAAGGAGGCCGCTACATGGCCCAGCAGCAACTGACCCCCATGATGCAGCAATACCGGCAGATCAAAAACGATCATCCGGACTGCATTCTCTTTTTCCGCCTCGGCGACTTCTACGAGATGTTCGATGACGATGCCCGCACTGCTGCCCAGGAGCTGGACCTGACCCTCACCAGCCGCGACCGCACCAAGGAGAAAAACGACCCCAACCGCATCCCCATGTGCGGCATTCCCTACCACTCCAGCGAAGGCTATATTGCCCGCCTGGTCTCCAAGGGCTACAAGGTGGCCATCTGCGAGCAGATGGAGGACCCAGCCACGGCCAAGGGGCTGGTCAAACGGGACATCACCCGCATTGTCACCCCCGGCACCGTCACTGAAAGCTCCATGCTGGACGAACGGCGCAACAACTATTTTGCCTGCGCCTACGGCCGGGACGGTATCTTCGGCCTGTGCTTCTGCGACGTATCCACGGGCTCTTTCTACGCCACCTGTCTCTCCGGCCCCCATGCTGTGGAGCAGACCATCAACGAATTGGCCCGCTTCTCTCCCTCTGAATTGCTGCTGGGCGGCGAGGCCAGCGAGGTGACCCTGCTGCCGGAAGCCCTGCAAGCGCGCCTGCACTGCTGCGTGGACCGGGGCGATGACGCCCTTTTTGCCCTGGACGCCGCCACCGCTGTGGTGGAGCAGCAGTTCCGTCAGAGTCTGGCTGCCCTGGGACTGGAAGCCGTGCCTGCGGTGATCTGCGCCGCCGGCGCACTGCTGGCCACCCTTCATCGGGTGCAGAAGTCGGATCTGGGCCACATCCGGGCCATGGACTACTATCTGTCGGGCCGGTTTTTGGAGCTGGACCTGACGGCCATCCGCAATCTGGAACTGACGGAGACGCTGCGTTCCAAGGAAAAGCGGGGCAGTCTCCTGTGGGTCCTGGACAAGACGGTTACGGCCCTGGGCGGGCGGCTCCTGCGGAGCTGGCTGGAGAAACCGCTTCTCTCCCCGGCCCTCATCGGCAAACGGCTGTCCGCTGTGGAAGAACTGGTGCAGAAGACCGTGGACCGGGAGGAACTGCGGCAGCTGCTGCGGGAGGTGTCCGACTTTGAACGGGTCATGGCCCGCATCGTCAACGGCACGGCCAATGGCCGGGATCTGCTGTCCCTGGCCAACGGCTGCGCCTGTCTGCCGGAATTGAAACACGCCCTGGGCCAGTTGGACTCGTCCATGGCCCAGACGCTGGCCGAACAGCTGGACGACCTTTCTGATTTGAAAGCCCGCATCGACCGGGCCATTGTGGACGATCCTCCCTTCACGGTCCGGGAGGGCAAGCTGATCCGCCCCGGCTACAGCGAGGAGGCCGACCGGCTCCGGGATATCCTGTCCGGCGGCAATGGGGCTATGGCCGAAATCGAGGCCCGGGAAAAGGAACTGACGGGCATCAAGACGCTGAAAGTGGGATACAATCGGGTCTTCGGCTACTACATCGAGATTTCCAAGAGCCTCAGCGAACAGGCTCCGGCCCACTACATCCGCAAGCAGACCCTCACCAACTGCGAGCGCTACATCACCCCCGAATTAAAAGAGCTGGAAAACACCATTCTCACGGCCAAGGACCGCATCACCTCCCTGGAATACGAATTGTTCAACGAGGTACGGGAATGGCTGGCAGGACAGGCCGACCGGGTGCGGCTGACGGCGGGGGCCGTAGCCACCGCCGATGTATTGTCCAATCTGGCCCATGTGGCCGTTCACAACCACTACTGCCGCCCCGAGGTGGACTTTTCCGGCGAAATCGTCATCAAGGACGGACGCCATCCGGTGGTGGAACAGATGCTGGAGGGCAGTCTCTTTGTGGCCAACGACACCACCCTGGGCGTCGGCGGCGACAATGTAGCCATTCTCACCGGCCCCAATATGGCCGGTAAATCCACCTATATGCGCCAGGTCGCCCTGATGGTCCTCATGGCCCAGATGGGCAGCTTTGTCCCGGCCAAATCGGCACGGCTGGGCATTGTGGACCGGCTGTTCACCCGCATCGGCGCGTCGGATGACCTGTCCTCGGGCCAGTCCACCTTTATGGTGGAGATGACGGAGGTGGCCGAGATTCTCCGCAACGCCACGCCCCGCTCCCTGCTGATTCTCGATGAGATCGGCCGCGGTACCTCCACCTTTGACGGCATGGCCATCGCCCGGGCCGTCCTGGAGCATACGGCGGACCGGAAAAAGCTGGGGGCCAAAACGCTGTTTGCCACCCATTACCATGAACTGACCGTCATGGAGCAGGAGCTTCCAGGCGTGAAAAACTACAACATTGCCGTAAAAAAGAAGCAGGATGAGGTGATTTTCCTGCGGAAAATTGTCCCCGGCGGGGCGGACGATTCCTTCGGCGTAGACGTGGCCAAAATGGCCGGTCTGCCCGATTCAGTCATCCGCCGGGCCCGGCAGCTGCTGCACCAACTGGAATCCGGCAACGGTGCGCCGGTCCCCGCCCCCGCTGCGGCACCCGTTGCCGATGATCAGGTATCGCTCCTGGATATGACCGGCAACGAACTGCGGCAAAAGCTCCAGGCCATGACCGTGGAGACCATGACCCCCATTGAAGCACTCAACGCCCTGTATCAGCTGAAACAGCTGGCCGACAAGGGCCTGTAAGGACAGAAAGGAGACCCCATGGCATTGATGAAAAAGAGTGTTCCCGGCCCTTCCATGACCCGGGTTGAGATTATCTGTGGTATTGTATATCTGCCCATCTATATGATCGGCCTGTCCTTTGTTCTGGAGCTGGTCTTTGGCCTGCTGAAGGTCAAGCCCGCGGAGGTCACGGCCAACCTCTGGTATTTTGCTCTGAACTTCCTCTTTCTGGCCCTGCTGTTCCGCCGGTGGCTTCTGGCCTCTGTTCCCACGGGCCGCTGGAAGTTCTGGCCCTTCCTCCAAGCCGTCATCCTGGGCTTTGTCCTGTACTACGCCCTGACGTGGCTCCTGGGCATGGTCTATCAGCTGACGGGCATTGTGCCGCCCTCGCCCAATGACAACTATCTGGGCGGTCTGGCCAAGACCCAATTCACCACCATGGCCATTTCCATCGTCATCCTGGCCCCCTTTGCCGAAGAGATTCTTTTCCGCGGTGTCATCTTTGGCAATCTGCGCCGCCTCAGCCCCCTGGCCGCCTACCTCGTCTCCGTGATTGTCTTTGCCGTTATCCACGTGGTGGCCTATATTCCGCAGATCGGCTGGCAGGCCGCGCTGCTGGCCTCCATCGGCTATCTGCCCGGCGGCATCGCCCTGGCCTGGACCTATTCCAAGGCCGACAGCATTTGGGCCTCCATGATCCTCCATGCCATCCTCAACGGCATGGGCCTGGGACTACTCCAACTGGAAGGGTTGGGTTGATCGCATGGCAGTCATTCAACAGCTGTCAGCCCATGTGGCCGATCTCATCGCCGCCGGCGAGGTGGTGGAGCGTCCGGCCAGCGTCGTCAAGGAACTGCTGGAAAACGCCGTGGACGCCGGAGCCAGACACATTACCGTGGAGATTCAAAACGGCGGCATGACCTTCCTGCGCGTCACCGATGACGGCTGCGGCATGGGCCCCGACGACGCGGAGACGGCCTTTCTCCGTCACGCCACCAGCAAACTGCGCTGTGCCGATGATCTTTCGTCCATTGTGACCATGGGATTCCGGGGCGAAGCCCTGGCCGCCATTGCCAGTGTCAGCCGCATCGACCTTTTAACCCGACTCACCGGGGCGGCCTCCGGTACGGCGCTCCATCTGGAGGGCGGTCAGGTCACGGAACACACCGAGGCCGGATGCCCCGACGGCACCACCATTCTCGTCCGGGACCTCTTTTACAACACCCCGGCCCGGATGAAGTTCATGAAATCCGACGCCACCGAGAGCTCCCACGTCTTCGCCGCCGTGCAGCGGCAGGCCCTTTCCCATCCCGACGTGGCCATCCGCTTTTTGAAGGACGGTCAGGAGCTGCTGAGCACCCCCGGCGACGGGGACCTGCGCAGTGCTGTCTATTGCGTCTACGGGCGGCAGTTTTCCGCCGGATTGGTGCCGGTGGACAGCCATTGGGAACACTATACCCTCCGGGGCTTTGTGGGAAAGCCCACGGCTACCCGGGGCAACCGGTCGGGCCAGCACTTTTTCGTGGGCGGCCGCCCGGTCAAGTCCAAACTGCTGACCTCGGCCCTGGAACAGGCCTATCAGAATCAGATGATGCAGGGCCGATTCCCCTGCTGCGTACTCCATCTGGACCTGCCGCCCCATCTGGTGGATGTCAATGTCCATCCGGCCAAAACGGAGGTCCGGTTTCTGTCGGAACGGGCCGTCTTTGACGCCGTCCACTACGGTGTGTTGGGGGCCTTGTCCCACGCGGTGGACCGGCCCGAATTGAAGTTGACCAAGGACCCGGCGCCCGCTGCCGCGCCCCAGCCGAAACAGGATTTTTTCAAGACCATGGACGCCTCCCAGTTCCGGGAGTTTGCCCAGGCCGTGGCCGACGCCCCCAAAGTCACGCCGAAAAAAGAGACCATGTCAGCGGTATTTGCCCCCCGCACCGTGGAACCGCCGATTCCCATTGCGGCCCCGGTGACGCCAGCAGCCCCGCCCGTTGGCCAGTCCGACGCCGAATCGGAGGAGCGGCTGGACTTTCTGCCCACGGAGGCGGAAATGCTCTCTTTCGGCTCCCCCACCGCCCCCCTGGCTGTGGAATCCGCACCGGTGGAGCCGGAGCAGCAGACCCTTTCCATGCCGGAGGTCCCCGATTACCGCATTGTGGGGGAAGTCCTGAACACCTACATTGTCATTGAACAGAACGGAGAACTGCTGTTTTTGGACAAGCATGCCGCCCATGAACGGCTGCTGTTTGAAAAGCTGCGGGCCTCGGAACAGCAGATCATGGGCCAACAGCTGCTGACGCCCATTCCCGTGGAGGTATCCCGCCAGGAGGCGGCGGCATTGCTGGAAAACGCGGAGCTGTTGGAGCAGTTCGCCTTTACCGTGGAAGAATTTGGCGACGTCGCTGTGATGGTGCGGCAAATTCCCGCCGATCTGCCCCAGGAGCAGGCCGAAGCCACCCTGCAAGCCCTGGCCACAGCCCTGTCTGAGGGCCGCCGGGCGGACCCGGCAGCTTTGCGGGACCATATTCTCCATTCCATCGCCTGTAAAGCAGCCATTAAGGCCGGTTGGCATACCACCGACGCCGAATTGGCCGATTTGGTGGCCCAAGTTTTGTACCGGCCTGACATCCAGCATTGTCCCCACGGCCGCCCGGTCTGCATCACCGTCACCCGCGGTCAGCTGGAACGCCGGTTCGGCCGCGGCTAAGGAGGAACGCCCTATGCACGATATCATCGCTGTGGTGGGACCCACGGCGTCGGGAAAAACGGGTCTGGCCATTGGGCTGGCCAAGGCGCTGGACGGCGAGGTGCTGTCCTGTGACTCCATGCAGCTCTACCGCCATATGGACATCGGCACTGCCACGCCTACGGCAGAGGAAATGGACGGCATCCCCCATCATATGATGAACGTCATTGACCCCGCCGAGGATTTTTCCGTCAGCCGCTATGTGGAGATGGCGGACCAATGCCTTCGGGATATTCTGGCGCGGGGGAAACGGGCCATTGTCTGCGGCGGCACGGGGCTGTATTTGGACAGCCTGCTGCTGGGCCGCTCCTTCGCCTGTCCCGCCACGGGTCACCGCCGCCATCTGGAGGAGCAGGCGGCACGGGAGGGCATCGAACCCATTCGGGAATTGTTACGCACCGTGGACCCGGATTCCTATACACGGCTTCCCGCCGGAGACCACCGGCGCATCATCCGGGCCGCCGAGGTCTATCTGGAAACCGGCGTTACCATCACCGAGCACAACCGCCGGACCAAACTGCTGCCGCCCCGCTATGAGGCCCGGTGGATTGGCCTGGATTTTGTAAACCGCGCCGCCCTCTACGCCCGCATTGACCGGCGGGTGGAACAGATGATGGCGCAGGGGCTGCTGGAGGAACTTCAGGCCCTGTTAGATCGGGGCGTGCCGCCCACGGCCACCAGTCTCCAGGCCATCGGCTACAAGGAGCCCATGGCGGCACTCCGGGGCGAGATCACCATGGAGGAAGCCGTGGCGAAAATCCAGCAGGAGTCCCGCCGCTACGCCAAACGGCAGCTGACATGGTTCCGCCGCAATCCCGCCATTGCCTGGATTGTCCAACCCGACGAACCGGACGCCCATCAGACGCTGGAAACGGCCCTTCATCTGTTGGAGGACGGCATTTCGGGGGATTTCGCACCATAGACATGGTAGATTATGGGTATCCCATTCCCGGCCCCAGGCCGGAACAGACAAAGGAGAGATACCCATGCAACACCCTTACAATTTACAGGAACAATTTCTCAAAGCCGTCCGCCGGGAGCAGTCCCAGGTCACCGTTTTTTTGATGAACGGCTTCCAGCTGCGCGGCGTCGTCACCGGCTATGACAACTACGCCGTCATCATCCAGTCGGAGGGGCGGCAGAACATGATTTACAAGCACGCCATATCCACCATTTCTCCCGCCGTTGCCGTGTCGCTGCGGGAGCAGACAACCCCCGCGCCGTGACGCTTCACCCGGCCCGCGGGGTCGGAAGGAGTCTCCATGAAGCTGCAACTACTGTCCAAATCCGGTAAATTCTACAACCGTATCATCGTATTGATTGCCGTGGCAGCTCTACTGCTCTATGCGGGCTACATGGCACTGAACTATTTTCGAGATCCCCTGTCCACCATTCTCGCCGTGGAGGTCTCCGTCAGCGAAGGCCGTTCCGTGGAGGGCTGGGTGGTCCGGGAGGAGCAGCTCTTGACCTCTTCCAGCGCCATTACCGTTCCGGAGCGCAGCGAAGGGGAAAAGGTCGGCGCCGGTCAGGTGGTGGCCATGGGCTACAGCGATGCCGATGCCCAGACACGGCAGGATCAAATTGAACTCCTGTCGGCTCAGCTGGAACAGCTGACCTATGCCACCACCGTGGCCGCCGAAGCCGGCGACACCACCTCCCTGGACGACGCCGTCTTTCAGCAGTTGACGGCCTGGGCCAAACTGACGGCCAGTCAGTCCCTTTCGGAGAGTGTAGACGTGAGCACAGCGCTCAAAGGTCTGATTCTCCGCCATGGCGCCGATGACGGCGCATTGACGGTCCTCAACAGCCAGATTGCCCAGCTCCAGTCCCAGCTCACCGCCCTGGAAACCCAGGCCGTCGGTGACACCACCTCCATCAACGCCCCGGTGTCCGGCTATTTTTCCGGCGATGTGGACGGCTACGAACAGGTGTTGACGCCGGAACTGCTGTCCACCCTGTCCATTGCGCAGCTGGAGTCCCTGGAGCCTGCCGCCATCGATCAAAACGCCTTCGGGCGCCTGATCACCAGCTCTCGCTGGTACTATGTGGCGGCGGTTCCCACTGAAAGCCTGGAGGAGCTGGAAGCCGGCGACACCGTGACGGTCCAGTTTGCCATCAGCGGCAGCGAAAGTCTGCCCATGCAGGTGGAGCGTCTGGGCGACGACGAAAACGGCCGGAGCCTGTTGGTGCTGTCGTCGGAATCGTCCCTGCAATCGGTGACGCTGCTGCGCCGCCAGCAGGCCGACATTATCCTCCGGTTCCACCACGGTCTGCGGGTGCCCAAGGAGGCCATCCGCACCGATGAATCGGGCAATACCGGCGTTTATATTCTCGAAACCACCTCCGCCCAGTGGAAACCCGTCACCCTACTCTATGATGACGGCGACAGCTACGTGGTGTCGCTGGATAAATCGGTTACAGACAATCTGTGGCCAGGCGATGAAATTATCGTCAACGCCAAAGAACTATACGATGGGAAGGTTGTGATCACCTCATGATCCACGAAAATGTACAGACCATCCGGGCCGCCATGGCCCGGGCCGCCGAGGCCGCCGGCCGCGACCCCAAAGAAATTCTTCTGTGCGCCGCTACCAAGATGAACAACGCCGACGCCGTCCGGCAGGCAGTCGCCGCCGGCGTAGACTGCTGCGGCGAAAACCGGGTCCAGGAGCTGCTGGAAAAGCAGCCCTTGGGCGCCTATACGGGCGTACCTGTCCACTTTATCGGCCATTTGCAGACCAATAAGGTCAAGCAGGTGGTGGGACGGGTGGACTGCATCCAGTCGGTGGACCGCCTGCCTCTGCTGGAGTGCATCCAGAAGGAGGCCGACAAGCAGGGCATTGTCCAGGACATTCTGCTGGAGGTCAACGTGGGCGGCGAGGCCAGCAAATCGGGATTCACCGTAGAGGAAACCGCCGCCGTAGCGGCCCGGATGGGTGAATTTCCTGCCGTTCACCTGCGCGGACTCATGGCCATTCCCCCCATCAGCCAAAATCCTGGGGATAATTCCAAGTTTTTTGCACAAATGCGCAACCTTTTTGTTGACATTAAGGGAAAAAAGTACGATAATGTTTCTATGGACTGCCTATCTATGGGCATGTCGGACGATTTCACCGACGCCATTGCTGAGGGCAGCACCATGATACGCGTGGGTACCGCCATTTTTGGCGCCCGAAATTACGGATAAGGTAACGTGGATCGTTTTTACTAATAGGAGGATTTTGCAACATGCGTTTTATGGACGAACTCAAGCGTTTAGCCAAGCCCTTCTCCGAGGACTCGGAGGACTTTGATAACTATGATGACGGCCTCAACGACGAGGCTCCCAATGTACCCCCGGCCTCGAAATCTTCTGTAGCTCCGGCCTACGATATGAACGATCTGGGTCTCGGTTCCGCCACCGCCACGGTCAATAACGACACCCGCAGCAACAAAGTCGTCAGCATCCACCCCACGGTGCAGATGCAGGTCATTCTTGTCAAGCCCGAATCCTTTGACACCGTTACCGAAATCGCCGAGCACCTGCGGGCCAAGCACGCCGTGGTGCTGAATCTGGAGAAGACCGATGCCGCCATCGCCCGCCGCCTGGTGGATTTCCTCTCCGGCTGTGCCTACGCTCTCGACGGCAAGATCAAGAAAATCGCCATTTCCACCTACCTGATTACGCCCTACAATGTGGATATCATTGGGGATGTTATCGATCAGCTGGAAAACAACGGCGTGTATCTGTAATCGCTGAAAGGAGCCCTGCCCTGTGTTTACCCCTCAGGAGATCGAAGAAAAAACATTTGTCAAAGCTGTGTTCGGCGGCTATGACATGGCCAGCGTCGACGAATTTCTCGAGCCGCTGACCGAGGACTATATCACTCTGTACAAGGAGAACGCCGTCCTCAAAAGCAAGATGAAAATTCTGGTGGAAAAGCTGGAAGAGTATCGCACCCAGGAAGACAGCATGAAAAAGGCTCTGGTGGCTGCTCAGAAGACCTCCGATACCATGGTGGCTGAGGCGGAGAAGAAATGCGCCCAGCTGACCAGTCAGGCGGAAAACATTGTCCGCGCCAAGATTCAGGAATCCCAGCAGCAGATCAGCGCCGAAGAGGACCGCATTGAGCGGGCCAAGCAGGCCGCCCGGAACTTCATTGAGATCATTGAAAAGGATGTGGCCCGTCATCTGGACCTGCTGAATAATCTCAAGCTCATGAATCTGGGTCCCCAGCCCTCTGCCTCCTCCTTTGACTTCCACGCCGAGCCCCCGGCCCCCAAGAAGGAAACCGTGGAGCCCATTACCGTTCAGGTACCCGTAGACAAAATCCGCGAGGCCGAAGCCCAGCAGGAGCGCGAGACCGAAGAAATTGCCCACCAGATTGAACAGAATCTGGAAAAAGTCATCGGTCCCAACGATGACGGCGATCTGGAAAAAACCCGTGTCGCCCATAAGAACGACAAATTCTCTGACTTGCAGTTCGGCAAGAACTTCTCCCCCGACCGGGAGTAATTGCAGAATAAAAACCGAGGCGCTGCCCTGGAGCAGCGCCTCGGTTTTTGTAATCGTTTCTATAATCCACAAAAGTTTTGACTGGATTTTTGGACTGTCTACCCGCCGTGTGTCCGCGGTGGCTGGTGGACACACAGGTGCAATGCGGATAAGCCGCAAAACAGGGCGCGCTGCCGCAGCAGCGCGCCCTGACGGTTATCTCTCAGATCTACCGTTTTTCTTGCCGTTTTTCGTCTCGTCGTCGGGTTCTTCCTCCAGAATGCGGACCTGAATTTCCATAACCCGGCGGTGCTCCACCTTGGTAACGGTGACATCCAGGCCTTCGGCCTGGAAGTGGTCGCCGATCTCCGGCACCCGGCCCACCTGCTCCATGACCCAGCCGGACACGGTGACGGCGTCGGAGTCGTCACTGCCCTTGACTTCAAACAGATCATACAGGTCGTCCAGATCGGCGGTACAGCCGATGAGGTAGCTGCCGTCCTCCTGTTTGCGGAACAGCTCCACCACTTCATCGTGCTCATCCCAGATTTCGCCTACCAGTTCCTCCATGATGTCCTCCATGGTGACAATGCCCTCGGTGCCGCCGTACTCGTCAACCACAACGGCCATATGCGCCTTGTTCCGCTGGAGCATCCGCAGCAGTTCGGAAATCTTAGTGGTACCGGTGGTGTACTGAATGGGGGCTTTCAGATGGAAGATATCGCTGAGACCGCGATAACGGGCCGCGTAAAAGTCCTTCTCATGGATCAGGCCAATAATATTATCGATGTTGTCGTGATAGATGGGCAGACGGGAATATCCGCTCTCCACAAACAGCCGCGCCACCTCTTCCACGGTGGCGGTATCCTCGGCTGCCACCAGGTCCACCCGGGGCGTCAGGATCTCCGACACCTCCAAATCGCTGAACTCGATGGCGTTGCGGATCAAATCGCTCTCGTGCTCGTCGAGACCGCCCTCATTCTCCGCCTGATCGACCATGCCCACCAACTCCTCTTCGGTGATGCCGTCGTCGCCGTTGTTGCGAAACACCAGCGACAGGAGTTTTTTCCACATGGTGAACAGAAAATTGGCCGGAGTCAGAACCCAGGTGAAGAATCGCAGCAGCGGCGTGGCAAACATAGCCCAGGCTTCTGGATTCTCCTTGGCCAGGCTCTTGGGGGAGACCTCGCCGAAGATCAGAATGACAACTGTGAGCACGGTAGCAGACACCGTAGGACCACGGGTCTCGCCGATGAGCTTAATAAACAGCACAGCGCCGATGGTGGTGGCCACGTTGTTGACGATGTTGTTTCCGATGAGAATGGTGGAGAGCAGCTTGTCGTAATCCTCCGCCAGCGCCAGCGTTTTGGCGGCCCGGCGGTCGCCGTTTTCGGCGCGGTTTTTCAGACGGATGCGGTTGAGTGATGTAAAGGCCGTTTCTGTGGCGGAAAAATAGCCGGACATGGCGACCAGGGCCAACAGGGCCACGATCATCACTAAATTACCTGTACTGTCCATTTGGGACGAATCAACTCTACTTTCATCATAAAATTTATCAGCATGACAAGCACTGATATGGTTTTTAGTTTATCACATCATTCTCCCTATTGTAAAGGGAGAATTCCGAAGTCTCCGGCGGGTCCCGGTGGGCAAAATAGGCGCGGGTCTGGTCGGCATTCAACAAAATAGCCTCACGAAGCTGGTCTAACCCGTCAAATTTCTGCTCCGGTCGAAGAAATTCGTAAAAATCGACCCGAACTTCCCGGTCATATAAATTTCCTGTAAAATCCAGCAGCCACGGTTCCACGGTTACAGCGCCCAGGCCGTCCACCGTGGGCCGGACGCCCACATTTGCCACGGCGGCATAGGACCGTTCCCCCACCCAGACCCGGGTGGCATAGACGCCGTAGGCCGGAGCCAAGACGCCGTCTGGCAGCAGCAGGTTGGCTGTAGGGGTGCCCAGCTGGCGGCCCAGTTGGCGGCCGTGGACCACCCGGCCCGTCAGACAGTGGGGATGGCCCAGCAGCGCATTGGCCCCGGCCACATCGCCCCGTTCCAGTAAGGTCCGAATACGGGTGGAGGAGACGGCGCTGCCGCCCATCTCCACCTTGGGGATCACGTCGCAGCCCATCCCCAGCCGGGTACACAGCTGCTGGAGCCGGACGGCGTCGCCTTCGCCCCGCCATCCAAACCGGTGGTCCTCGCCGCAGACCACATGGACCGCCCCATACTGCCGGTGCAGCAGGTCGCTGACATAGGACCGCCAGGGCATCTGGGCCATCTCCCGGTCAAAGTGGCAGATCAACACCTCGTCCATGCCGTAGAGCCGCACCATCAGGCCCGCCCGCTCCTCCGGCGTACTGAGCAGCGGTACGGTGCGGCCGCCCAGCACCGAGGCCGGGTGATGGTCGAAGGTCACAGCCGCCGCAGGCAGTCCCAGCCGGTCCGCCACTTGTCGGGCTCTGGTCAGCAACGCCCCGTGGCCCCGATGGACGCCGTCAAAAAATCCAATGGCAATGACACGTTGTAGTTCCAATGGCGTCACACCTCAAAAAAACTTTTTTCCGTCCAGAGTTTTCCCTGCCGGAACCGACCCACCATGAGAAATTCTCCGTTGGGGCCGTAGACGCGGCAGCGGCCCCGGCCTTCCATTGGAATAGCCGCGCCGTTGCGGCAGGGCTTCACCTGCTCCTCTGTCAGCGTCACCGCCGGAAGGTCTGCAAACAGGCTGTCCACGGGCCGCAGATACTGTTCCGGATGCTCGGCGGCAATCAGGGTTTCCAGGGGGATGCTGTCGGCCAGTGCAAAACACCCGGCCTTGGTCCGCCGCAGACTGGACATGCAGCCGCCGCAGCCCAGCGCCGTGCCGATGTCATGGCACAGCGTGCGGATGTACGTTCCCTTGGAGCAGAGCACCTCCAGCCTCAGATCGTCGCCCTCCAGCAGCCGCAGGCTGTGAATGGTGATGCGGCGGGGCTTCCGCTCAATCTCTTTTCCCTGGCGGGCCAGCTGGTACAGCTTTTGGCCGTTAATTTTCACCGCCGAATACATGGGTGGAATCTGGTCGATTTCTCCGGTGAATCGGGGCAGTACGGCTTCCACGTCGGCCCGGCTCACGGTGACGGGATGTTCCTCCAACGTCTCGCCGGTGGTGTCCTGGGTGTTGGTAACACGGCCCAGGCACAGCCCCGCTTCATAACCCTTTTCTGCTGATTCAAAAAACTCCACAGCCCGGGTGGCCCGGCCCACAAACACCGGCAGAACACCGGTGGCCATGGGGTCCAGCGTACCGCCGTGGCCAATGCGCTTCTGGTGGAACACGCCCCGCAGCTTGGCCGTCACGTCCTGGGACGTCCAGCCCTGGGGCTTGTCCACTATGACAATGCCGTTTGCCGCCATATCACACCTCAATGCCTTCGGCCCGCAGGGCGTCCAGCACCATGGCCCGCGCTTCCTCATAGGAGGCCGTCACCGTGGCGCCCGCCGCCGCCTTGTGGCCGCCGCCGCCCAGGTGCGCACAGATGGCCGACGCATTGGCACAGCTGGCCGTCCGCAGAGACACTTTTTGCCGTCCGCCGGCCTGCTCCCGGATGGTGATGCCGATCTGCACGCCGGACACGTTGCGGGAAAAGCCGGAAATGGAGTCCAGTTCCTCCTCCCGCAGGCCCAGCTCCTCCATCCAGGACAGGGGAATGTGGGAGAGGGCCACCGTGCCGCCGGCAAAGAATTCCAGGCTGTCGGTGAGCCGGGATTCCAGCCGCAGGCGGGAAATGGACCGGGTGCCGAAAAACTCTTTGTTGATGGGATATGCGTCACAGCCCGCGTCGATCAACTCCGCCGCCACCCGCAGGGTGTTGGACGTGGTATTGGCGTACTGGAAGCAGCCGGTATCCGTGGACACGGCCAGGTAGAGGGCCGAAGCCGTATCCGCCGTCAGGTCCACGTGGAGCTCCCGCAGAACGCCGAAAATCAACTCACCACAGGCAGCCAAATCCGGCTCCACACAGTCACAATGGGCATAGCCCGTATTGGAACCGTGGTGATCCAATGCCAGCTGAATCTTCCCGGCCAATGCCTGCGCATTATCCGGCAGCAGGGACTCGGAAGCGATGTCCACAGAGACCAGGATATGATCAGCAGCAGGCTCCTCACAGAGCAGCCCGTCGTACCACTTGGCGTAGCGGGGGCCAAATTGGGGATTCCGGAGAATGTGGGCCGTCTTACCCAAACTCCGCAGGCCGCGGCACAGGCCCACGGCACAGCCGATGGTGTCGCCGTCGGGATTCCGGTGGGTCAAAATACAGAAGTGGTCATGGGCCAGCAGCCACGCC
The DNA here is from genome assembly GCF_052117125.1 of Candidatus Avoscillospira sp. LCP25S3_F1. Taxonomy (NCBI): domain Bacteria; kingdom Bacillati; phylum Bacillota; class Clostridia; order Eubacteriales; family Oscillospiraceae; genus Candidatus Avoscillospira; species Candidatus Avoscillospira sp. LCP25S3_F1. Next base: position 9,907 of record NZ_JBQKJT010000015.1, on the reverse strand, counting down.
GCGGCTTCACTCCTCGTCATGGTGTTCCCCCCTCTGCTCCTCCTGGTCGTGGAGCTTGGCAATGAGATCAAAAATGTGCGCGCCGTGTTCAATGGAGTCGTCCAGCTCAAAGACCAGCTCCGGCGTATACCGCAGCTGAAGCCGGTTGCCGATCTCCCGGCGCAGGAAGCCGCCGGCGGACTTGAGGCCCTTCAAAACATCGCGGCTCCGTTCCTTTTCCAGGACGCTGATATAGACCTTGGCATAGCGGAGATCGCCGGTGGTCTCCACACGGGTCACGGAGATCATGGCCTGGACGCGGGGGTCCTTGAGCGTGCGCAGCAACTCTGCCAGCTCCCGCTGGATCTCCTCGTTGATTCTTCCGATGCGATTGGATGCCATAGTAATGGACCTCCTTAGAAACGATGATACCGCACCGTGTCGGACGGGGCAAACCCCCGCCTTATTCGGTACGGTGTCGGTTGGTGGCGGCGGGGGACATGCCCCCGCCCTGCAAATTACTTGCATTCCGTATATGCCTGCCAATGTTTGCACACTGGCGCGGAACGCTTAGTCCTTGATCTGCTCCATGACGAAGCACTCAAAGACGTCGCCTTCCTTGATATCGTTGAATTTGTCGATGGTGATGCCGCACTCATAGTTGGCCGCCACTTCCTTGACGGAGTCCTTGAAGCGCTGCAAGGAGCCCAGCACACCCTCGTGAATGACAATATTGTCGCGCAGAACGCGGACCTGGGCATCCCGGGTGATCTTGCCGTCCTTGACGTAGCAGCCGGCGACGGTGCCCACGGAGGAAACCTTGTAGGTTTCGCGGACCTCGGCGTGGCCGATGACGGCTTCCCGGAACTTGGGGTCCAGCATACCCTTCATAGCGGCTTCGATCTCGTTGATGGCGTCATAGATGACGCGGTACATCCGCATATCCACCTTGGAGCGCTGGGCCGAAGCGGCGGCAGCGGCATCGGGGCGGACGTTGAAGCCGACAATGATGGCGTTTGCCGTGGAGGCCAGCAGCACGTCGGACTCATTGATGGCGCCAACGCCGGTGTGGATGACCTTCACGCGGACCTCGTCGTTGGAAATCTTCAGGAGGCTGGCCTTGACCGCCTCGGCGGAGCCCTGCACATCGGCCTTGACGATGATGTTCAGCTCCTTCATGTTGCCCTCCTGAATCTGGGCAAACAGATCATCCAGGGTGACCTTGGTCATGGCCTTGGCGGCGCGGGCCTTCTCCTCGGCCTTGCGCTCCTCCACCAGCTGGCGGGCCATGCGCTCGTCCTCGACGGCGTTGAAGATGTCGCCGGCGCCGGGTACTTCGCCCAGACCTGTGATCTCCACGGGGACGGAGGGACCGGCTTCCTTAACGGTCTTGCCCTTGTCATTGGTCATGACGCGGACACGGCCCACGGCGGTACCGGCAATAATGATATCACCCTGGTGCAGGGTGCCGTTCTGGACCAGCAGGGTAGCAATGGGGCCGCGGGTCTTGTCCAGCCGGGCCTCGATGACGGTACCCTTGGCGCGGCGGTTGGGGTTGGCCTTCAGCTCCTGCATCTCGGCGGTCAGCAGGACCATCTCCAGCAGGTTGTCGATGCCCTCGCCCTTCTTGGCGGAGATGGGCACCATAATGGTGTCGCCGCCCCACTCCTCGGGCACCAGATCGTATTCGGTGATCTGCTGCTTGATGCGGTCGGGGTTGGCCTCGGGCTTATCCATCTTATTGATGGCCACGATGATGGGAATTTCCGCGGCCTTGGCATGGTTGATGGCCTCGACGGTCTGGGGCATGATGCCGTCGTCGGCAGCCACCACCAGAATGGCGATATCGGTACACATGGCGCCGCGGGCGCGCATGGCCGTAAAGGCGGCGTGACCGGGAGTATCCAGGAAGGTGATAGGCTGGTTGTTGATTTCCACCTGATAGGCGCCGATGTGCTGGGTGATGCCGCCGGCCTCGCCGGAGACCACGTTGGTCTTCCGGATGGCGTCCAGCAGCGACGTCTTGCCGTGGTCGACGTGGCCCATGACCACGACAACAGGGCTGCGGGGCTGCAGCTCGTCGGCGGTATCCTCGTGGTCATCGATGAGGCGCTCTTCGATGGTGACAACGACTTCCTTCTCCACCTTGCAGCCCAGCTCCATGGCAACCAATGCGGCGGTATCGTAGTCGATGACCTGATTGACGGCGGCCATGACGCCCAGCTTGATGAGCTGCTTGATGACCTCAGCAGCCGTCTTCTTCATGCGGCTGGCCAGCTCGCCCACGGTGATCTCGTCGGGGATTTTAACGGTAAGGGGCGTCTTCTTGGCGATCTCCAGCTGGAGCCGGCGCATTTTCTCCTGCTCCTCGTTGCGGCGCTTGTTGCCGAAGTTGCCCTTCTTCTTGTTGTTGCTGCCCTGCTTGCCGCCAATGCGCTGCTTGCCGCCCTTGGCGTTCTGCATACGCTCGGACACCAGGGAGTCCACCCGGTCGTCGAACCGCTCGGCGTTGACCGTAACGGCGGAGGTGTCAACCACACGGCGCTCGCGGCGGCGTTCGTCCTTCTTGGGCTGCTCTTTCTTCTGCTCGCTCTGGGGGGCGGGCTTGTTCTCCTTCTTGGCCGCGGGCGCCTTGGGGGCCTCAGCCGGCTTGTGCTCCTGCTTTTCCGCAGTCTTGGCCGGAGCCTTGGTCTCACCGGTGGCCTTCAGGGCCTCCTCCAGCGACGCCACCTGATGGCTCTTGGTAAATACGTCAAACAGCAGATTCAGCTGGTCTTCCTCCAGGACCTGCATATGGTTCTTGGGCTTGCCGAAGTGCTTCTCGTACAGCTCCATCATGACCTTGGTGGGTACCCCGAAGTCCTTGGCGACCTCGTGGATGCGATATTTCATTAAACTCATATAGCCACCTCCGAGTTACTTTTTCCCGTGTTTGATATTGTTGCGATGGGCCTTTTCCTCCCGCCGCCGCTGCTGGACCCGCTCCACCCGGCGGTCCAGGTCGGCCAACAGCTCGGCGTACTTCTCCGGCTGACCCAGGGCGTTGACAAACGCTCTGGCCAGCGCCACATCGGTGATGGCGGCCATGGCGCACACGGCGCGGCCGCAGGCGTGACCCAATTCCTCTTTCGTATAGGGCACGCGGATAAACGTGGTTTTACCGGCATGGGAGAAGGTTTTCACCCGGCCATAGGTGTTGTCGGCGGCGTCGGACGCCACCACAATGAGCCGGGCCTGACCGGCGCGGCTGGCCGCGCCCACGTTCTCCTCGCCCAGCTGGATATTGCCGCCCTTGCGCGCCAGGGACAGCAGGTTCAACGCACGATTACGATCCATCGTCTCCCGCCTCCATTCTCTCCACAAGGGTATCGTAAACCGACTGGGGGATGGCCGTTGCAAAGCCCCGCTCCAGGGCCTTGGACTTGATGGCCCGTTTGAGACAGTCGGTGTTGGGGCACACATACGCGCCGCGTCCCGGCGCCTTGCCGCGAAAATCCACAGTGATTTCGCCGTCGGGCGATTTAACCACCCGCACCAGTTCCTTTTTCGGTTTCATCTCCCGGCAGCCGACGCATTGGCGCATGGGAATCTTTTTGGGCATGGCGTCTCCTCCTTCCGGGGTCCGGCGGTTACGCCTGCTGGCCGGCGGGTTCCTCCGCCGCGTCGGCAGCAGATTCCTGCTCCGCCGTCACAGGCTCTTCAGACGCCTCCGGCGCTTCCGCAGCAGCCGGTTCCTCCCGCTCTGCGGGGGCCACGATGGGCTCCAGCTGGTCCTCCATGGACTGGGGCTTGATATCAATTTTGCAGCCGGTGAGACGGGCCGCCAAACGGGCGTTCTGGCCCTCTTTACCGATGGCCAGGGACAGCTGATCATCGGGGACAATCACGCGGCAAGCCTTCTGGCCGGGAATCATGGTGACGGACACCACATCGGCGGGGCTCAGTGCCGAAGCCACAAACTGGGCCAGGTCCTCGGACCACACCACAATGTCCATCTTCTCGCCGTGGAGCTCCTCCACCACGGCCCCGACGCGGCCGCCGCGCGGGCCGACGCAAGCGCCCACGGGATCAATGTTCTCCTCGGTGGCGCAGACGGCGATTTTGGTGCGGGAGCCGGCCTCCCGGGCAATGGACTTGACCTCCACCAGACCGGACTCAATCTCCGGCACTTCCAGTTCAAAGAGCCGCTTGACCAGGCCCGGATGGGTCCGGGACACAATGACCTGGGGACCGCGGTTGGAGCGGCGGACCTCCACCACATAGACGCGGATCAGGTTGCCCTCGGTGTAGACCTCGCTCTTGACCTGCTCGGAGCCGGACAGCAATGCGTCGGTGCGCTCGCTGTTGCCCAGAGCGCCGGTGCTGACGGCGCCGGAACCAATGCGGACGATCATGTCCCGGGTGTTGGGGTCAATGCGCAGGACGGTACCAGTGAGAATCTCATGCTCCTTGGAGGAGAAGTTGTCAAAGACCTTGCCCCGCTCGGCCTCGCGGATGCCCTGGATGATGACCTGCTTGGCGGTCTGGGCGGCGATGCGGCCGAAGTTCTTGGTGTCTACATCCACATTGATGAGGTCGCCCAGCTGCACATGCTTGTCGATCTTGCGGGCGGCTTCAATGTTGATTTCCGTGGCGGGGAGCATGACATCCTCTACCACTTCCTTCTGGGCATACATCCGCAGGACGCCGTCGTTGAGCTCCACGGTGACATTCTCCGTATAGCCCACTTTATTTTTGCTGTAGGCATTCTTCAGGGCGTCGGAGATTTTCTCCAGCATGTAGTCCTTGGGGATGCCCCGCTCCTTCTCCAGCTGGTCCAGAGCTGCGTAAATCTCGGGATTCATTGGGTAAATTCCTCCTCTTAGTCGGTAAGACGGTTAAAATTCCACATAGAGCCGCACCAGGGCGACTTCGTTCTTTTCAAAGGTCTTGGGACCGGCAGCCGTTTCAATGGTCACCCGGCCATCCTCATATTCCCGCAAAACACCCACAAATTCCTTGGCGCCGTCTTTGGGCCGGTACAGCCGGACGGCGACCTTCTGGCCCAGGCATTTGGCAAAGTGCTGGGGCAGGCGCAGCGTCCGCTCCAGTCCGGCGGAGCTGACTTCAAAGTGGTAGCTGTCGGGGATGGGGTCCTTCTCATCCAGGATGGGGTCCACCGCCCGGGACACGGCTTCACAGTCGTTGATGTCCACGCCGCCCTCCTTGTCGATATAGAGCCGCAGGAACCACTCGCCGCCCTCGCGGACGTATTCCACATCCCACAGGGAGCAGCCCTGGGCCTCCACCACCGGCTCGGCAAACTGCCGGACCTGTTCGGTGATCTTCATATGGCAGATTCCCCTTTCCGCCGCTGCAAGCGGCACGCGTACAGTCGCCGCGTGATCACCGGAACGGTGCCTGCGGACGCTGTCATTCCAATAAGAAAGACTGGGGAAAAACCCCAGCCTTCATCCTACTACATCTTAAATCGTACACATTATATCACTATTCTATGTGTATTGCAAGCAATTTATGAAAATTTCTTGAAAAAACAGGGTATTTTTTGGAATAGAACCGGCAGAAAAGTCCGGTTTCGCCCCAAGTTTACAAAAGAGACCGCCTATACGGCGGCCTCCTGTCTGGTATGAACAAAGAAGTTTTTCAGGCAGTATTGCAAGATGGCCTTTCTGGTAACAATTCCGATGAACGCCTGCCGGTCGTCGATAACCGGCACAAAGTTCTGGTCGGTGGCCTTGGTCACCAGATCTTCAATGTTGGTGGTCACCGACACGGCGCTGTTGTCCCGCCGGTGGGCGATCTCCATAATGTTGTGGTTTTCCGTCTGCTTGATGTCCATGACACACAGCTTTTTCAGCGCCCACAGCAAATCGCCTTCGGTCAGCGTGCCGCAGTATGTGCCGTCCTTGCGGAGGATGGGCAAGGCCGAATAGCCGCACTGTTCCATCCGCTCCAGGGCCTGACGCAGCGTGTCGTCCTCCTCCAGATAGGAGCAGGTGGCTTTGGGTGTCAGAAAAAACAAAATATTCATGACACATCCCCTTTCGCCCTTATTGTATCATAGATTTTCAGTTAAGGCATGAAAATTTTGTAAAGGCAGAAAAACAGGCGCAGAAAAATCTGCGCCTGTTTTGTGCACAATTCCGATCAGATTTCCGCTTACACGGTGGGCTGGTTGGCCGCCTCGATGATCTGCACAAACTTCTCGGGCACCAGGGAAGCGCCGCCGATCAGACCGCCGTCGATGTCGGGCTGTGCCAGCAGCTCAAAGGCGTTCTTCTCGTTCATGCTGCCGCCGTACAGGATGGAGATGGCACGGGCAATCTTGGCGCCGTACAGCTTGCGGATGACGGTGCGGATGTGCTCACAGACTTCCTCCGCCTGCTCAGGGGTCGCGGTCTTGCCGGTGCCGATGGCCCAGATGGGCTCATAGGCCACAACGATCTTGCGGATCTTCTCCTCGGGCACGCCGTGGAGGGCGCACTTGACCTGCATGGAGATCCAGTCCTCGGTGATGCCCAGCTCTCTCTGCTCCAGGGTCTCACCCACACAAACGATGGGCATGAGCTCGGCTTTCAGCGCAGCGTGGACCTTGGCGTTGACATCGGCATCGGTCTCACCCATGGCGCGGCGCTCGGAGTGACCGATGATGACATACTTACAGCCGGCGTCCACCAGCATGTTAGCGGCGATTTCACCGGTGTAAGCGCCGGAGGCGTTGGCGTTGCAGTTCTCAGCGCCGATGCCCACACGGGTCTCTCTCATGCAGCGCACGGCCATGGGAATGCACACGGCAGGCACGCACAGAGCCACATCGCACCAGCGGCCCTTGGGCATGATGGACTTAAACTCGGTCATAAATTCCTTGGTCTCAGAGGGGGTCTTGTTCATCTTCCAGTTGCCGGCGATGATGGTCTTGCGGTACTTTCTGTTCATGGTTCTCGTATCTCCTCAACGATTACTTTTTTCCGGTTCCGGCGGCAGCGCCGCCGGAATACTGATACTACGGTTCGGCGGGAAAACCGGGCTTCCGCAGACATATGTGTTTGCAGATGCCCATATAAAAATTACTTGTCTTCCAGGCAGGCAATGCCGGGCGGCGGCAAAGCAATCGCCGCATCCATCGCGCCGCCGTCAGCGGCAGCGCTCTTTCGCTCTGTTTGCTTTGCCTTTTCCCCACACCAAAGACACAGCCTTTAGTGTGGGGACCCCATTGGAGCTGCCCGGCCGAAAGTGCATGCCTTCGTTCCGGGTACTCCACAAGGTCACAGTCCTTACTTGTCCTCCAGGCAGGCAATGCCGGGCAGCTCCAGGCCCTCCAGGAACTCCAGGGAAGCGCCGCCGCCGGTGGAGATGTGGGTGATCTTGTCGGCGAAGCCCAGCTGCTCGCAGGCCGCGGCGCTGTCGCCGCCGCCGACGATAGTAATGGCATCGGAATCGGCCAGGGCCTGAGCCACGGCGATGGTACCGGCAGACAGAACCGGGTTCTCAAAGATGCCCATGGGGCCGTTCCACACGACGGTCTTGGCGGAGCGGACGGCATCGGCATACAGCTTGCAGGTCTCCTTGCCGATATCCATGCCGATCATGTTGTCGGGATGCGCCTCCACAGGGAAGGTCTCCACAGCGATGTCGCCGTCGATGGGATCGGGGAAGTGATCGGCGCCCACAGTGTCGATGGGCAGCAGCAGCTTGACGCCCTTCTCCTCGGCCTTCTTCATCATGTCCTTGCAGTAGTCCAGCTTCTCGCTGTCCAGCAGGGACTTGCCGATGCCATAGCCCTTGGCAGCCAGGAAGGTGTAGGCCATACCGCCGCCGATGATGAGGGTGTCCACCTTCTCCAGCAGATTGTTGATGACGTTCAGCTTGTCGGAGACCTTGGCGCCGCCCAGAATGGCGACGAAGGGACGGGCGGGGTCGGACAGGGCCTTGCCCATGATGCTGATTTCCTTCTCGATCAGGTAGCCGCAGACGGCGGGCAGATAGTCGGCCACACCGGCGGTGGAGGAGTGGGCGCGGTGGGCGGAGCCGAATGCGTCATTGACGAACAGATCCGCCATGGAAGCCAGGTCCTTGGACAGCTCGGGATCGTTCTTGGTCTCGCCCTTCATGTAACGGGTGTTCTCCAGCAGCATGATCTGGCCGGGCTGCAGCGCAGCGGCCTTGGCTTTGGCGTCGTCACCCACCACATCGGCAGCCATGATGACCTCCTGGCCCAGGAGCTCGCCAAGACGTTCGGCCACAACCTTGAGGCTCAGCTCAGGCTTCCACTCGCCCTTGGGCTTGCCCATGTGGGAGCAGGCAATAACGGCAGCGCCGTTCTTCAGCAGGTACTGAATGGTGGGCAGGGCAGCGACGATGCGCTTGTCGCTGGTGATCTTACCGGCCTTCAGGGGAACATTGAAGTCACAGCGCAGCAGGACTTTTTTGCCCTTGACGTCGATATCCTCAATGGATTTCTTGTTGTAATTCATGTTTGTTGACCTCCAATATCATGTTACTCCAATTACCAGTTGACCATCAGCCCCTGATCGGACAGATGGGGAAATCCCTGCTGGCGCAGGGCCTCAAAGGTGACAATCGCCACAGAATTGGCCAAATTCAGGCTGCGGGCCTCCGCCCGGATGGGGATACGCAGACAGCAGTCCGGATGCTGCCGCAGCAGCGATTCCGGCAGTCCCCGCGTCTCCTTGCCGAACAACAGGTAGCAGTTGTCGGAAAAGGATGCCTCGGCGTAACTGCGGGGCGCCTTGGTGGTCATGAGCCACATCTGCTCCACGGTGTTGCGCCGGAAAAAGTCCTCCAGATTTTCATAAACCCGGACGTCCACCAGATGCCAGTAATCCAGTCCGGCCCGTTTGACGGCCTTTTCCGAAATGTCAAAGCCCAAGGGTTTGATCAAATGAAGCACGCTGCCCGTGGCGGCGCAGGTTCTGGCAATATTGCCGCAGTTTTGCGGAATCTCCGGCTCCACCAGTACGATATGCAGCATATACAAGCCTCTCTATCCAAAATCTCTGCCTTTCGGCTTTCACTTTCCTATTCTATGATAAACTGCCGCGAAATTCAACTAGAAAATTGCATTTTTCTTTTCTTTACAGGGAATCCCCTGAGAAACCCGGCTGTTTTTGTGGAATCCGATTGTAAGGCCCCTCTTGACGGCAAAGGGCCGCGGCCCTATATGCGCCGCGGCCCTTGTTTTCCAGTCATTTGGGAGACTTCGTTGGTCTCCAGTCTCCGCCACACAGAGGACAAATTCGCATGCCCCGGCTATCAGCACCGCCGTCGCCAGCGCAATCCCTGCCGTGGTTTTGGCCGCTGTCACCAACTTGTATTAAATAAAGCCGAAGCGGTTACCGCTCCGGCTTTTTCTTGGTATAGGCAAAATAGATCACATGGAACACGGCGGAAAAAATCACACAAAACATCCGTATCCCGTTATCGGCCACCATGGCACTGTCCGCGCCGTAAAGAGCCTCGGAAGCCGCGTTGACGTACCATCCCAAAACCAGCAGCATCACAGACAAAGCCAGGCGTAGGCCCAACAGCGGCGCACCGCCCCGGCATACCTCCTGTACCTGTTGCCGAACTTTGTATGCCAGCAGCACGATGGCTACCATGGCCGCACTGGCAACACCCCAAATAAAATACAGCAGTAGTAGGATGGTATTATCCCATCTGGTCAGCAGGTCCGCTACTGCCACTGCGCAGATCAGCAACCCGACCAGGCTGATGACGTCCAGAGCCTTCCGATTCATCTTATATACCTCCAATAAAATCAAAAAACGAGAACCGCAATTGCAATCCTCGTTCTCTGTGTTGGCATTACCTATTTTCCCGTGCAGTCGCCCGCAAAGTATTTTCGGCGCAAACGAGCTTAACTTCTGTGTTCGGAATGGGAACAGGTGGACCCTCGCTGCAATCAACA
>NZ_JBQKJT010000014.1:0-70538 GCF_052117125.1 Candidatus Avoscillospira sp. LCP25S3_F1 | reverse complement strand
TCACGGATAAGCCGGATGGTATGTTGCAATTCCAGGGATTTGGCAGGCATACAGGACCCAACAGAATTCTGAGCAGCGCTCCGGATAGTAACAGCCATATCCCGACCGTAGGTTCGGACATCCAATGCACATTGTACCGTCTGTAGATTCTCCCCAAGCTTTGTCCATTGTTCCGCACCGGTATGCTGCGTATTCAGCATATACAGCAGCTCAACGGCTTTCAGCAGGCAATATTGGCCTCTTGTCTCCTCTGGCAAGTTGGGCAGGAAATCAAAAACAGCCTTGGTCCAGCAGGTTTGGGATAGGATGGCACAGCTGTGCTGCGCAGCCAATTTTTGCTGCAGCCGGCAAAGATCCAACTGCAACCCCAAAGCCACGCAAACCGGCAGCGTGTCTTCCCGCATCTGTTTTTTCTCGATGGCCACAAGAAAGCCCTGTAGTTCTTGGCTTATTTTCACAGAATGCAGTTCCATCGTACCCATAAGCACAAAAATATGGTGTCGTTCTACTTTGCGCGGTGCCGTCCCTGCTAGATTGACTATGGCTTGTCCACCTGTGCAGAAAAATATCTCAATGGCTGACTGTGCTTCCCATTTTGGAAGCAGCAATGTTTGTTTTTCTGACAGCTCAGGTACTGTAAATCGGCAGACCGACACGCCGGTCACATGACCGTTCCAGTGCGTGTACTTTGCGTCTGCTCTTTTTAAATACTCGATAAACATAAGCCACACCTGTTTCTGAGGGGCAAGCCCAAACTACACACATACACTGGTTGATTGTTCCAGAGATCGCAGTGCAAAAAAACTTTCGTCGCTGAGCACATGCTCCATCTTGCAGGCATCTCTGGAGGCTATCTCTGCACTGACACCGAGATTTCGCAGAAACCGATATAATACCTGATACCGTTCCTCTACAGCCTTTGCAATTTTCAGCCCTTCCGCAGTCAGATGTACCGCCTTTTTTTCAAAATAGACCAGGCCATCTTCCGCAAGCGTCTTCAGAGAAATGGAAACTGTGGGCCGGGAGACCGCCAGGCGGTCTGCCAGCTGAAAACAGCGGACGTTCCCTTCTTTGGATAAGATGTATATGGTCTTCATATAGTCTTCTGTCATCTGTTTCGTTTTCATGGAGTCACATCATCCCCCTATCCTCTAGTACAAGGCTACAGGATCCAGAAAAACATATCCTATGGTTAGAAATCACTAACACACTGGTAAAAGATTGCGGCTCCCCACCCGGAAAGCCGCAATCTCGATCTGACATGCTATTTATGACAATGTTCGCTGCAGCTGCAATGGGTATCACCTTTTTGAGAGCCGCATGAGCAGCTATCCGGGCATCCGATACACTTTTTGCCGCTTTTCTTTGCCTTGTACACATAGATGGCTGCAGCTGCAACGATCATCACAAGAATCGCAATTACAATGTAGTCGATCATCAAGCTCTCGCTCCGCTCAGGGCGTACTCATTCTTCAGATCTTTGTCGGCCTTTCTGCACAGATAGACCAGAATGGCAGCAAACACGGTCACGGCAATGAGGCCGGGGACGAAGCCTGCGCCCACAGTACCCGTGGTGATGAGGGTGCCGATCTGATAGACCAGATAGCCCACCGCATAGCCGGTACCCAGCTGCAAACCGATGCCGGCCCACAGCCACTTGGCACTCTTCATTTCGGAGTTCATGGCGCCGATGGCAGCGAAGCAGGGGGGCGTGTACAGGTTGAACATCAGATAGGCCAAGGCAGCCACCTTGGTGATGGCGATGATACCGGCGATCTCCGCGCCGGTGCCCTCCAGCATGGCCAGCTCATCGGTGTCGATAAGATTTTCCAGGCCCACGAAGCAAACGGCCAGAGTACCGACAACATTCTCCTTGGCGATGAAGCCGGTAACCGCAGCAGCAGCCAGCTGCCAGCTAAGGACGCCCACGATGGGTACCAGCAGGTAGGCAAAGGGACCGGCAATGGAGGCCAGGATGGAGTTGTCAGCGCTTTCCGCCACCTGGAAGTTCCAGCCGAAGGTCTGCATGATTTGCACGGCGGTGTTGCACAGGAGGATGATGGTGGCGGCCTTGACAATGTAGGCCCAGCCGCGTGCAATCATGGCCTTGAGGGCAAAGAGCAGAGAGGGGACTTTATACTCGGGCAGCTCGATGATGAAGAAAGACTTGCGGCTCTTATAGCCGGCGATCTTGTTGACCAGCAGGGCGCCCAGGAAGATCAGGACAATGCCGGTGAAATACATGGTAAAGCTCACCCAACCGGCATCATCAAAGAATGCGCCGGCAAAGAGGGCGATGACAGGGATCTTTGCGCCACAGGGCATAAAGGGTGTCAGCATGGCGGTGGCACGGCGCTCCCGCTCATTGCGGATGGTACGGCTGGCCATAACGCCGGGGATGGCGCAGCCGGTGCCGATGACAAAGGGGATGACGGACTTGCCGGACAGGCCCACCTTCTTAAAGATGGGATCCAGCACCACGGAGACACGGGCCATGTAACCGCAGTCCTCCAGCAGTGCGATGAGGAAGTACATAATCATGACCAGAGGCAGGAAGCCGACCACAGCGCCGACGCCACCGATGATACCATCGGCCAGCAGAGCAGTCAGCAGCGGATTGGCATCTGCCAGCGCATCTGCGACAAATCCCTGGAAGGTTTCGATCCAGCCCACCAGCGTGTCAGCGATCAAGGGTCCCACCCAGGCCTGGGAAATCTGGAACACCAGGAACATGACCACGGCAAAAATGGGAATGCCCAGGAACTTGTTGGTGAGGACAGCGTCGATGGCATCGCCGGTGCCTTTGTCACGGGTGAGAACTTTCCGCTTCTCCACCTTCGAGACCAGCTGATTCACAAAGGCAAATCGCTTGCGGTCCGCCTCTTCCACGACTTTTTTGTTGGTCAGATCAATATCGCTCTGGGTATAGGGAGCCTTTTGCTCCTGACCCTTCAGGGCCACGGCGGCATCCACCACGGCTTTCAGGCCGTCGGCGGAAATGGATACCGTTTCCAGAACCGGGCAGCCCAGCTTGGCAGAAAGGCCGGCAGCATCGATGGTCGTCTGCTTTTTGGCATTGATATCGCTCTTATTCAGTGCCACAACGACCGGTATGCCCAGTTCCAGCAGCTGGGTGGTAAAAAACAGGCTGCGGCTGAGGTTGGTGGCATCCACGATGTTGATAATGGCATCGGGGTGCTCATGGCGCACATAGGAGCTGGTAATGCTCTCCTCCGAGGTGAAGGGCGACATGGAATACGCGCCAGGCAGGTCCACTGCGATCAGCTCTTCCGCGCCGCTGCAGTAGGCTTTCTTAATGGGATGTTCTTTCTTTTCCACCGTAACGCCGGCCCAGTTGCCCACCTTTTCATTACGCCCGGTCAGGGCATTATACATGGTGGTCTTGCCGGAGTTGGGGTTGCCTGTCAAGGCAATACGCATGGGTAGTTCCTCCTCTGTCTCTGATTCTCACAAATTTTTACAACACACCACGGTTACCTTTTGCTAACCGTCGGGTACAGTAAACCAGAAAATTCTTTGGTATCCGGCGCTGCATCGGGTTCAGATCTCAATGGCTTCCGCCAGCTGATTGTCGATGTTATATCTGCCGTCCTTAATGGAAACGACGCAGCCGCCTTTCAGATGGCTGACCACGGTAATGGATTCTCCTTCATAGCATCCCAGGGAAAACAAAAATGCATTTAATTCCTCATCCGCTGTACAGATCCGTTGGACGCGATACTCTTTTCCTTCCACAGCTTCTTTCAGTGTCATGTTATTCACCCGTTTTCTTGTTTTATCTTTACATCGTTTCGGTTAGCACAGGACAACTCCTATGCCTAAAAAAAGAGTTAGGAATTTCTAACTTCAGCTCCTAAAGAATATATCACTCCATTGCATTTGCCAAGCACTAATTTTCCAGTTCATCTTTTGAGCAGCACACAGGAGAAAGCATTTGAAAAGCAGAATCATTTTGTGCTATAATAATAAAATACTAACGGAATGGAGGCAGCCATGTCGATTTACGAATCCGGCCAGATGTACCTGGAAACGATCTATATACTCTCGCTGAGCAAAAGCTATATCCGTGCCATCGATGTGGGAGAACATCTGGGATATTCCAAGCCCAGTGTCAGTCGGGCCATGTCCATTTTAAAAAAGAACGGATATGTTACAGTGGATACGGATGGCGCCATCTCTTTGACGGAAAGCGGTATGGAAATTGCAAAAACCATGTATATGCGGCATACTGTTTTAACGAAAATGCTGATGCAGCTGGGCGTTGACGAAGATACGGCAACAGAGGATGCCTGCCGCATGGAGCACGTGATCAGTGAACGGTCTTTTGCGGCCATACAGAAACATATGGAACAATATTCCGACCAACCCACATGAAATGCGCCTTCCCGCCCTGCAGTCTTGCTTAATGTCCCTGATCCACCCGACTTTCGGGTTGATCAGGGACATTGTGTATTATTTGCTGTTTCTCTACGTCCGTTTCCATCTGAGCAGCATGGCAGAATTCAGAATCACCACCACAGAGCCTGCGTTGTGGACCAGGGCGCCGACCACCGGCCCCAGGATGCCTGTGATGGCCAGAGCAATGGCCAGGAAATTCAATCCCATAGAGAAAATGAGATTGCGCTGGATGGTTTTCATCATTTTCTTAGACAGCGCCAACAGATGGGGCAGCTCCTTGATCTCATCATCCACCAGAGCGATATCCGATGCGTCCACGGCAATGTCACTGCCTACGCCGCCCATGGCGATGCCCACATTGGCCTTTTTAAGGGCCGGTGCATCATTGATGCCGTCGCCGATCATGCACACCGACTCCCCTTGCTGTTGCAACGTTCCGATGTGCTGCAGCTTATCCTCCGGCAGACAGTTTGCGCAGATCTCCTGTATGCCGAGACGGCTGCCAATGACGTTGGCCGCGTTCTGGTTGTCGCCGGTCAGCAGCACCGGCTGCACCTCCATCCCATGCAATGCCTGGATCATGGCCGCACTTTCCTGCCGGACCGTATCCGACAAAACGAGGTAGCCTGCCAGACGATCCCCGATGGCAACATAGATGACGGTACAGCCTTCCAAAAGATATTTCCCGGCATCGGCAGCCAGGGAGCGGGAAATGGGGATCTCCTGCAGCAGCTTCCAGTTACCGGCGTTTACGGCTTTGCCGTTGACGACAGCGGAAACGCCCTGGCTGGGGATCATGGTAAATTGCTCTGCCGGGGCCAGGGTCTCCCCTACTTCCTGCCGGTAGCAGGACACAATGGCTTTCCCCAGCGGATGCTCCGAAAACTGCTCCACTGCCGCCGTATACGCATAAAGTTCCTGTCCGGTAAAATCCGAGACAGTCTGGACCGCAATAACCTTCGGTGTTCCATAGGTCAGGGTACCCGTCTTGTCAAAGGTGATTTTTGTAACCTTTGCAAGCCGCTCCAGCGCGTCTCCTTCCCGTACCAGAAAGCCATGCTTTGTGGCATTGCCGATGGCCGCCATAATGGCCGTCGGTGTCGCCAGCACCAGGGCGCAGGGGCAGAATACAACCAGAATGGTGACCGCCCGAATGATCTCGCCCGAAATGAACCAGGTCAGAGCTGCCGCAGTCAGCGCAATGACCACAATCCAGGTGGCCCATCGGTCCGCCAGGCCCACGATCTTCGCCTTGTCCGCGTCAGCAGACTGTACCAGCCGGATCATTCTCTGAATGGAGCTGTCCTCACCGACCTTGGTGGCCTCCATCTCGAATACGCCAAACTGATTGACCGTGCCGGAGGAAACGGTATCACCGACGGTTTTATCCACCGGCAGGGATTCTCCGGTCATGACCGCCTGATTGATGGAGGTCTGGCCGGAACGGATCACACCGTCTACCGGAATGGTTTCGCCCGGCAAAATGCGGATTCTGTCACCGACTCGAACCTGCTCCGCCGGGACGATTTTCTCCTCGTCTCCATCCACGACCCGTGCGGTCCGGGGCGTCAGATGGACCAGTTTTTCGATACCTGCTCTGGCTCTGGATACGGTCAGTTCCTCCAGCAGGGCACCCAGCTGCATGATAAACGCTACCTCACCTGCCGCAAAATCCTCACCGATGCATACCGATGCGACCAGGGCCAGGGAGACCAGCACATCCGCTTTGATATCAAAGGCAGTTACCAGGCCGATGATGGCTTCCAGGATGATGGGAAGTCCACACAGAATAATGGCAATCCAGGCTGCGTCAAATGGCATCGGCGCCAAATCGATCAGACTGACAATCAGCGACACGCCGCCCAGGACCAGGCAGAGGATGTCTTTGGTTGTCCCTCCCCACTCCAGCACGGCTTCCAGTTTTTCAATGACCTTTTGCATCATCACATACCTCCTCTTTATACCCATAGGGGTATGGGTTCATTATACCCATAGGGGTATATGTTTGTCAACACAAAAGAAAAAGACAGCCTCATGGGCTGTCTTTCACAAAAAATATCAAATATTGGCAAATCGTTCGACCGCTTTGGTGAAATTCTCTATGGTCTGATCTGCGTCCCCGTGCTCAATGCCGTCTCTGACACAGTGCTTGATATGACCTTCCAGCACCACCTGACCGGCCTTATGCAAGGCGGATTTCGCCGCGTTGATCTGCGACAGAATATCTTCACAGGCAATATCCTCATCAATCATTCGGTCGATGGCCTGCACCTGGCCGATGATCTTCTTTAACCGGCGATGCAGATTTTCCGCGTCCATACATTGTCTCATTTCGCACCTCCATACGGTTAGGGGTATATGTATATGATACCTTGCCGCGTTTTTATTGTCAAGAAAGCATTTGCAGCGGCATGCTGCCCAATGGGCTGCATGCCGCTGTGGATGGTGTGGATCTGTCAGCTCAGCCGGCCGCTTTCCACCGTATAGGCCCGCTGGGCAATGGACAGGGTGGAACTTCGATGGGACACCAGGATCACCGTCCGGTGGCCCCGTTCTTCCTGCAAGGCGCGGAGTATGACACCCTCGTTGAGACTGTCCAGGTTGCTGGTAGGCTCGTCCAGCAGCAGCAGGGGCGAATCATGGAGAAAGGCCCGGGCCAGGCCGATACGCTGCCGCTCGCCGCCAGATAACGTCTCGCCCAGTTCACCCACCGGCGTGTCGTAGCCCTGGGGCAGGGTCAGAATAAAGTCGTGGATGGACGCCTTTTTCGCCGCCGCTTCCACTTCCTCCCGGGTGGCGTCCAGACGACCCACCCGGATGTTGTCTGCAATGCTGTCGTGGAACAGGTCCGTGTCCTGGATCATATAGCTCTCCATCGACCGCAGATGCTTTGTGGCGATCCGACCCACATCCACACCGGAGATCCGCACCTGCCCCGGCGCCGTCTGCCAGAAACGCATCAGCAGCTTCAGCAGTGTGGACTTGCCGGAGCCGCTCTTGCCGGTGACGGCAATGATCTGGCCCTGCGGGAAGTCTGCGGACAGATCGTGGAGGATTTCCTCCTGATCGTAGGAAAAGGACAGATGCTCCACCTGCGCCCCGGTAAAAGCGGGGTTCTCCCCTTCCAGGACTTCCCCCGTCTCCGGCTGCTCCTCCAGCAGAGCCAGGACCCGCTCACCGGCGGCCAGGACCTGATCCATGGCACCGGACAGGTTGGCCAGGGCCAGCACCGGACCGAAGGAAGCCGAGAGCATCACCGTGGACAGCAGTACCGCGGCAAAGGGCAGCTGCATGGCCAGTCCCGCCGCCAGCATGATCAGCACCAGGCCGGTAACCGCCGCACCGGACCAGGCCGATGCCACTGCTTCATGACTTTTCAACTGCCGCTGCAGCTGATTCAGTTCCGTCGTACGGCTTTCGATGGTCTTGGCCCGATCCTCGTCACAGCCATATTGCAGTGTCTCGCGGATGCCCCGGAGACTTTCCAGGAAATAGCTGTTGAGCTCCGCCAGCCGCTGCCGTGCCGCCATACCGCCCTGCCGTCCCATGGACGCCGTACACAGGGGGATGACACAACCTACCATGCCATAGGACACCAGCGCCAGAATCCCCAGCAGCGGATGGAGGCTGCCAATGACCAGCGCCATGGTCAGGGACACCAGCACGGCAATGCAGATGGGGGCGATGGTATGGGCGTAGAACACCTCCAGCAGTTCAATATCGCCGGTGATCAATGCGATGAGATCGCCTCTTCCCCGCCCTTCCAGTTTGGCAGGGGCCAGCCGCCGCAAGGCGCCAAAGAGCCAGTCGCGAATGATGGCCAGCAGTTTGAAGGCGATATAGTGGCCACAGGTCTGCTCACCGTAGCGGAGAACGGCACGTCCCACTGCGCAGGCGATCATGGCTCCCGCAACCACGGAAAAGGACATGGACCACGGAGACTCCCCCAGCACCGTCAGCAGCAGATCTGCCGCCAGCACCGTAATGGCAATGGCACAGAAAAAGCCCAGAGTGCCCAACAGAATACACAGAACCATCACATGGGCCAGCGGCCGGACCAGGCCCAGCAGTCCCGTCATAATCGTTATTCCGCTTCGGCGCATGGCGTGTCCTCCTTTTCGTTGAGATATTCCAGTCGGTACTGTGTTTGGAACAGGGCGGCGTAGCCGCCGGGGCAGGCCATCAGTTGTTCATGGGTACCTTGGGCTGCCAGTCTGCCCCGTTCCAGATAGAGAATGTTGTCGGCGTGGACGCCGTTGGACAGGCGGTGGGAGATCATCAGAACCGTATGACGGCCCCGCAGCTCCTCCATGACCTGCAGGATCTGGGCTTCGCTTTCGGCGTCGATATTGCTGGTGGCCTCGTCAAAGATATAGACGGGACTGTTTTTCAGCAGCGCCCGGGCCAGTGCCAGTCGCTGCCGCTGACCGCCGGACAGATTGGCGCCCCGTTCCGACAAGACCATATTCAGACCACCCTGGGCCTGGACGAAGTCCAGCAGGTGAACCCGCCGCAGGGCTTCTTCCATCTCCGCTTCCCCGGCCTGCTGGTTGCCCTCCAGCAAGGTGTCCCGGACGGTACCGGCAAACAGGTAGCTGTTGGAAGAAACGACAGTGATGTGGCGGCGGAGGCTGTCCAGTTCTGCGTCCCGCAGCTCCGTGTCTCCCAGCCGCAGGCTGCCCGTATAGCCCTGCCGGGTACCGCTGAGCAGGGATGCCAGGGTGGATTTTCCGCAGCCGCTCTCGCCGCAAATGGACACAAATCTGCCCTGGGGAATGGTAAAGCCCACATCCTGCAAGGCCGGTTTTGTGCCGTCATAGGAAAAGCCCAGGCCGTTAGCCCGGAAGTCACCGCCCGCCACCGACTTGCCGCCGGATACCGGCTCCGGCAGATCCAGGAACCGAAACATCCGCTCACTGGCCGCCATGCCGTTCATGGCCACATGGAAGTAGCTTCCCAAAGCCCGCATGGCCAGAAAAAATTCGCTGGCCAGCAGGATCATGGCCACAGCACCGCCCAGAGAGACCTGTTCCATGGCAAAGGCCCGTGCCGCCAAGATGCGCCGCCGTAGGCTACAAAGTCCATGATGGTCACAGAGTTGAGCTGCATGGTCAGCACCTTCATGGTCACCCGGCGGAACTGCTCCGCCTCCCGGTTCATGGCCTGATGACGGGCTGCATCGGCGCCGTACACTTTCAATGTTGTCAAGCCCTGGAGATTTTCCAGAAAGCTGTCGCCCAGGTTGGCGTAGGCGTCCCAGTATTTGCTCAGGAGCCGCCGGGCCACCTTCTGCACAGCCATGATGGCAGCAGGGATCAGCGGCACACAGACAAACAGGGTCAGAGCGGTCAGCGGCGACAGGGGCAAAAAGACACAAAGCAGCGTCAGCGGCGCCAGCAGGGCATAGAAGATCTGGGGCACATAGTTGCCGAAATACGATTCCAGCTGCTCCACACCCTCGCCGGCCAGCTGCACCACCTCGGCGGTAGGAAAAGCATCCGTATAGCCGCCGCCCAGCCGCCGCAGCTTCCCATAGAGGGCCGTGCGCAGTTTGCCCTTGACGCAGGATGCTGCCCTGTAGGTACAGACCGTAGCCGCACGGGTCAGGGCAAATCGAACCGCAATACAGGCGGCGCAAACGAGAAAGGCCGCTGCCGTTTCCATTCCCACGGATCTTCCTTGTTGGAGCCGGTCCAGAATCCAGGCGACGGTAAACCACAGAACGATGCCCGCTGCCAGGGACAGCCAGTTGACCGCCACCTTGCGTACCATCCATGGCATTGACTCCGGCACCATGGCAAGCAGTCGTTTATTGATCATCATGGCAGCAGCACCGTCCTCCTTTCTCGGCCGGGCACGTTTTGACGATGCAGCAGAAGGCCACAATATGGGCGACCCAGACAACGGCCAGACAGATCCTGCCAACAGGAACGCTGTGCATCATCCAAAAGCCCAGAACCATCAGCACCGTCACCGTTCCCATGACCCGCAGCTTCGCTCGCCACGTCATCCCCTCTCCCCTGGCCCATGTCTCCAGATTGTCCTTGTACAATTTGGTTCCCCGAAACCAGTCGTTAAGCCGCCGAGAGCTTTTGGCAAAGCACACCGCCGACACCAGCAGGAACGGCGTGGTGGGCAGGATTGGCAGTACCACACCAACGGCACCCAGTCCCAGGGTTAGAAATCCCAAGATCATAAAAAACAGTTTCATAGAATGTATATTACCTTTCTCATACGCCATGACGTATAGTCTATCCTCGACACCAGGGCGGTGGCCAGTATCATATGCCGGCCACCGCCCTGGTCCTTTTTCTTTCTGTCCCGTTTTCCATTGACTATCCGCGTGGTTTGCGGCCGATGACCGTATAGACCCGCCCCCGAACCTGGGTCCCCACCACATTGATAAAGCCGTTGCGCTCCATGTACCCCCGGATACCGTGGCGATTTTCCCGCCGATGAGAACGCCACAAGGATGCCACACCGTCTCGTTGATCGGAAAGCAGATAGCGTCCGCCGGGTTTCAAAACCCGTAGCACCTCCCGCATGGCTTCGT
Source organism: Candidatus Avoscillospira sp. LCP25S3_F1 (assembly GCF_052117125.1). Taxonomy (NCBI): domain Bacteria; kingdom Bacillati; phylum Bacillota; class Clostridia; order Eubacteriales; family Oscillospiraceae; genus Candidatus Avoscillospira; species Candidatus Avoscillospira sp. LCP25S3_F1. Next base: position 59,566 of record NZ_JBQKJT010000014.1, on the reverse strand, counting down.
CAGGATCCGGACACTGGTGAAAGCTATGAATACAGGTGACCACATCAAAGGTATTGTCCCCAAAGGGTAACCTCTGTGACAAATCGATTTCCCAGTGAACCTGGGTGTTACTGGGTGGCAGCTGCGCCAGCAAACAATCTGTGCCGCATCCCACATCCAGCAGTGCTTCATAAGACAGCGGCGACAGATATGCCTCCACATCGGTACAACTCCACTGTATCGCTTTTGTCATATCCTGTACCCGGGTATCTCTTTCCTTCATTTGTAATCCCTCATCCATTAGTTAGTATTCGCTAACTAAAAATATCATACGCATTTGCTTCTGTCAAGACTTTGATCAGATGATGGATGCGTCTTTGGGGAGGTGAGCTGTGGCATCCGCACAGCACAAGCAGTAGCTACATTCAAAATATACCTAGTGGTAGTGAAAACTCCATCCTAACTGACATGAGAATATGCTCCATAGAAGCGTCTTGGCTTCTGTGGAGCGCATTCTTTTATTCCAGGCCCGTCAGCAATTTGGCTACACCCAGAGCGTCCAACTCCGTGGGATCGTGCGTGACAAATAATACGGTTTTTCCCATGCACCGACGTCGGGTATCCTCCATGACCAACTGCTTGGTTTCCCGATCCAGTCCTTTGAATGGCTCATCGAGAATCAGCAGATCATAGTCCGCCAGCAGTCCGCGGAGAATGGCCACACGCCGCCGCTGTCCACCGGACAGTTCTCGGGTGGGCTGACCGATGCAGTCGGCAAGCCCTACCGTCTCTAAAGCTTTTCTGGCTTCTGCCCGGCTCAGAGATGGAGTTACCAAACGGAGGTTGGATACGCTGTCCAGCTGGTCGCACAGTCGATCCTCCTGAAACACCGCACTAAGACGCAAGCCATTCAAACCCTCAATATAGCCGTCATCCAGCTGCTCCAGTCCCATGAGGATTCGCAGCAGCGTGGTTTTCCCCGCTCCTGAAGGGGCCATCAATCCGGTGATGCGCCCGGATTCCAGAATGCCGCACACATCCCGCAGCACCGCCTTTTCCCCGAAGGATTTACACAGTTTGTGCATCACAATGTCCCCCATGGTTCACATCCTCTCCAGATATCTGGTTGCTATTTGCAGCAGGGCCAAAAAGAGTCGTTCAAAGGCCAAGCTCACCAAGACAATCACCAGTGTCCAGGCAAAGAGATCCGGCGTATCCAGATAAATCTTAGCCTGTTGGAGCCGTTCACCAATAGAGCCTGTAGGCATGCCGATGACCTCAGCAGCAATGCCCGATTTCCAGCACAGCCCCAGGGCAGAAGCACATGCCGCCCGGAAATAGGGTAACACTTGAGGCAGATAGACGTAGCGCACCCGCCGGGGCGTAGGAATTTGAAACACCTGTGCCATTTCCAGCATCTGTTTGTCCATGGCTCGGATACCGCCCAAAACACCTGCGTACAGAACCGGCAGAACCATTAGGAAGGAAATGAGAACGGACAGATTCCGGGAGGAAAACAAGATCAGGGCGAGGATGATAAAGGAGGCCACAGGAATGGACTTGATAGCCAGCAGCAGTGGGGCCAGTAGCTCCTCTACCCGGCGCAGTCTCGCGGAGAGGGCGGCTAGCACCGTACCCACCGCCGCCCCCAGAAAAAAACCGCCAGTGATCCGCAACAGGGAGAATCCCACAGCTTTCCAGAAGGATGGCTCCACAGCCAGTGTTCCCAGGCGCATCAGAACAGCAATGGGAGAGACCAGCAGAATCTGCTGATCCATGGCTATGGCACCCAGTTGCCAGATCAGAAGCCACACCAGTACCGCCCAGAGCCGCAGCATTCCACCTTGCTTCATGATCAACGGCTGTAGTAGAAGTCATCACCGGGCAGGGCGCCGCCTACAGATTTGGTATTCTGCTCCAGTAATACGGAGAGATAGCCGGACAGCTTCTCCTGCATCTCCGTACCTTCCATAAAGACAATGTTGCAAGCAGGAATGGCCTTTTCTGCCACCTCTGCGGTAACAATATCATAGGCCCCTACCAGCTGGGCAGCCTCAGTTACATTAGAATTGACAAACTCCACAGAGGTCTGATAGTGGTCCAGAAAAGCTGAAACCGCATCAGGATGTTCCTCCACAAAAGCCGATCGGGCTACCACCACACCAGTGACCAGCGTGGAGGGCGTCTCACTGTCAGCCTGCAGCTTGTCCCACTCCTCTGTCAGATCCAACGCTACCCGGATGGCGTCACTCTTCGTCTGAGCTGTGGTGACAAAGGGCTGCGGCAGCATGGCGATGGCATTCTCCTGAGCAGTAAGGGCTGCCAGGCACTCCGTCTGCTCGCTCTTCCACTCAATGGTCACATCAGTGGCTGGATCGATACTATTTTCAGTCAGTATGTAGTTCAGCGCATACTCCGGTGTGCCGCCCTTACCACTGGCATAAATGGTTTTGCCCTGCAAGTCTGCTATGGACTGAACCGTATCGCCACTCTCAACGATGTACAACACGCCCAGTGTATTCAGAGCCAACACTTGAACCCCGCCTTCCGTATTGTGATACAGAATGGAGGCCAGATTGGCCGGTACAGCCGCAATATCCGTCGTGCCCTGCGCCAGGGCCGCACTGACCTCATCAGTCATGGCCGTAATCGAAAACTGATAGTTGTTGTCGGTGATTGTGCCGGCGTCCACTTCGCTCATAAACTGTACCATGCCCATGGCCGTAGGACCTTTCAACGCCATGACATTCACATCCACCGCCTCTGCCGTCTCCGTCTCGCTGACCTCCGGAGTATCCGCCGTTCCCGATTCCGTCACAATGGTCTCACCGTCGGTATCCTGCGAGTTTGAAGTGGCCTCCGTAGAGGAATCGACAGCGCAGCCTGCCAGCATGGTAGTCGTCAAAGACAGTGCGCACAGCAACGTAAAAAACTTTTTCATAATAATATTCCTTTCCTATGGATCACTTGATGTTGGATGGATGGTAGAGCAGATGCTCCAACTGTTGGGAGTCCAGAACCGACAAGCTTGTCCCATGAGCTGCAACGGTGCCCATGGCCTGCAGTGCCGCCAGCTCCCGGAACAGCGCCGCCCGACTGACACCCAAATGACGAGCCAGATCCTCCCGGGAACCATGCAGATACACCGTGCCGTTCTGATCCTGTCGGGACAATAAAAAGGCTATGACCCGGCCCCGGCAGGACTGCATGGTCAGCAGTTCAATACGACGCAGAAGAAATTGTAACTTTTTTCCGCACACCGTCCCGAATCGCAGGGCAAACGCGCTGTCTTTCGTCAAACACTGCCGCAGTACGCTTTTGGGAATATAGAGAATCTCCGCTTCCGTGCCGCAACGCAACACCGTCTCCAGCTCCGACGGAGCCAGAAGATTGCAGATTCCAAAACACTCCCCTGCCGTCAACTCATTGAGCAGGACATCCTTCCCATCCAGTGCCACGGAATAGACTTCCAGCCGACCGACTGTTACCAGCCCCACAGACGGCGTTCCTTTGTAACAATCGCTGACAATCTGCCCAGCGCGGTACTGTTGGACGGAAAGCTGCTCCGGCGGTATCTCCATCCCAGCCAGCAGCGGCGATAGAGCCAGCTTTGCCCCCAGTTCGGTCTGCTCCAACTCCACACCTCATTTCACTTTAGTTAGTTTCCACTAACCTTCCTGTATTGTACAGGCAAGAGGGCCTATTCGTCAAGGAAAAAAGATTTTTCCTTGGTCTCATTTGATACTGACAATCACGGTGTTCTTATGGTAGGTTAGATATAACTAACGAAATTTTATCCCTTAAGGAGGTACGACCATGCCAAGTCATGTTATTTTGTTTTCCGGAGCCTCGGCTGTGGGCAAAACTGCTGTCCTCCGCAGTCTGCTTCCTCTTCTGGATCAAAGTGGTTTTTCTCCCTGTGTCTGTAAGATCGACTGCCTGCACAGCCAGGATGATGCCGTATTCCACGCCCTGGGCCTCCCCTGTGTGACAGGCCTCAGCGGCGATATCTGCCCAGACCATTTTCTTGTTTCCAATTTGCCGGAGTTATGGGACTGGGCCGACCGGTTGGGACGCCGCACCCTTATCATTGAGACCGCCGGATTGTGCCACCGCTGCTCTCCGGCCACGGCGAAAATGGCAGCAGGCTGCGTTCTGGACTGTACCGCCAGCTGCCGGGCACCGGATCAGCTGGGCCCCATGCTGACCCAGGCAGATTTTATTGTGCTGACCAAGACAGACATGGTGTCCCAGGCGGAGCTGGAGATTATTTGCTGGCGGGTCCGGCATTTGAATCCCACCGCCGCCCTGTTTCCCGTGGATGGCTTGGCCGGTTATGGCGTGGATCGTCTGGCCCTGTGGTTGCAGGAACGACCCGCCTGCGGCGATTTTGCAGAGGATGTGCTTCGCCACACCATGCCCAGCGGCGTATGTTCCTACTGTGTGGGTGAGCAGCGGGTGGGCAGTTCCTATCAGCAGGGCATTGTAGGTAAAATTTCCTTTGGAGAGGAGGTTCCTTCATGGACTGCATAACGATCTTGCCCGGTCGGGATAAACATGGCCAGCCGGAGCCCTTTTCCGCCATCGACCTGTATCGCGGCCATCTGTACACCATTGTTGGCAACACCGGTTCGGGAAAATCCCGACTCATCAAGGATATTGAACAGCTGGCCCAGGGGGATTCTGTGACAGGCCGCACGGTTCTTCTGGACGGTGCTCCTGTGTCCCGTGCCTGCCGGCAGACGATGTCAGGGCAGTTGGTAGCCCATCTGGGGCAGAACATGCGTTTTGTATTGGACACCACAGTGGAGGAATTTTCGTTGCTTCATGGCCAGTGCCGTGACCGGCAAGTGGATCCGGGCGAAATTTTAAAGCTGGTTAACACCATTACACCAGAGCCGGTGGCCCTGGAGCAAAGCCTCAATCAGCTGAGCGGTGGTCAGTCCCGGGCATTGATGATCGGAGATATTGCTCTGATCTGTGACAGTCCCATTGTACTGATTGATGAAATCGAAAACGCCGGAATCGATAAGGAAAAGGCGCTGGGTTTGCTGCGGCACCAGGAGAAACTGGTACTGGTGGTGACCCATGACCCCCACACTGCTCTCCTGTCGAAGCAGCGCATTGTTCTTGGCGGTGGTGCGGTCAAAGCCGTGGTAGATCGCTCTCCGGCAGAATCCGAACTGTATCGAACACTGGAAGAAGAATACCGTCGGCAGCGGCACTATCAAGCCCTGCTGCGGAAAGGAGCCCTGTTGGCATGACCCATATTTTACTCTATTGGAATCACATCTGTGTACTGCACCGGCAGGAAAAGGCATTTCTGGATACTCTGGCCCAGCGATTGCTGGCTGACAACATCCATCTGGAAGTGCGCTATTTTGGCCTGGGATATTCTGAACATCTTTCCGACTATCTGGCCCGGCCTGACGCCATTCTGCCCGATTTGATCGTTTCTGCCGACCTGGAGGTATTCGAGGATCCGGAAATTTTCTGCAAACTGCGGGATTCCTTGTATTCGGTCCGGGACTGGATACCTCTGCGTTCCGGTCCCATGCTGGATGCCGTGGAGCGTGGCCCTTTTCTGCTCCCCTTTCTGTCCATTCCCCTGGTCTATTACACCCGGGATCCGGAGTCTTGTGCCTGTACTGCTCTGCCGGATTGGAACGGTCTGGCCCTGGGCGGCATCAACAACTCCGCTGTCAAGACGGTGGTCAAAGCCGTGTGGGAACGGTGGGGCAGCCGTGCGGCAGAAACACTGCTGGAACGCAGCCTTGTAACCGATATGCCCATTGGCGCCTTCCATGCCGTACGGCAGAACCGCGCTCGAACTGCTCTGGTGCCCTCGCTCTACGCTCTGCGGGCCGATGGCCGGGAAACTTTTTTGCAGCTTCCAGCCGGGGGGCCTGTTTTAATCCCCTCCTATTTCTGCGCCCGTACCTCTCTGGCACAGCAACTGGCTCGCCGGATGGCAGAAGAAATTCTATGCCCGTCTCTCTGTGCGTTTTATGCATCCAACGGAGATCTGATCGTTTACCCGGAGCATGCACAGTCCAGAAGCCTCCAGGATGTCTCCATGGCCTGCTGTCCTTCTGCCTCATGGCTGGAAGCTATGACACATGATGACTTTTATCGGCTGTACTGCCGGAAGCTCCCTGGTGCGGTAGATTGGACACAACGTTCTTGAATGGCTTAAAACACCGAAAATGGCTGCAGCGATTGCTAGATCGCTGCAGCCATTTGTCTCTCCGGTATGGTTTCAGTTCTGATACAGCCGCACAGCCTGGGTGGCCATCCGCTGGCCATAAGTACGGAACAGGTCGGCAAACTGCTCCAGCTGCGGCGCAATGGCCATAGGGCCCAAATGGATCACGGGCATACCGTAGGACTGACCGCCGGAATAGGTCATCATACCGTCCACCATCAGATGAGTCAGAATACACTGGATGGCCAGATCGCCGCCGCCGTGGATAAAAGCTGCCGTCGCATAGGCACCAGCCAGCTTACCGGCTACCTGCAACTTGGCAGGACCGCTTTCCAGCCAGGTCTTCATACGGGCGGACAAGTAGCCGTTATAGGTGGGCGTACCCACGATAAGGCCGCAGCTGTTCTTTACATAGTCGGCGTCGATAGCATCGATGGAAAAAGCTTTGGCCTCCATCCCTTCTACAGAAGTGATGCCCTCGATAATGTACTTGGCCATCTCCTCAGTGTTGCCGGTCTTGGTATCGTACACAATGGAAATCTGCATGGTTCTTCCCTCTTGCTTTCTAAAGAATATCTGGTATACTTTTCATACCACTTACCAGTATATCAACTTTTACCACTCTGGCAAGAACGCAGTTTTTCTGAACATGGTAAGAAAATTCTGACCTGGAGGAACTCCCATGGACTCTTCATTTCACGATCTCTGCCCCCTGCGGCTGACCATGGACATCATCGGCGGCAAGTGGAAGCTGAATATTATCTGTCTGTTGAAGGACGGCAGACCATGGCGATACAATGCCATCAAACGGGCCGTACCCGGCATCACCAATGTCATGCTGGCCCAGTCCCTCAAGAGTCTGGAAGGCTACGGCATTCTCAGCCGCCAGCAGTACAACGAGGTTCCGGTCCGAGTGGAATACCAGCTGACCGATGCCGGTGTGGAGCTACTGGAGCTCCTGCGGCAGCTCCGGGACTGGGGCAATCAGCATATGCAGGAGTTTTCCAATCTGAAAAGCCATTGCCCACAGTGTTTACTGCAAGAGTAGTGCCTGTCAGCATAAATATAACCGGCGATAGCTCGACAGCAAATCGCCGGTTATACTTAACTCAGATGTCTCACAAATACCTACCCTTATTTGCATCTGGTCGGCTGCTTTTTTTCAGTTTGTTCTATACAATTAAACCATATTTTACTTTGATCCGGTCTAACTTTTCCAGCATAGGTTCCGCGGCAAACCACAGAAACAGCCAGGTTGCCATGGCGTGGATACAGTCAAACGGCATTCCCACGATATAGCTGCTCAGCAGCATGCCGCCTGTCAGCTCCCGGTTTGCCGTCAGGGCAGAAGCCGGATTCATGATACCGCCGTAAATCAGGATGGCGCAGAGAGCGCCAAAGACACACAGTGCCCCCCGCGTCCGCATCAGCAGCCCTTTCCGGAACAGGATACCGGCAAGGAATCCAATGATACCCATGGAAAACATCTGCCATGGCGCCAGCGGCCCCTGTCCAAACAGGACATTGGATGCCAGCATGGTCATGGCACCCACCAGAAAACCGGCTTCTCCGCCAAACGCCACGCCGGAGATGATAGTCACTGCCATCACTGGCTTGAACTGTGGCAGCATAAAAAAGAACGCCCGGCCCGCCACGCCAATGGCACACAGAACCGCCAGAATCACCAGCTCCCGGGCCTGGGGTTTGCGGCCTTCAAAGATCATAAAAAACGGGAGCATGGTCTCCAGCAGAATCAGAAGGGAGATAAAATAATACTTCTTTCCCCCCAGATAAGTGATGCCAATAAAGAGTGTTACAGGAATGAGCAGTATGATCAGAATGGTTGCTGCCAACGTACGTTTTGTCAGCTTCCGCTGTTCCTTTGGCGTCTGCCGCAAATAGTCTGGTCGGTGGCTGCGGCGCGTAATACAGACGGCAAACGCAAGTAGAGAAACACAAAATACGATGTACAGCAGCAGCTGTTCCCCCGCCAGGGTAGTCAGCCCCTCCGCAGTGACCAGCGTCGTCAGATCTGCCACGCCCATAAAGGAGAAAAACAATATCAGCGCAACGGCAGCGGACAATGCCGCCAGCAGTTTGCGCCACCAGGGCAGCTTTTTCGGCTTTTCCGCCGGGCTCCCCTCCTCCGGTTCCGGAAGCAGTGGGATATCCTCCGGCAGCTCCGGCACAGGCGGCAGCTGCCCGCCGCACAGGGCGATCACATCTTCCGGCGTGATGGCCTCCGACGCCAGTTCCCGTGCCATACGGTTGGCAGAAGTGGTGTAAAAGCTGTTGCCGGAAAAGAAGGCCCGAGGCGTCCCCTCTGCCACCGTACTGCCGTCAAAGAAGAGCGCACAGCGGTGAGCATATCGGGCACAGAATGCAATATCATGGCTGACCATCAGAATCGTAACACCGCGCCGCAGCAGCACCTGCAAGATTTCTGCGAAGATCTGCTTGAACTCCGCGTCCAGTCCCTTGGTGGGCTCGTCCATTAGCAAAATATCCGGGTTCAGCAGCAGGACCTTGCCCAAAGCTGCCCGCTGCTGCTCTCCACCGGACAGGTCGTAGGGGTGTCGGTCCAGCAGTCCCTCCAGACGACACAGAGCTACCACATGGGCAATACGCGCTGTCTCCTCCTCTTTGCTGCCGCCCAGAATTTCCGCCAGATCCTCCCGGACGGTCTTTTTGACAAAAAGCGTCTGGGGATTCTGGGGCAGAGCGCCCACAGTTCCACAGACGTGGACCGTACCGCGATAGGGTTTTAAAAGTCCGGCCAGCAGCTTCAAAGACGTTGACTTACCGGCGCCGTTACCTCCCAGCAGTGCATAGAATTCGCCTTTTTTCAGTGCAAGGTGAAATCCACGTACCACATCGGGACCGTCTTTTTCATACTTGAACCACAGCTCCGACGCTTCCAGAACCGGTTCTTCCGGATAGGTTCTGGTTGGTTCCGGCGGCAGCGTGCCCAGAGGATGGGCCGTACCATAGGCTGCCAGCCAGTCCTTGCCTTCCCGGACGGTGACTGGGCAGGGTCCCACCTGCTCCACCGCCGCCCACACCCGCATGGCCGTGGGCATGGCCAGAAACATGGCATGACCCTTTTCCCGCAGAGCCTCCCCCACCTCGGCAGGCGTGCCGCTGCAAAGGAGCCGTCCTTGCTCCATCACCGCCACACGAGTGGCCAGAGGGAAGGCATCTTTCAGTCGGTGCTCCGTCAGAAGGATGGTGGTGCCCAACTCTCGGTTGATGCGTCCCAGCGTGGCCAGAAAGTCCGATGCCGCGATTGGGTCCAGCTGGGATGTTGGCTCGTCGAGGATCAGCACCGAAGGCTGCATGGCCATGCATGACAGATGCTAGGTTGAGCAGCTGTTTCTGTCCGCCGGACAGTTCCGTCACGTTTTTATAGAACCAGCTTTCGATACCGAAAAAGGCCGCCATTTCCGCCACCCGCTGTCGGATCACCGGCGTCTCATAGCCCAGACTTTCCAGGCCAAAGGCCAGCTCATGCCAGACCTTATCGGTGACGATCTGGTTGTCGGGGCTCTGCTGGACAAAGCCGATTCGCTCCGCCTGCTGCCGCTGGTCCATAGAATCCAGTGGCTGTCCTTCAAAAAGAATGGTGCCGCTCCGGCGTCCATGGGGTGCAAGCACCGTTTTCAGCTGCCGCAGCAGCGTGGATTTTCCGCAGCCGGAGGGACCACAGAGCACCAGAAACTCTCCTCGCCGGACCGTCAGAGTCAAATGCTGCAAAATAGTCCCAGGCTGTTCCGGATAGGAAAAACAAAGGTCTTCGATTACAATGGTATCTGTCATGGATCACTCTCTTTCTTTTGGAGCAGCGCCTGCTGAACAGCAATGGCACTTGCCCGTTTCTCCCGGGTGCGGGACGTCAATTCATGGGTCAGCCATGCCGGTTTGATCCGCTCCAGAACGGGCAATATGGCAGCGTCCGTCCAGGGCTGGTGCTGGTCAATTTGCAGCACATGGGCATAATTGACGGCAAAGCGTTCTTCAAAGGATGCCGGCCATGCTTTCGGCAGCCGGCCGGTATGGCTTTTGACATAGCTGCCGCTGAGAGACTGGTGAAAGTGAATACCGCGAATCATGGAGCAGAGACTGCCGTGACGGTCCAGTATGGCGCTGATATAGGCGGCCCCCTCTGCCTGATTTTGCAGCTCGGCACAGCAATTCATCAAATGACCGGTATCCAACAGGATACCTTTATTGGCATAGTGAATACCATCCAGCAATCGCTGGGTCTGACTGGGTTCGGTAAAGGTAAAACCGGGCCACCACTGATTTTCCACCAGGAAGACAAAGGTCCACTGCTTTCCCGTCAGCAATTCATTGATCAGCTCCAGGGCAGCAGTGATGACTTGATCGTTGCTGTGGGAAAACCGATAGGTAAAGCACTCTTCCATCGAGACATCCGACACATGGAACACCACATATTGCGCCCCCAGCCGCTCGGCCCGTTCCAGGTCTTCACGGTACTGGCGCAGCAGCGTCTCCCGACTCAGACCACCGTATATGGCGGTAGCCTGAGCCAGAGAGCCGTATTTCTCCTTTAGCGCCGACCAATTCCCATTCCACAGGTCTACCCAATCGTGGAAGAAAATCAGGTGATATCCCTGTACCAGGCCCGCCGGGATATCCTCCGGAACCTCTTCTCCACTCCATATGGCCTCAATTCCATCACAGCTCAGATCCTGTATTTCCTGTTGCAGATCTGCCCAGTCACGATACTCCCCCAGTGTGCCAGAATAGAGCGGCAGACTCATACTCTGAATCATTTTACGGCCTCCTCACAATGCAGCGCACGCCACACACGGTCTGCATGGACATTGATGACCACCGGTGTCAGACACAGTCCTGCCCAAAATAGCAGCAGGCAGATTGTCACCGGCGTCAGCGACGCGCCCTTTATGGTTGGATAATACCGCCAGGAAAGGCCGCCTGTCAACGCTCCCCAGCCAAGAACGATGCCGCAGCAGCAAAACCACAGCAGAATCGTCTTATCCCGGTCATCAAAGCGATAGATGGAGAACGCCGTTCTGCCGGGCAAACCGTAGCCGCGGCTTTTCATACTGTCCGCTGTCTCAATGGCATTCTCCAGCGCCCAGGTGACCATGATGGAGAAGATAGTCACCGCGTTGCGGACCCGCCGCAGGAGACTGCCGTCGGACACATCCCGGCCCACACATCGCTGGGACTCACTGACCACATGGAGCTGTGCCTTGAACTTGGGTACAAAGCGCAGCGTCATGGACAGCACCAGAGAAAGGGCCGGAATCACTCTGCCGAAGAGATACACAAATTTATCCGAGGTCATCACCGCCGTATAGCAGGAAAACCAGGAGATGACCGCCGCCAGCATGGCGGCGGCCGAAACGCCGTAGAGGATGCTCTCCAACGTCAGTGGATTGCCTGTCGGCAGGTAGGTCAGGATGGTGACACCCTGATGATTGAAGGCCGGATTGACCACCAGAGTCAGCACCATCATCGGCAGGAGAAAGGCCAGAGAAAACCGCACCGCCCGCTGACCGTTAAGGTACACCGCATAGACCACGCTGCCGACTAAAGAGATCCCCAAAATGACGGGATGCAGGCAAAACATGGTCACCATCAGGACCAAAGCAAAATACAAAAAATTGATGACTGGGTGACAGCTGGAAAACGCATCCCTGTTCCGCATGGTCAGTTCGCTCCTCTGTTCTCCGTAAAGCCCCGCCCGACATCTTCACCCAGGTCACAGGTGTAGACCCACTCGACGACATCACCGTCTTGCAGCTGATAGCGGCTGCATCCATAGTTGGGGAACCAGTCGTTGACGCTGTACATCCAGCCGGACAGCTCGCCCACATCGAATTCATAGAGGTTATGAATGCCTTCGATATAGGCAGAGTTATACATGGGTGTGTCCTCAACCTCCATATGGATTTTTTGCTGCTTACAGGTGCGCTGCAGCACGTTAAAGACACTTTCTCCCTCATAGAAAGTGACGGTCATGGGCTCCAGAATCCAGCCATCCTCCGGCACCAGTTCCTTCTTCTCCGGAGCACAGAGGTCCAGATTGTCCAGAATGGTAGCGCAGGAGATGGAAATGGTGCAGCTGTATGCCGTTGTGCCAATCGTCACATCCTGCGGTTCCACCGGCAGCGGCTTGCCTTCCGGCACTGGGTCAGTCAAATACTGATCCTTTCCCGTCTCTGGGTCAATGACCATCTCCGGCTGCTCTTCCACTTGGGCCGGTTTCGGTTGTTCCTGCTCCTGCTGTTGGGAAGTGGTCGGAGCCGCAGTCTGTTCTGGGGCTGTGGGCTGCTCAGGCGCCGTGACCGTCGGTTCTTCCTTCGGCTCCTCCGCTGATGCAGGAGCTTCCTGCTTTTCCGCTTCTATTGGTCCTTCCGGTACCGGTTCCGCCACTGTGGGCTTCTCCATCTGCACCGGCTTTACAATCTCCTGAACATCGTCTTTCGGTGCAGACTGGGCTGTCTCATTGGCAGCAACGGTCCAGCCCCGTGCGCCGGGCGCGTTGCCGCCGTACCAGAACGCGCCGACCAGCACCGCGACGATTAAAAGCGGTGCAAGGACTTTCCATTTATGCTGTTTCCACCACATTGCAGGATTCTCCTTACAGCAGCTTGGCGCTGCCCAGCATCCGATGCAGCATCTCGGCGATCTCACACCGCAGGATGGCACGGTTAGGCTCTACATTCAGATCACTCTGATCGAGGATATCTTCACCATAGCAGAAGGCAAGGCTCTCCTGGGCCCACTGAGCAACGGTCACATAGTCGGTAAACTGGGCCAGTGTATTGAGAATTTCGTAGTTTTCCAGTTCCGTATCCATGCCGCAAAGCTTGGCAGCACGGGCCACCATGACAGCTGCTTCCTGCCGGGTGATCGTACCGCTCGGATTGAAGCGTCCGCTGCCAACGCCGGTGATGATACCGTAGGAATAGGCAGTGCCCACATAACCGGCATACCATGCATCGGCGGCCACATCGGTAAAGGCATTGGTAGCCTTGGGCGTCAGCCCTAAGGACCGCACGATGATGGCGGCAAACTCCGCACGGGTCATGGTGGCATTGGGATCGAAGCGGTTTTCGCCCTTGCCGTTGATGATGCCCCGGGACGCCAGATCCTCAATGGCCTTCTGGTTGGTATGGCCGGTCACATCGGCAAAGGAGACGCTGCCGCTGACGGGCACCGGTTTGACATCGGCGTGCTTACCAGGTAGACCGATCGTTTCCACTGTTACACCAGTAACATGGATTGTCACATCATTCATCTCGTAAAGGGCGCTCTTTCCGGTAACAGCCCGCTGGGCCGCCACCAGGCCATAGAGACCTTGCTCGCTGGCCATCTGATTGTCTCCACCACCGGCAGAGGTATGCAGGAAGCTTCCATCTTGATTTTGATAACTGAGCAAATTATCCAGCAAAGTATGGCCATTTTTTACAAAACGAGCATCCTGCAAATCGATTCCCAGGGCGCACAAGCCAACGATCACTTGTACAACGCTCTCGGAACTGCTGGTATTGTGACTGGCGTAGCCGCCATCGCTCTCCTGCAGATTGCTTAAACACGTCAATGCCCGATCAATGGCCTGCCGTACATTGGCCTGATCCTGATAACCAGCCAGAGCCTGCAGCGCCATGCCGGTGATATCCGGATCGCTTTGACCATCTCCGCCTTTGTCCGTTAGATTCCAACCGCCGTCCTCCAGCTGCCGCGAAAGAATTTCATCCACATACATCTGTCGTGTGGCCTGGGTGGCAGCTTTGTCATTTTGAGGCATGGCATAGTTGCCGGAATCCAAAGCAATCAGCGCCCATATGGGACCGTTGATGCCTTGCCAGATGGTCTTATCAAAGTCTCCCAAAGGCGTGAGCAGATTATAACCTGCCACATCAGCAGGGTTGGCGCCAATGGCGGTGAGGGCCACGATCACACGGGAATACTCTGTATATTTTTTATCGTGGAGATTGCCTTTGTGGTCCTCCACATAGTCCTCTACTGTATTATAATACTGGTCCCAGTAAGATTGCGGCACATCGCAGCCACTGCGTGCCAGACCGATCACGGCCCACTCCCCGCCCACGGAGCCCACTTGGGGCTCCTGGACGGTGCGCAGCATGTAGGCTGTGCTGGTTTCCATGGCAGTCTGCAATTCTGGTTTTGCCGCAGCAGATGGCAGGGCCAACCCTAACAGCAAAGTCAGCGACAACGCTGCTCCCAAAATCCGTTTCAATTGTCGTTTCATACGCATCGCTCCTTTATCTTGCTCCACTCATGATCAAGTCAACAGCGGCATCATTCGCATCAGCATCGCAGCTACCTCCGCACGGCTTGCCGTATCGGTTCCCATCTACCAAGCCACCGGTTCCCGCTCCAAAGCCTTTGCTTACTCTTTCCTGTCGGGTCTGGCCGAGCCGTTGGGCGCTCTGCTGGGTTGGCTGGTACTGCGTCCCATCATGAGCGATACAGTCTTTGGACTGCTGTTTGCCGGTGTGGCCGGCATTATGGTGTTTATTTCTTTTGATGAGTTGCTGCCCGCCGCCCGGGAATACGGCGAACATCATCTGTCCATTTACGGCCTGATCTCCGGTATGGTGGTCATGGCTATCAGTTTGCTCCTGTTCTTATAAGCCATCTGACACTATATGCAAAATCCTGTGGAACAAGTGTACATCTTGTTCCACAGGATTTTTTTGCGTCTACAAACGACTTCAACTGAAAAAATAGCAAAAAACTATGCCATAGTATCATTTTGAATCAATGGGCAATCATGGGTTGTATACGATCGCAAAGGTACTCTGCCACCTCGCGGTCATGGGTGATAAACAAGTATGACAAACCGTGCCGTTCCCGTAGCTCTCGTAGGATCTGCAAAATCTGAGCTTGCACAGAGATGTCCAACATGGAGGTCGGTTCATCCAGAATCAGCACTTTCGGCTGCAGCAGCAGCGCGCGGCACAAGCTTAGCCTCTGGATCTCACCGCCGCTAACTTGGTGCGGGTAACGGCTCAGCAGTTCCTCTGTCAGCTTGACCTGCTCCAGCAGCCCTGACAGAAGCTCCCGCTCCTTTGGTAGTCCGAAGATATCCAACGGTTCCAATAGACTCTGTATCAGCGTACGGCGAGGATCAAAAAACGCTTCCGGCCGCTGTGCAATCAACTGCACCGACTTACGAAACGGGCGCAGCGCTTTGCCATGCCAATGTGTGATCTCCTCACCGCAGTAGAATATGCTGCCTTGATCTGGTGCAATCAACCGCAGCAAAATACGGCCCAGCGTACTCTTACCGCAGCCAGAAGGCCCCATGAGCCCCAGCGTTTCACCACGGTGCAGTTGGATCGATACTCCGTCCAGTGCCCGATGGGGCCGACTGCCGAAACCGCCCCGGAAGGTCTTTTCGATCTGGCGTCCCTCCAAAATAATCTCATTCATATCGAAAACACCTCACCATCTGCTCCGGCTGCGGGTGATATGCCGCCGGACGCTCTCGGTGACAACGTTCGGAGGCATGGGGGCACCGTGGAGCGAATGGGCAGCCAGGCAGTCGTTCTCCGGCTTTGGGCGCCACACCCTGCAAAGGCTGAAACCCATGTTCCGGCAGGGCGTGGAGAAAGGCTTGGGTATACGGGTGGAGAGGCCTGTTCCATACGTCCGGCCCCAATTCCAAAATTTGGCCGGCATACATCACCGCCACCTGGTTACAAAGCCCTTGCGCCAAAGGAACATCATGGGTGATTACCAACATACTTTCCACTCCACGTTTTTTTAATGACAACAGCGTTTCCTGTACCTGTCCCCGCAGGTCCCGATCCAAACCTTTGGTCGGCTCATCCGCCAGAATCCAACGGGGAGAACAGGCAGAGCCAATGGCACACAGTACCCGCTGCTGCATTCCGCCGGACAGCTCATGGGGATATGCCCGGAGAATCCGTTCTGGTGCGGAAAAACCGAATGCATTCAACAGTTGCTTCGCCTGTTCCAGAGCGGACCGGCGGGACAACTTTCGCGGCAGCAGCGCCTCCAGCAAATGCGCTGCAATAGTTCTGGCAGGATTCAGAGAATCGGCAGGATTTTGGGGGATCAGGCCGATTTCCGTACCCAAACGGCGTCGGGCGTCCCGGGCTGTCAAAGGCATGCCGTCAAGATATATGTTCCCGCCAACCTGGGCATATGGAGGCAGCAGCCCCAGCAGGGCCAGGCCCAACACGGATTTTCCGCAGCCGCTTTCCCCGATAATACCAGTAATGGTTCCGGCGGGAAAATCCGCTGTGACGCCATCCACCGCCCGAATATCGGTGTTGGGCAAGCGGAAGGTCACAGAAAGGTCATGAAATTGCAGTCCGTTCCTCACAGATCGCGTACCTCCTGGCTGCGCACGTCCAGTCGGTTCCGCAAGGCATCTCCCAGCAGATTGATGGACAGCAGCAGCAAAAAAATGCACATGCCCGGCGCAATAATCAAGTGCGGAGCGCTGCGGTAGTTCAGCCGGGCATCGGAGATCATCACGCTCCAATCCGGTGTAGGCGGACGAATACCCAGCCCCAGGTAACTGAGCGAAGCAATGGACAGGACACAGCGCCCAACCCGACTGGTAAATAGCACCACCATGTTGCTCATCATATTCGGAATCACATGCAGCCACAACAGACGGCAGTTTCCTGCTCCCAGCGTCCGCAGCCCTTCTATATAGGATTCTTCTCGGATACGGAGTGTCTCTGTACGGACAATGCGGGAAAATCCAGCCCAGCTGGTCAACACCAAAGCCAGCAATAGATTGGGGATACCAGGTCCCAAAATACCGGCAATTGCGATCATGAGACAAGTGCCGGGAAGCCCTTGAAAGATATTGGCAGCGGCAGTGGTAATCCAATCTATCGCACCGCCGAACCATCCGCCCAGCACACCCACCAACATCCCAAAGGCCATAGACAGGGCCGTGGCGGCCAGTGCCACCAAAATCGACGCCCGGCCGCCGTACAGTACCCGGCTGAACAGGTCCCGTCCCAGGGCGTCAGTACCCAACGGATGGGCTACAGAAGGCCCTTGCAGCCGCACCGCCATATCGGTGGCATTGGGATCGTAGGGAGCCAGAACAGGCGCCAGAAGATTGGAGAGCAGAAGGATAGCCAGCAGCGTGACCGCAAAGACCATTTGCGGATCGTGTTTCTTCATATACTTCTCCTTTCCAGCCGAACTTTTGGGTTTAATACCATGCTGGCTGTATCCACCAGCAAGGTGACGCCCACATAAATAGCGCCAGCCAGCAGCACATAGCCTTGCAGTGCTGGATAGTCGCGGTTGGAGATGGCCTCCAGCGCATAACTTCCAATACCGGGCAGCGCAAAGATGGACTCGACAATCACCGAACCGCCCAGCATCCCTCCTAAAGAGTTTCCAAGAAGCGCCACTGTAGGTACAATGGCGTTGGGCAAGGCATTGCAGATCACCAGCCGCCAAGGACGGATGCCACGGGCGGCGGCAGCCGTACAGTATTGCTTGCCGAATTCTGCCAGCAGAGCGGAGCGGGTCAGCCGGGCCGCCATAGCGGCACTGGCAGAAGACAGTACCACCGCCGGAAGCACCATATACCGCAATCCACCGTTGCCACTGGTGGGCAGCCATCCCAACGTCTCCGCAAAAAGAAGAATCAATCCTAGAGCCAGCCAGAACGCCGGCACAGACAGCTGTATATTGATCCATGTTTTGATGAGACGGTCTGGCCATCGTCCGCGATAAGCAGCTGAGAGGCAGCCCATGGCAATGCCTGTCACGCAGGCCACCACCATGGCGCAGGCCGCCAGTTTTAGGGTTACCGGCAATCGACGAGCCAGCTCTTCCCCCACTGCACGCTGGCTGTGGTAAGAGGTTCCCAGGTCTCCGGTGAGGACGCGCCCGACCCAACGCACATATTGGGCTGCATACGGTGCATCCAGGCCCATCTGCTGTTCCAACGTTTCAATCTGCTCCTGTGTGGGTTCATATCCCCCTTGACTGAGGGCAATCTCTGCGGGATTACCCGGAGAGATCACCCCCAGTACAAAGGCAATGAGGGAAATGCCCAGGAGTACTGGGATCAATGAGAGAACTTTCTGTATCAGATAACGGCTCATATCCGCTGTTACTGTGCCCAGGACACCATGGGCAACTCGATACCATACAATTTGGCATCGTAGCCGGTAAGTTTTGTACTGTAGGCCAGGAGTGTCTTGTCATTGAACAGCGGGATTACGGGGAATTCCTGGGTGGAGATCTCTTGAATGCGGTCATAGCAGGCCGTCCGCACCTCCATGTCCAGGGCAGCAGAAGCCTCTGCCATCAACTGATCCACTTCGTCGCTCTGGTAGCCCAGGGAATAGTTCTGATTATGATCACCGCTGGTGAGCATAAAACGGCGGAAAATCGTGGCAGGTTCGGAGTTGGACAGTCCCTGCTGCATCCGAGCAATGCCATATTCGCCCTGCTTCATCTCCTCTTTCATATTAGCCATTTCCATAGGCATCAGCTCACAGTCAATGCCGATTTCAGACAGCCAAGAAGCAATCAGTTCCGCCTCGCCTTTCTGTGCGGCCTCATTACCGTTATAGAGATAGGAAATGGTGACCCGCTCTCCGTCCAGCACAGCATTGGCCAGTTCTTTGGCTTTTTCCAGATTTTCCTCTACAGGGAATTCCTTGTAAAAGGGCGTGGCGTAGTTCAGAATATTAGTAGTCGGTGTGCCGAATCCGTAATACAGTTCATCGGTAATGACGCTGCGTTGGAGGGCCAAACTAACAGCCTGCCGCATCCGCACATCGTTGAAGGGAAACTTTGTGCCATTGACTGTCAAAAAACGGATCATAGTGGATTTGGTGGTGGTAAGGGCAAAATCATCGCTACCCTCCAGTTCCATGGCCAGGGCGGCGGGAATCGCATTGAGATCGATGACACCCAAAATCTCCCCGCTCTTCAATGCAGAGAAACGGGTATCTGCATCGGGAATAGCCTTGATCCGAATGGTTTTCGCTTTGGCGGCATCGCCCCAATAGTCGTCGAACCGCTCCAGCAATACATATTCATCCAGAACATTTTCGCGAATTCGGAACGGACCGGTACCGATACAGATGCCGTTGAAATTGCCCTCCTCATCGAAGCAGGCGGGGCTGTAGATGGCGCTGCCGAAGTTGACCATATTGTAAAGCTGTGTGGGAGACGGCTGCGTAAACGTCAGACGAACCGTGTACTCGTCCATCTTTTCATAAGTATCCAGATTGGGATAGTGGGCATCGATATCCAGCGGATAGAAAGAAGAGCTTTTGACGCCCATAGCCATTCGGTCAAAGTTGGCGATGACCGCATCAGCATTGAAGTCACTGCCGTCATGGAATTTGACGCCTTGGCGAAGATGGAAGGTCCACTGGGTTCCGTCTTCGCTCATCTCCCAGCTTTCCGCCAGGCAAGGAATGGGGGCGGCTGTTTCATCCTGGGTAATCAAAGGTTCCCAGACATAAAGGATCTTGCTGCAATAATAGCCGTCTTTTTCACCGGGCGCCAGATTGCGATATCCGGCCAGCACGATTTCCGCATTTGGGTCCACAGTATCCTGGGACTGCTCCTGTACCGTCTGCCCGGCTCCGGTGCTGCCTGACGTTTCTGTCCCATCGGTGGCAGAATCACCGCCGGAACAGCCCAAAAGCCCCAAGGAAAGAATCATCGTGAGAAAAAGTGCCATAATTCGTTTTTTCATATTTTTTACACCCATAGAAACTATTACCTCCTAAATTGCTCTTATCTGCCCGTTAAGGCAGCTGTTTACATACGTATGGGCTTCCACACCAAAAGTTGGGAGTCAAACGGATACTCACACACCCATTGCGTTCCCTCCCTGCGGTGAAACGGTGATAACAGATCCCACAGCCGCTCCCGAGGACAAGGTGCCATCAGGAATTGCTCCGCCCTCCGTAAGATCGCTTCCTTGTCGGCATAACGATATGTCCGATGATTCGGAATATTTATCATTTTGCAGGAAATCCCCAATGAAGTGAGCACCTCACCCAATTCCCGACATCCCTGGCGAGTGTAGCGGATCGGAAGGTCAGCTGCTTCCAGGACCGGCAGCCATGGAAATTCTGGTGGGCAGTTCATGCCGATTACACACAGATGACCGGCATGATCGTTCATCTTCTGCAAAAAATGCTCGGGCTCTTCCAAACGATATAGGCAATTGTAACCAAACACCAGGTCATGAACGGGAACTTCCGCATCTTCCCAGGTAGAACAGATCGGAACGATGGGATTCCAGGGTGCGGATCTGCTGCTGATATAGGCCAGATTATCGGGAGAAATATCCACACAGGTGACTTTTGGAAATGTACGGCACAGCGACAGTGTATAATTTCCCCAGCCCGGCCCGATCTCCAAGACAGAATGAATGGGCAACGGCTCTGTTAGAGCGCTCAGAGCCTCCCATACCGCTGTTGCATAAGCATCTGGCGGCGGTGGACCATCGGCCATGCGCTTGCGCCAAAACGCCTGCTCCTCTGCTGCGCTCTGCGCCCGCACCGGCAAATCTCCATTTGGAAAACGCAGGCCTCGACGCCATCTGTTGCCTGCATCTGTGTGCGTCACGTTGATCACTCCCTCCAAAATAAGACGCAAAAATCGGGCCATTACTGCATAAAAATACAGTAATGGCCCGATTTTGCCAATACAAATACAATGCTTCCTTCCAAATGCACGTGGAGTATGGAAACAATCCAGCAGGCAAGTCTTCTGACTTGTGGATCAACACCTTCGCAGCCTTCCCGGTCACAGGACCAGTGGCATCTTTGCGTCGGCTCCTCACTTACAGCGGCGGCTCCGTGTGGGATTTGCACCCAGCTTCCTTCTTCGGCTTCTCACTGTGTATTTTTCACATCTGAGAAACACCTGCGCCCGTAGTATAGCACAGTCCACAGCCATTTGCAAATCTTTTTATTGTGAAAATCTCTTACTGTTCCTCCATGGAATGCTGCTCAATAAAATGGATTTCCTATACCTTGACACCTTTTCTTAAATGTGGTACTCTTTGGTTAATTAAGACTAACCACCGCACAAGGAGGAGCAAACATGCAGGAATTTGACGCCTTTGACCGTCGGTTTCCCCTGCGGCAGATGACCATTGGCGGAATCTCCTTCCCCTATCGCCATCATGTCCATAGTCAAAATCGGGAAACTCTGCTGCTGCTGACCGGCGGCATCGGGCTGTCCGATCTGTTTTTTCACCATTTTGCAGCATTTGCAAAGGATTTTTCCGTACTCACCTGTGATTATCCCCTCCACTGCACTACCATGGCCCAGCTGACTGACACTTTAGCCCAGCTGCTGCGTACCCTGGGCATCCGGGCCTGGCTGGTGGGCCATTCCTTCGGCGGCGTGGTGGCCCAGCTGCTGGCCAGACGCCATCCGGATGTGGTAGCCGGTCTGGTTCTGTCCAATACCGCTTCCCTGGCAGCAGATATGACACCGAAAACCCGCGCCTCTCTGTTGGCTCTGTTGGAGAAGGAGGAACGCTATCACAGCCAGATGCAGGCCATGCCCTTCGCCCTGATCAAACCCATGCTGCGGCGGGCCATTCTGAAAAAGGCTGTCGGTCTAACACCTGCCCAGCAAAAGACTGTCAACGATCTGTGTCAGTTGATGACGCAAAAGTTGACCAAATCCTATGGACTGCATATGCTGGAACTACTCTGTGACTGCCGCAACCATCTGGAGTTGTCTCCCCGGGATTTTCTACCCTGGAAAGGTCGTGTGCTGCTTCTGCTGTCGGAGGATGACCATACGTTTACCGATGGTGTAAAGGCGTCTTTGATATCGCTGATGCCGGAACCCCAGGTGGTGACAGAGCTGCCCGGCGGTCATCTTGCTCTATTGCTACAGAGTGCATCCTATCTTTCCACCGTGACAGCCTTTATCCAGCTGGCAGCCGTGGGTGAATCGGAGGCAATGTGTGTATGAGCAGTTTTTTTGAACACACTCGCAAGCCCCGTGGTTTGGGGGGAAAGCTGATGGTAACTCTGATGAATGCCGGACATCGGCCATTGGCACGTTGGGGCTTATCCCATTTGCAGTTGGTGGACCACTCCACAGTGTTGGACAAAACCACGCCGAGATTGATACAATTCCATATCCTCAAAAATGCCGTAAATCCGCCGTTTCTGGGCGGTTTTTTATTTTCGGCACAGTGACGGCATAGGCAGAATGGCGGCTTTGTCGGGGTGGTTCACACTTTTTTACGGTACTCTGTAACGATAGAAAAGCTATCGTTACAGAGTAGGGCTATCGTTAAAATGTAGAAACTGTCCTCGTTGTGGTATAGAGGCTTGACTCTGGACTGAAAACAGTTTATAATTAGACTGAATTAAGGGCGAGGAGGAAAGCCGCAATGACAGATTCATGCATCTACCTGGACACTTATGTGTTGCAGCAGGATATGCGAGTAAGAATGCCGAAAGCAATCCTTTCTAATATGGGAGTCGAAAAGGGCAAGACCAGTTTTGATATTTATTTGAACGCACAGGAAAACGAATTGATTTTCCGGGTTCACCATGATAAAGAAGGAGAAAAAGCCGATGAGTGAGCCATTAAGAGCCATTTCGTTATTTTCTGGGGCTGGCGGCATGGATGTCGGTTTTGAGAACGCTGGAATAAAAGTCGTGTTTGCCAATGAGCTGGTTTCCGATGCTGCTGAAACCTACAAAGTCAATCACCCAGACTGCATCATGGTCAATGATGACATCAATAATGTAATTGACTCCCTCGACAAATACGAGGGGATTGATCTTGTATTTGGAGGACCACCCTGCCAGGGATTTTCTGTGGCAGGCAAAATGGACCCCGATGACGACAGGAGCAAACTGATTTTCACCTTCCTGGATGTCGTTGAAAGAGTCAAGCCAAGAGCTTTTGTGATGGAGAATGTAAAAGCCCTGGGCGAACTGAGTAAATGGAAAGATGTACGAGAACGCTATTTGAAGAAGGCTTCTGACCTTGGATACGATGCGCAATGCATCATAACTGGTGGACTTTTTACCTCTATTTACTTATCAGATGAAATCTTTGACTATTTTTCCTGCTTTACCGTGTCTAAGCTTCCTTATTGCTTTTGCTTCTATTTGGCGAATCCTTTCTCGTGTAACGCCAAATTTCCCTCCCAATTCCTCAAGTGTCCACTCTTTGCCATCCATGAAGCCAAATCGGTATTTTATTACTTCCGCTTCACGTTCTTTTAGAGTATCAATCATTTTTGCGACTTGCGCCTTTAGGTCTGCCTCACAAGCACATTCTAATGGATCTTGACTTCCTCCACAAATAGTCTCTGGTTCCACCAACACTTCTGCTAAACAAAAAACATCTTCGTCCGTTTCGTATGTTTCTAATGCGTCAAAATTCCTGATGTTTCTTTTGCATTTTATCACATCCACTGGCATATCTGCATCAAGCTCAAATTTTCCGTGCATTTGCAGCCTTGCAGCATTCAGATACTCTAACACCTGCTCCTTTGTGACGTCCATTTCATCTGCCGCATCTAAAAGGAATGTCTGTGATACTTTCTGCTCTGGAATTTCGCCACAGAACTTCATGCACTTATCTAAAACTGCGTAGATTTTATCTCTGTAGTGAACAGGAAAATAATACTCCATCCACGTAGGCACACAATCTCTCATAATATTTTGATAAATCCACGACGACGCATAAGATTGGAACGTTGAAAATCCATTTGGATCAAAGCGATCTACTGCAATTAGTAGTCCTGTGAATGCTGCTGATACTGCATCAGAGAAATCATATTTGTACTGTTTAGCAGTCGATAATGCTATTTTACTATCTATGGTAGACAACAAACAAATGGCATTGAATCCTGCATATGAGCTTTCCTTTTTATCATCCGAAGAACAGGTTCAGCTGTTGGATGCCATGGATCAAGAGCAGGCGACCCCTTCCCTGTCTCAAGCACAACGTCTGAAAAAATTCAGCCAGGAAGGGCGTTTGACCAGGGATATCATGGTAGGAATCCTTAGCGAGGATAAAAAGGGCGATTGCGGCAAAGTCGCATTTTCCTCATCTTCCTTGCAGCAATATTTCCCCAAAGAGTACACGCCCCAACGTATGCAGGAGACCATTTTACAGTTGCTAGAAAACTGGCGCAAAAACGGACACAAATTCTAGACTTGCAAAAATTCATCCAAACACTCAGGCCTGGCGCAGCTTCTGCGTCGGGCCTTTGTTATACCCATTTTACGATACAAAGGAGACGATTCTATGGAAAACACCGCTACGTTATCCACTCTTTCCCCCTTTGATGACGGCGTTACCGTCCGACATCAGCACATGGGGCTGCTGCTGGAAAACGGCAGTCCCAATCTGGCCATTGTGAAGGCGCTGGCCATCGTACACGCTGGTCTGTTCTTTGACCATCTCTGTGATTCCTGCGGTTCGGGCGAAAAGGCGTTGGAGATCTGTTCCCTCTTTCAGGAACGGCTGGACAACCGCGCCGGGGTGGTAACACCCAAGCGCCTGCTGTTGATGCTGTCCATGCAGTATGACATGATGCAGCGCCCCCTGCCGGAGGTCATCTGGTGGCTTTCCGGTACCCAGTCTCTGCTGGAACCGTTTCTGACGGAGTTCTTTCAGGCGCTGCACCACATCGCCCAGAAGGAACAGTCCTCCCAGCAGCGATAGGCCGCCGTTTGTCGAAGGAGGAATGCCCATGTAGCATATTTTATTTTCCCACAACCAAACCATAAGAATTGGAGGGTATCTTTTGAGACGTTCTATCTTGTACGCATTGCCTTTGGCAGCCCTGTTTTGTACCATGCCGGCATTGGCTATGGAAGTCCCAACAGATTTGGTGGTACAAAACCTCAACGGCGTGCAGCAGTGCATCAAAACCTTTACCACAGCGCCGGATGTAGACCCGGCAACCTTGATGGAGGACCCCTTTGACTATGAGGGCTACACTTACACCTTTGCCTCCATCACCAAAGCAGAACATTTCTTTGCGGAGGAAAAGCCCCAAAGTCGGGTAGTGACCGTGGAGACCTCCAGCAAGGAGCTCAACAAGGTTCTGGAGGCCCTTTCTCCTTCCCTGCCCTATGACGATGGGCAATATCAAGGCACATTGAATCTGGATCACACCACCATCCGAACAGAAGCTGCCGGATATACCACCAAAAGCTATGGTATTTCAGCCACAAAAGAGATCGGTAATCTGGACACCAATGACATGGCCTATGTTCCGGCCACCACAGTCAAGGACGGCGTGACCATTCCCCTTTCCAATGTGGACTGGCAAGTGCAAGGCACCGCTCTGGTGGGTGATGTTCTGGTACCATCCACCTATAAGGCCGTAGCCACCTACTCCGGCACAGGCTATTACACTGCGGCCACCGGATATGTGACCACAGCCGAGTACACCGGTACAGTCCACTGCGAGGAACTGGACAGCATTACCTATACACTGATCTATGTTGGGCAGGAAATCACAGAAGAACCGGAGCGCATTACCGCAGCAAAACCGTTCTGGCAAAATCACTGGGTTCTGGGCGGCGCTGGGCTGGTATTGGCCGCTGTGGCTTTTACGTCCGGTTTGCTGCTGGCCCGCCGACGCAAAGAGGATTTGGACGAATCAGCGGACATGGATCTGGAATCGGATGAAGAAACGGAGGAAATTATACCATGAGACAACACCGAACCATTGTTGCTGCCTTATGTACCGTCGCGCTACTGGCAGCATTGCCTCTGCCTACCCGGGCGCTGGAGTATTCTTTTTCAGAGAGCAGCAGTCCTCAATATTATCCCGCCACCCGGTATGCCTATCTGTATGACGCAGAGTACCAGTACGGTGGCCCCAACGTGATTGACCAGAAGATCCCGGAATTGGCCTACGGCAGTTTTTCCAATGTCAGTACTGGTATTATGGATACGGTGCAGGACCTGTCCATGGGTGGCATGGGGCTGGCTGCTTCTCTGACGGATGGGCCGGTCTACATTCCATCCAAGCATACGGACGTATCGGATATGCTTTTGGCCGACGGCAGCATCGGTACCGTATCCATTCCCTCTCTGGGTATCGCCATGAAGGTATGGGAGAGCGCCTCCGACAGCAGCATGGCCAAAGGCCTGGGGCATTATTCCACCACCTCCGGTTGGGATGGCAATGTAGGTGTCTGTGGTCACAACCGTGGCGCCGCCTATGTCATCGGCTCCATTAAAGACCTGCAAAGCGGAGATCGCATCACCTATACCACCCGGTACGGCACCCGCATCTATGCGGTGACCTTTGTGGGCACCATTGCTAATAATGACTGGTCCTACCTGCAGCCCACAGCCGACAACCGCATCACGCTGACCACCTGCCTGGCAAACCGCCCTGACGTGCGGATTTGCGTGCAAGCCCAGGAGGTGAAATAAACAAGTAAAAATTTATTATCATTTTCTTCGTTTCCACAGGATTGCAGGAATATCATATTTCTGATAGAATAAAACTAGAAATATGGCAGGAGGCGATTCTATGCAGATCAAACCGTCTACAGTACTTCGGAATGAGTATCCGCAGATTTCCCAGCTGGCCAAGGTATCCGGGGAGCCGATCTATATCACCAACAAAGGCGAGGCAGACCTCGTGGTCATGAGTACGGAAGCGTATGAAGAACGGGAAAAAATGCTGGCCCATCGGGCAAGCATCCTGGAAGCAGAGTTTGAACGGCTGAGCGATGCCCCCACCCATTCTCTGGAGGATGCCCGCGCCATGCTGAAGGAGAAATATCGCCATGCCAGAGTTTCGGATTGAATTTCTCCCCTCGGCCTGGCAGGATCTGAATAAGATCGCTGACCTTCATCTGCAGTTGGTTGGGGCGGAATCTGCTGAGCGGATCACGGATGAGATTCTGGATGCCATTGATGGCTTATCTCGTTTCCCCTATATGGGCGCTCTGCATCCGGACCCGGTGCTGGCCAGGATGGAATATCGCAAACTGGTATGTCGCAAATACGTTGCTGTCTATCGGGTTATGGAGTCTACTGTTTATCTGTACCGCATTGTCAATGGCATTACGGATTATTCCAAATTGTTGTACTGATCAAAAAATCAAAACATTGTTAGGAGTATGCATCGGCATACTCCTTTTCTATGCTAACGTACTGGCTAAGGAGGTGACATACGCAGAAACTTTTGATCGTTGCATCCTGGATGTTTTACCGGCGAAAGCATTTCAAATAAACCTTTGACAGGGATTCCATTTTCTAGTATGCTGGAGGTATTCAGAACTGCCCTAACGACAATAAGGAGGACTCCACAATGAAACGTATGGTAACTCTGCTGCTGTCTATTCTGCTGGCATTCACCCTGTCGCTTCCAGCACTGGCTGGGTCCCTGGACAGCGAGATTGCCACCGCCAGCCGGTTTTTGCAGGCAGAGGGAATCCTGCAGGGTAATGCTTCTGGCGATTTGCAGCTGGAGAAGCCCCTGACCCGTGCGGAGCTGGCTGTAATTGCTTCCCGGTTGACTGTTAACCAAGAACATCTCATGGCCGACAAGACGTACTATTCCAACCAGTGCAAGTTTACGGACGTTCCAGACTGGGCCAGAGTGTATGTTGGCTACTGCGCTTCCATGTACTATGTGAACGGATACGGCGACGGACGCTATGACCCGGATGGGATGGTAACACCTGCCGCTGCCTGTACGGTTCTGCTACGGTGCTGTGGCAATCTTGTCCCGTTTGAATGGTCTTATGAAACTGCACTGGATGCTGCCGTCCAGTACGGTATCGCCCCCAGAGAGGCTTTGCAGGAGCAGTACATTTCCCGCGGCAATCTGTCTATCCTGCTGTATCGCACTGCGGAGAAACTGGGCTTCATGGGCGACGTAGATGTAGAAATGCCAGAAAACGATGGGCGTTCCCCGTTGACTAAAAATGCCGACGGCTCTATCAATGTCCCGTCCGACGGTTCTCAGTATATCCCGCAGGCTGGTGATGTGATCCGCTGCGACGATGGCACGAACTACACCATCACGGATACCCGTCTTTATGGCAATTCCATGTTTGCTGAAGGTCAGCTACCGCCGCTGCCCACCCCTACCTGCGACTGGAGCCAATTCCCAGAGCTGGAGCTACCCGAAGCCGAGGTAAGGCATTTTAAGGATGAATACGGTGACGATATCTTCATTCGGAACCTGTATGAAACCCGCCGGATGCAGTACACCCTTTATAATGCCATTGGAGCCAATCCGCAGACATGGCAAAATGGCAAGCTGGTACTTCGGAGCGACGGTTCTCCACTTGCGCGTGTGCAGTTAACAATTCCTGGAGAAGACCATTCTAATTTCTGGCCTTGGAAGCCGGAGCAATTGCTGAATTATTTTAATAGTTGTCCAACTGGGCTATTCCAAGTTCAAGTTTGGGATGTTTTTTCTGATGGAGTGTACCTTCGTACAGAATATCAAGTCAATCTTGACATTTTTAGCTAGGACAACAAATGCTCCACAACTCCATTAGTCTAAGGGAAGTATGCTTTTAGTATACTTCCCTTTTTTAGTGTAAAAGGAGGCATTCAAATGTATTTCAAACGATTTATAGCGCTGCTCTTGACGGTCGCCATGCTGTTCAGCATGACGGCTATTTATGTTCAAGCCGCCGATTCGGAGGAAGGGGCGCTGAAAGATATTCAAATCTACAACAGCGGAGAATCCCTATCCTGTCTGGCTGTCAGCGGTCGTGTTCAGACGTTGAATTATGTCTACTACTTATACCGCTCTGAAGTAACCGGTCAAACGAAAGAAATTCCAACCTACTGCATCAATCCGACTACAGATGGTGTACCGCAAAAGGTCGGACCTGGTGAGAGTATCGACTACATTATCGGTGAACGAGCTTCGGACCCCAAAATTATGGGAATCGTATCAAACGGCTATCCCACTAAAAGCCTGGGCGAGTTGGGACTACAAAGTAAAATAGAGGGTTATTATGCCACCAAAATTGCTTTGTGGTGCCATATTATTCCCAAATGGAGCATCACACAGGTCTCCATCAATCCCAGTCTCAGCGGCGAGCAGCGGACACAGGCCGAACGCGTGTTAGCTGCGGCCAAAAAAATCCACCAGTACGGTATGTACTGGACAGAGGTGCCATCCGCTACGCTGACAACCGCAGTAGACAAAGAACTGGCCTATCCGGTAACCATTGACGGCAAATCGTACAAGCAGCAGATTTTTACTGTAACCTCTCCTACGTTTGTCAACGGGCGAATTGCTGATGTCGCTTTTGCTGATCCCGGTAGTGTACCGTCCGGAACCCGTATCGTCAATATGGAGAATCAAGATATCACCCAGGTTACCATGGATGGTTCCGGTATGAATATTTCCGGCAAATTCAAGGTGCTATATCCCGCAGATGCCGTAGAGGGCCAGAGTGGTACTGCGCAAATCAACTTGAAAGCTGAAGTCTATCAGTACGGTGTCTTCTATGCATCCTATGCAGAAACAGATCAATATGGCGAAATTCAGAACTATCTGTGCGATACAGACCCCACCATCAAAGTAAATACCTCTGCAATCAGCAAATACGGTACCAGCGAAATCCCGGATGACCCAGATACCGGCCTAAAAATCATTAAGATTCAAGAGGGTACACAGACTCCACTGGAGGGTGCGGTTTTTGAAGTAAAAGGCCCGAACGGCGATGTTATCGGCCAGTATTCTACAGACGCCCAGGGTACAATTCTCGTACCGCTTACGGTTTCGGGTACTTATACCGTTACCGAGGTTGTACCGCCCAAAAATCATACCCTTTCCAAGAACCCCAGCCAGACCGTCACCGTCGTTTATGGCAAGGTGGCCACAGTCACTTTTGAAAATGCCCCTTATGGCAGTCTGCGCGTCGAAAAGCTTTCCGACACCGGCGACCGGCTGGAGGGCGTCACCATCCAGATCAAGCACATCGAAACCGGCACCACCTACACTCAGAAAACCGAGGCAGGCGGCGCAGCCGTCTTTACCGACCTGAAGCCCGGTGCTTACGAGGTACGCGAAACCTCCGGTATCGAAGGCTGGCTGCCTGACACGGAAACCGTGGTAACGGTATCTGTAGCCACCGGCGAGACGGTCACGGCCACCCTCAAAAACAAGGAACTGCCCGGTCTGCGGATTCTCAAATACGACCGGCAGACCATGGAAGTCATGCCCAATGTGACCTTTGAAGTTTTCAAGGACAACCAGTCCATCGGCACCTATAAAACCAACCAGTTGGGTGAAATCCTGCTGCCCAATCTGGAGCCTGGAACCTACCGCGTGGAGGAGCGGCACACCGGCGATGATGAACACATCGTCGAGGCCATGCCCCAGGAGATCGAGTTGGAAGCAGGCAGCGGCATTCTGGAGCTGGTGTTCTTCAACAGCAAAAAGCCCGGTCTGCGGCTCGTCAAGGTGGATGCGGCCAATCCGTCCAAAGTCATTCCCAACGCTGTGTTTGAAATCAAATCCGTAGACGGCAGCTTCGGCCCCCAGGAGTTCACCACCGACGAGAACGGCGAAATCGACCTCAGTAAACTGGACCCCGGCGCGTATGTGGTGACGGAAAAGTCCTGCCCTGGCTACGTCATTGACGAGGCCCAGCGGATTATCCAGTTGGAGCCGGATGAGACCGGCGAGTTCGTGTTTACCAACTCCATCAAGCCCAGTCTTCACCTTGTCAAGTTCAGCGCTGACGGCACCCCCCTGGGCGGTGTAACATTCCGTATCTCCAAAATTGAGGATGGTTCCCACTACTTGGATCGCACGACCAACGAGCAGGGCGAAATCCTCATTTCCGACCTGGAGCCGGGTGTCTACCTGGTTAAGGAGACGGCCACTGTTGCCGATCACATCCTGGATGAAACCGAATACAGAGTGGAACTGTTCCCTGGTAAAACCAGCACCATCACCATCCAGAACGACAAGCGGCCCAATCTGACCATCCGCAAAACCGACAAGGACACCGGCGAACCGCTGGCTGGCGTTACGTTCAAGCTGCAATATGCTGACGGCCCCACCATTACCACGGAACCCACCGGCGAGGATGGCACTGTGACCATCGAGAACCTGCTGCCCGGTGTTTACACCGTCACGGAGCAGAGTGTCCCGGAGGGCTACATTCTGGACACCACGCCCCAGCAAATCACCCTGGAGCCGAACCGGGACGCCACCGTGCAGTTCCAGAACTACAAGCGGCCTACGCTTACCATCCACAAAGTAGACATCAATGGCAACGCTCTGACGGGAGCCATCTTTGAGGTCAAGACCAAGGCAGGCGTAAAAATCGGTGATTTCCCCGTCGGCCCGGATGGCTCCATCACCATTGAAAACGTCCATCTGGACGAGGGCTATTACATCGTCACAGAAATTCAAGCCCCGGACGGCTACATTCTCGATTCCACGCCCCATGAGGTCTATCTGCGGCCCGGCAAGGTGACGGAGATCACCATTGAGAACGAGAAAAAGCCGGGACTGACCATCCGCAAGATTGATTCTGTTACCGGCAATCCCCTGAAAGGCGCAAAGTTTGAGCTTTGGGTGTCCAAGGACAATACCGAGGACGGCACATTCCAAAAGCTGGACCAGAACTACTACTACACCGACGAGAACGGCGAAATCTTCCTGGACAAGCTGGATACCGGTTGGTACAAGGTGGTGGAAGTCGAGCCGCCCACGGGCTACGCGCTCCGCGATCCCTCTGAGCAGATCATTTATGTAGACAATGATAAAGCGGTGGAATTAATTTTCGAAAATACGCCCCTGTCTGCGTTGATTGTCTGGAAGTTTGATTCCAAGACCGGCGAGGCCCTGGAGGGCGCGGTATTCCAGGTCAAGTACCTGGGCGGTACGTCCGGCAGCGGCGGCACCGTCATCGGTACCTATAAGACCAGCGCCAACGGCAGCTTTACCGTCACCGGCCTGGAGGCTGGCACCTACGTCGTGGAGGAAATCGCCGCGCCCGATGGTCATGTCATCGATACCGCACCCCAGACCGTTTTTATCTCCGGCAAGGAGCAGGATGTAGTGCAGCTCTATTTCGGCAACTCTCCCAATGGTAGTCTTTTAATCAAAAAAATTGACAGTGAGACCCGTGAACCGCTCAGTGATGTGGAGTTCATGGTCACCACCAGCGACGGCACCGTGGTGGGCGATGCCAACGGCAAGTTTGTCACCGACAGCGCCGGTACGATTCTTATTGAGGATATCGACCCTGGCACGACACTGGTAGTCAAGGAAACCAGGGCCAGGGACGGCTATTTGCTGGATAACACGCCTCAGACTGTCAAAATCAAATCCGGCAAAACGGTGACATTGGAGTTCCGCAACCAACCCAAGGGCAATCTTATTATCAATAAGCTGGATTCCGTCACCAAGGCCCCGTTGGAAGGCGTCGAGTTTGAGCTGACGTACTCGGACGGCTCCTATGTGGATGCCGAAGGCGGCACCCTGTCCAGCAAGGGCCTATACCGGACAGACACGAATGGCCAAATTATTCTGTCTGGTCTGACCGGCACCATCGTCGTGACCGAAACCAAAACCATTGAGGGCTACACCATCCATGAAGAAACCCGCACGCAGACGGTCGTTGTGAACCCCAATGATACGCAGACCCTCACGTTCTACAACGACCCGGTGGGCGGCGTGGAGATCATCAAGGTGGATGCAGCGGATAAAACGGAACGTTTGGGTAACGCCACATTTGAGATTCGCAAGATGGATGACGCCCTGGTAGACACTGTGACCACCGATGAAAATGGCCGTGTTTTCCTGTCTCTGGAGGATGGCTCCTACTATGCCGTGGAGATCGAGGCCCCGGAGGGCTATAAACTGGACAATACGCCCCATTACTTTGAGGTAAAGAACGGCAAAACCAGTAAGCTGACCATTACCAATACGGCCATGTCGGGCATTATCATCCATAAGACCGACAGTACCACCGGCAAGGGAATCTACGGGGTGACGTTCCTGCTGTATGACGAGGGCAATAACCCCATTGGACAGTACACCAGCGATGACCAGGGATATGTCTACATCGAGAATCTGGAATCGGGCCGCTACTATCTGCGGGAGCTGGAGAACGAGGGTTACATTCTCGATACTCAGCGCAAGACCGTCAATGTAAAGTCTGGTGAAACGACCCTGGTTGAGTGGGAAAACACACCCATTACGGGACAAATCCAGATCACAAAATATGCCGGCAGCGCCAACCCGGTCACGGGGGAAGCAGCCGGCACAACGCTGTCCGGGGCGGTCTTTGAGATCGTGCAGGAACGCAGCGGCGCTGTTGTGGACTATATCACCACGGACGCCCGCGGCGTGGCGGCCTCGGATCCCCTGCCCCTGGGTCGCTATCTGGTTCGGGAGGTAACGGCTCCGGCATACTACCAGCTGTCCGATCAGACGTTTGATGTGACGCTGGAATACGCCGGTCAGATCCTCAAGCTGGCAGCCTACAATGACCCGGCAGAACTGGATGTGACCATCGTGAAAACAGGGCCAAAGGAAGTGCTGGCCGGCAGTAAGATAACGTACCAGTTTACCGTGGCCAACGGCTCCAACGTGGCGCTGAGCAATTTTTTCTGGCATGATAAGCTTCCCTACGATATTACCAGCGCCTCTACCCTCATCACCGGAACCTACAATCAGCGATTGACATACCAGGTGCTGTACAAAACCAATTATAACGGCTATCGGGTTCTGGCCAGCAATCTGCTGACAACCAACACCTACAGCTTCTCCCTCAACGCTCTGCCCTTGATG
This sequence comes from Candidatus Avoscillospira sp. LCP25S3_F1, assembly GCF_052117125.1. NCBI lineage: Bacteria > Bacillati > Bacillota > Clostridia > Eubacteriales > Oscillospiraceae > Candidatus Avoscillospira > Candidatus Avoscillospira sp. LCP25S3_F1. The sequence continues at coordinate 25,571 of NZ_JBQKJT010000014.1, read as the reverse complement.
CAGGGTGAAGTGGTCACTGATGTGTATTTTGACTTTGGCACAGTACCCGCTGGATTCCAGTCTATGTCTAAACCCATGCTTATCGTCTCTGTCAGCCCCCAGGCTACCAACGGCTATTATGTCACCAACCGGGCCGACGCCGGCGGACAGTACCTTGGCACCTGGGAGACCGGCAACACCGCCTGGGTGACCATTGTCCGCAATCTGAGTTCCACCCCCAAACCGACACTGCCGCAAACCGGCTATTGACACAACCAAACAGGGTAACGGGTCCACCGTTACCCTGTTTTTATAGAGGAGGTCTTTACTTGAATAAATTATTTCGTTCCTATCGCATCCTGCTGGCACTGACGCTGCTTCTCTCCCTGGCAGTTGTTCCGGCCGCAGCCGCCGAAGATATGTGGACGGTGGCCAACACCATCATTGTAGACGTTTACGGCAAAATTGCCGGTATCAGCACCGTACTGGCAGGTCTGATGTCGGCGGTGGCCGTGGTGGGCGCCAAACTGTCCAACAACCAGCACAAGGTCGACCAGGCCTGGGACTGGCTCAAACGCATCTGGATCGCCTGGGCCATCATCAACGGCATTGGCGCTTTTATCGCCTATGTCGTTCCCCTGTTTGATGGTCTGGCCACCCTTACCCCGTGACCGCATCAGCCATTCCGGTGGAAAGGAGGCCACCCATTGCTTGAATTGATCTTCCAGGGCTTTGCCGAATGGCTCTACGGTCTGATCCTGGAGTGCTGGGAGCATTTTTCCTCCTCCCTGCTGGACATTATGAGCATGGACTTTGCCTACTTACAGGAGCAGATTCCCATTCTTTCCGTCATCCGGCAAATTCTGCTGGCGGCAGGATGGGCGCTGCTGCTGGGCAATCTGGTATTTCAGGCTGCCAGAACCATGATGACCGGCATCGGCTTTGAGGGCGAAGACCCCAAGCTGCTGTTCACCCGTACCTTCGTCTTTTCCTTTCTGCTGCTGGCCAGTCCCCAGATCTGTCAGATCTGCCTGGACCTGACCTCCACGGTCATGGAACTGTTGGATACGCCGGATGTAGCAGAAATCTCCCTGTTGTCGGAGTCGGCCTTTGACGGTCTGGATGCCGCGTGGCTCCTGGTGATCCTCTGCGGCATTATCGTCATCGTCCAGTCCTTTAAGCTGATCCTGGAACTGGCGGAACGATATCTGATTCTAGCCATGCTGACCATCTGCGCCCCCTTGGCCTTTGGCGTCGGCGGCAGCAGAAGCACAGCAGATATTTTCCAAGGCTGGTGCCGGATGTACGGTTCCATGTGTTTCCTCATGGTGTCCCATGTGATCTTTCTGAACCTGCTGCTGTCGGTCCTGGCTGCTGCACCCAGCGGTCTCAGTGTGCTGCCCTGGATGGTGCTCATCCTCTCCATTGTTAAGGTAGCGAAAAAGTCCGACGCCATTATTACCCGCATCGGGCTGAATCCTGCCATCACCGGCGATTCTCTGGGCCGTGGGTTCCCCGGTGCACTGACATATATGGTTCTGCGAAACGTGTCGTCCCATGTGACCAAGGCAGCAGCCAGTTCTGTAGCTGGTCAAGGTCCCGGCCGCAGCGGCGGCACTGCTCCAGGCGGCTGTCCGGTACCACCCCGGGACAACGGCCCCAGCGGCGGCAGTTCCGGAGCTGTCCTCAACAGCCATACCTCTGCCAGTCAAACCCAGTCGCAGGTACATTCCGCCTCGGCCCAGCAGTCCGGTCAAACCACTCAGGCCAGCACACAGACCTATGCGGCAGCTACGCAGCAGACCAGCAATCGTACCCAGGCCAATACCCAAGCGTATACGACCGCCACACAACAAAGCAATCAGAGTATGTGCGCCAACGCACAAGCCGCAAGTCAGTCTCAAACCAGCCATACCCAAACAAATCGTACCACCCCGACAGCTGGAGGTGGGGTCGCTGCCCCCTTCCAAACCACGCCCAGCAGAAACAGTGCCGTGCCGCCCGGTGTCCGCCGTTCTCCCAGTCATGTGCCGTCTCCTCATTCTGCTGGTGCGGCAAGAACGCCGGCATCCGTCGTGCAGCACGGGGATGTGGTTTCCAACGGACCGGTGGTACAGCCGCCCCAGGGCAGTTCCACAGCTGCGCCGTCCTCTGCCGCTTTTGCGCCCGGTCATCCCGTCAGCCCTCCCACCCCAGGGAATTCCAGGGAGACCCGATCCAATCGATACACGGCCTCCCACACTGCTGCTCATCGGGAACAGGTCAGCAGCATGACAACTGCAATCCATGGAGCCGGTACCGCATCCTCTCCATCCTCTGCCGTATTTGCCGCACCGCCTGCTGGGTCTGCTGTTTCCGGTCGTGTTAACACGCCGGTTTCACCACATACCTCGGCCAGCCCCGCTCAGGAAACACGGTTTACCCATCACCACACAGAACACAGCGCCGCATCTCCGCAGGAACCCGGTGCTGCCACCCCATCCATGGCTTCTGTCCCCGGTATGGCTCCGCCGCCCAGCCGCCGCACCCAGGCCGATCCCAAAGCAGACCACCGCAGTGTCCTCTCCACCGTCGAACCGGCACAGGCACAGCCATCTGGCCCTGCTGTCAGCCACACAACAGCACCTCCTGTCGCAGGACAAGCTCCCAGAGCCTCAACCCGACAAACGGCTCGGCAGGAACGACCGTCCCGCGCTGCTTCGCCGCAGAGTTCTCCGCAGTCACCTGTCAAACCCTCATTCGCAAGTCGCAGTGGCAAACCGGCTGGTGATACGTTCCGGCAACCGCCAACGGCCCAGAATCGTCCCCCTCGGCCGGCAGTAGTCCCTGATACCGCGAAGCCCTGGAAGGAACAGCCTGCCAAACAGCCCACTCGCCAAACATCCAGCAAGCCGAACCGTGCTCCAGGAGGTGAGCGCCATGGGAGATAATCATTTTGGCCGCAGTATGGGAGAGCGGTTGATGAGCCTGGCCCGTGTGGCCCGCGGCGCCATCGTGGGCGGCATCAAAGGTGCAGCGGTAGCAGCCGCTGTGGAAGCCGCCCCCCGTCTTGGCAAGATTCTGATGGTACTCCTTGTAATTGTCCTGACGCTTCCCATGGTCATTTTCACCGCCATTCCCAATCTGTTTTTCGGTTATGGCAGTCTCCGAGACCCCTGGATTCTGCAGATGACCGAAAAAGCCCTGGCTGTGGGCGATGCCTATCTGAGCCTGGACATCCTGGAGGACACGAAAATCGATGCCATTGTCACAACTCTTATGGATTACTACGAAACCGCCGGCACCATCATCGACAAAGTCAATATCTTTCACAGCTTCCAGGAAGAGGACCTGCTCTGGATGATCGCCATTAACTCCGTGTCTCATCAGCAGGATCTGGCCACCATGGACCTTGCGGACATTCAGAATTTGTCCATTTCCCGGCTGACCTACACCCCTACCCTGGAGGTGCTGGAAACGGCTGGAGGTGTTTTTCAGAATATTCTGACCGTGCGCTTTGACCCGTATGACCCCGAGGCTGTCATGGAGGAACTGGACTTTGACGAGGAAGAGCGAACCTGGGCCGCCGCACTGTTTGAAACTCTGAAAGAAAGCGATGCGCTGGCGTGGTATGAATCCCAGTTTGGCCCCTTTGAACCAGACTACGACGGTGATGGTTCTTACACCGGCGGTCTGGAACACGGCGGCAGTTACGGAACCACCATCGACGTTTCCGGCTTTGTGGACCCATCCACCAAGAACAATCTGGATCTGGCCGCCTACGCCATCCAGGCCTGGGAAAACAACTGGGGCTACGTCTGGGGGACCTTCGGCCAGGTGCTGACGCCCTCTCTGTTCCAGTACAAGCTGGAACAGTACCCCGACGGTGTCGGCGGCTATGCCGATTTCATCCGGGACAACTGGGTGGGAGGACGCACCACGGACTGTGTGGGCCTCATCAAGGGCTACGGCTGGCTGGACCCTGCCGCCGGAACCATCCAGTACGGCACCAACGGTATGCCCGACTATGGCGCCGATCAGATGTACCGTTGCGCCCAGCAATACTGTACCGACTACGGCAACATGTCCACCATGCCGGAGGTGGTGGGCCTGGCCCTGTGGAAACCGGGACACATCGGTGTTTACATCGGTAACGGCTACGCCGTGGAGGCCATGGGCACCACCTACGGTGTCGTCAAAACTCAGGTGGACGGCCGCGGCTGGTCCGGCTGGTGCAAAATTCCCTTTATCAACTATTTGGAGGTGGAGTAAATGGTCACTGTCACACGACTGCGTCTGATTCGGACGCAATATCACATTCCCCTGCCCGCCATTGCCCGGTATACCGGTTTTTCCGTCCAGCATTTGAGCCGTCTGGAGCTGCAGGCTATCCGTCACAGCCGCCGCCATGAAGCGCTGGTCACAAAAGCGCTGGGCCGCTGGATTCAGTACCACAAAAGCGAAATCGCACAGCTGGAGGAAACATACCGCCAATATGCGGGCCGCCTGCTGGAGCCTGTGGAGGTGCCGAGCGATGCACCATGAAATCTACTACATCCCAACCAATTTCACCGACGCCGGGCGGGTCATGGGCGTCTTTGCTATCCGCAATCTGGTGGAAGCCGTTCTTCTGACTCTGCCGGTCCTCTACCTCTGTCTGGCCTTTCTGCCCCTGTCTCTGACACCCAAGGTGGTGGTGACCCTGTTTCTCATCGTCCCCCTGGGCGGCTTTGGACTCATCGGCATCAGCGACGACAGTCTGACCCGTTTTCTGGCTATCTGGTGGAAATGGCGCCGCCACCGGCGGCGGATTACCTATCGAGGGGAGGTGAAAAAATGAAGCTGAAAGAACTGATCCTGGGCGGCAGCGTGCGGGATTTAGGCCGCGGCGGTTCCCAGTATCGGGACAGCATCCAGGCCTGGCTGCCAATCAAGAACATTCTGGGCGGTGTGGTCATCACCAAGGACAATCGTTTTGTAAAGATCCTGGAAGTGCTGCCGGTGAATATCTATCTGAAATCCCCTGCCGACCGGCAGAATATCATTTCTGCCTTCGCCGCCTATCTCAAGATCGCACCGGACAGCATGAAAATCGAGGTACGGACGCTGCCGGCGGACACCTCCGACTATGTGGAGCGCATGCGCCAATACGCAGAGAAAGAGGAAAACGACTACTGCCGTCAGATGATCGAGGACAACATCCAGGAAATCGGTCTCGGCATCGCCAATGATGCCATCCGCCACCGGTTTTTTATTTCCTTTGCCTACGAGGCCCATATGAAGGCCCGGAAGAATACCGTCCGGGATATCATTGTGCGGCTCAACGAGGAGGCCGACACAGCCCGGCGCTATCTGGATCTGTGTGAACTGGAGGTGCTGGAGCCCCGGTACGCCGACGACTTCACCCTGAAGCTGCTGTACGAGATCATCAACAAAGAGACCGGCCATCGTGTCAAGCTGCCCGAAGGCGTGTTTGACATGACCACGGCGGTTCATGGAATCTATGAGGAGTGACGTCATGCAGAAAAAACGACCGGCCAGGGCTGCCGCCAAAAAGCCCGCGGCCAAGAAGAAGCCAACCCCCAAGGAACCGAAGCAGCCCCTGTTCAAGCAGTTGCTGTTCGGCGAAGAAAAACCGGATCTCTCGGAGCTGGAAACCGGCTCCACCACCATTCTCGACATTCTCTCCCCCACCACGGTGGATACGAAAAGCCGTGACTATGTGGTGGTGGACGGCGTGCTCCACGCCTATCTCTACGTCACCGGCTACGGCTATTCCACCACCGTGGGCTCCTGCTGGCTGGCTCCTCTGGTGGAGGCTGGTGAGGGCATCAGTCTGATTTTCCACTGCAGGCGGCAGCCGCGGGAAAAGATTCTGGCCAAGATCTCCCAGACCACCATGGTCAACCGCAGCCGCCTGCGGGATGTGGGCGATACCCGGCAAGACTACGAGGAACTGGATAGCGCCATCCATTCGGGCCTCTATCTCAAGGATGTGATGAATCGGCAGGGAGAGGACTTTTATTATATGTATACCCTCCTGGAAGTGACCGCTCCCGACGCGGCTCTGCTGGAGCAGCGCGTTACCGCTGTGGAGAAGCTGTGTGTGTCTGTGGATATGATCGCCCGCCGCTGCGATTACAAAAACGAGCAGGCCTTTCTCAGCGCTCTGCCCCTCCTGGACCTGGATGCCGACCTGGAGCGCAAGGCCCGGCGCAACGCCCTCACCAGCAGCATTGCCGCCGCCTTTCCCTTCGCGTCCTATGAGCTCAGCGACCGCAACGGCATCTTTCTGGGACTGAATCTCTATAACCGCTCTCCGGTATTCCTGGATTTCTACGACGACTACAAGTACACCAACGGCAACTGCTGGATCGGCGGCTCCTCCGGCGCCGGCAAAACCTTTGCCCTTCAGTGTCTCGGCGGCCGTCTCCGGCAGCAGGGCAAGCGGGTCATTTTCATCGTTCCCAAAAAGGGCCACGAATTCCGTCCCCTGTGTGAGCAGCTGGGCGGCCGCTATCTGCGGCTGTCCCCCTCCTCCCGGGACTGCCCCAACATTATGGCCATCCGCCGGAAGTCCCTGGACACCTATGCGGGACTGCGGGATCTGGCCGTCCGTGATGACTCGGTGCTGGCCGATAAGATCTCCCGCCTGATCATCTGGTACTCCCTGCAGAAACGGGACTTGAGCGACGCCGATAAAAACCACCTCGATTCCTCTCTGGTGGAGTGCTACCGCCGGTACGGCATCACGTTTTCCAATGAGTCTGTGGTGGATGAAACGGGCGCTTTCCGCACCATGCCCATTCTGGCCGACTGGTACGATGTACTGCTGCAAAACCCCGACACCAAGCACCTGGCGGTGGTCCTGGCCCGGTATGTCACCGGTTCCGCCTCTGCCATGGGACAGCGGAATGACATCGACCTGGACAACAAGTACATTGTGCTGGACACCTCCGGCATGCCCGACGATCTCATGCTCCCCGGCATTTTCTGGGCCACCGATGTGGCCAATGATCTGATCCTGGGCTCCGGCACCGACCTGTCGGCCCTCATTGCCGACGAGCTGTGGAGCCTGGTGGGCGCCAGCTCCAATCCCCTGGCCGCCGGGTTTGTGCTGGAGATGGTCAAAACCATCCGCGGCCTGGGCGGCATCGCCGTCACCTCCACCCAGGGCATGCAGGACCTGTTCGGCCTGGAGGGCGGCAAGTACGGCAAAGGTATCCTTGATTCCAGCCGCATCAAGCTCATCATGCAGATGGAGGAACAGGAAGCCCGACTGATCCAGGGCGTCCTCAACCTTTCCGAGGACGAGGTGCGGCAGATCACCCGGTTCCGCCGGGGTGAAGGACTGCTGTGCATCGGCTATAACCACGTCCCCATCGCTTTTCACGCTACGACCCGGGAATACAACGCCATCACCACCTCGCCCACGGATCTGCGGGCCAGACGGAAAGGAGACGCTCCATGCGACAGTTGAAACAGGACATGACACGGGTGCAGATGCTGGTGGGAGACGCCCTGGTCCAGACCGGCGGCCTTATGGCCGTGGCCGACGGTGTACCGCTCAGCGCCCCCAAATTCCAGAAGTCATTGGAGCGGACCATGGAGCTCTTTGAGCAATCCACCCTGGAACTGCGGCAGCTGTGTGAACGCCATATGCCCGGTCTGGGGTACTACGGGTCCCGGTCCCAGCTGCCGGCTGTCTCTGTGACCGGTTCCGTGGATCTGCTTCACGGCTGGCTGCACATTCGGCTGAACACCCTGCTGCCCCACTGCCGCTACCAGACGCCCGCCTGGCTGTCGGACACCATCCGGCGGCTGCTGGATGACTACGAACAAAGCGGCGGTGTTCTCCCCCATCTGGAACAGGCCCTGCTGGTCATTGACGAACACAGCGACGTGGAGGGCCGTCACATTTTCGACCAGGACAACAAGGGTTGGAAAACCGTCAGCAACGCATTGAAAGGACGGCTGATCCTCGATGATGACCAGTACACATTGGGGGTCGCATTGCTGTCCCGCCGGAGTCAGGCGAATGTCTGCCATATCTTTCTGCTCGACCCCAAAGACAGCGGTGATTTCTTTATCGGATACTTCAATCACGGTGCAGAAACGTACTTTTACCACAACCATTGGACAGCCGACACCCAACAGAACCACACCCATTTTTAGGCCAATGGTACATCTCAGACAGAAATCCAGAGTCTGTTGGGTATGGGTGCTTGGAATCCCCTCTATTTTCAAGGGCTTACACCAGTTCACCCCGGCAGATACTGCCCGGCAATCTGTTCCTGCGTTGCAACCAACAGATTGGTGGGCAATACAGCCTGTGGCACCTGCCGAAATTGTTCTTGCGCCGGCAGCGGCGCAAGGGCGGTTTCGGCGGGGCCCAGCCCCCGGTCTGGGGGTGATCCGTCCATGATGTTCAGCCTCCGGGATGTAGAGATTCTCCGGCTGGTGCAGTGGTCTCAATATGCGTACCCCGCTGATCTATGTACCATTGCAACGGAAACGGAGCTCTCCAATCTGCTGTCGCTGAGTCTTTTGAAGTTTCATCCGTCCAGCGGCTCTTTGGTGCTGACGCAAAAGGGAACCAAATTGCTGCAATGTGCTTTTCCGGGCAGCGACCTGCTGCTCGCTCCCTCCTATCATGCGGATGCCATCCAGCGGCGGCTGCGGTTATCCAAAGTTCTGCTTACATCTTACGGTGCATCCCTGCAGGTATTTCTCAACGACCCCCATCAACTGCGGGAGCCCTCCACATTCTTTCTGACTGCCATTGCACGCACCCGTGGGCGCAATCCCTGGGGCAGCACCCGAGTGGCCGCCCTGTGCCATCTGGGTGACTGGATCTGTGCCATGCACTATGTGGCCCCCGATATTGGCCCTGTGCATCTTCATGACGAATCCATGGCCTTTCTGAATCATGCAGCACAGCTGTCCATAGCACAAAAGGCATTTATTTTCTGCGGCGCCTCTTACCAGGATATCTGTGCCGAGTTAATGCTGCAGCAGGATGCCGCCGCAGCTGCTCCCCATTCCTACAGCGCTGCCTACGCACAGACTCCCTACCCGGTCTTTCTGGTCCCCTGCAATCGCACCGGTATGATCCAGCTGCGGTTGCTGGCCATTCCCCGTTACCGGGAGGCACTGAGCCGTGCGGCCCTGCAGGGACAGTACCAACCGCCCGACAATCCCCTGTGGGATGCCACGTTCCAGGGACTGCCCTTTCTGGTGGCTGTGGACATGGATCTGCACCGGCTCGATGCCGCCATTGCGGCAGCGCAGGAACGGGGCTTCCCCTCCGTTGCCATGGTAGCATTGGCAGAGCAGGCCGAAGCCGTCCTCCACACCCGCTATCGGGACACGGGCCTGGCCCGAGTCTTTACTCTGACGGAGGAGGCCCTTGCGTCGGTGCTGGGGCCAGACCCCATTCCCTACCGTCCCCCACAGGTTCCCTATGTCACAGAGAAAGGAGCGTATCTCCATGCCCCGCTTATCCAAACTGCTGGAAAAACTGGAAGACCGCGTGGAACGCCGCTGGGGTAGCTGGGCGGCTCGCCATAAGATCCGGCTGCACACCCATCTGCCCCTGTTCCTGATCGTCGCCTATTTCTACGGCATGTTCCTCAACTCCTTGAAACTGGGCATTGCCGCCACATTCCACACCGGCGAGGAAACCGTGGAAAGTATCTGGGTATTCAACCCCTTTCGCAACCTGCTGGTGCTGGTCACCCCCTTTGGGCTGGGTGTCACCGCCGTGCTGGCGCTTCTGGTCTGTCTCATCACCAAAAAGGGCTATCTCTGGTTTTCCGGCTACAAGTACACCCGGGACCCCCGGGGCTTTGATATCCTGCCCGATGCCACCCACGGCTCCTCCGGTTTCCTCACGGAAGCCGAGATGCGGACTTTTCTGGAATTGGGCAGCGTCAGTGAAGTCCAGGGTATGATGCTGGGCAAACACAAGCGCCATGCCGGTGACCCCGACCGGTACGATCTCTACGCCGCCCACACCATGCGGCCTGGTGACAACAACAATCTCCTCTGCATCGGCGCTCCCGGCACCGGCAAAAGCCGCGGCTTTGTCCTGCCGTTTCTTCTGGGCTGCGCCCGCCGGAAGGAGTCCGTCTATTGTGTGGATCCGAAGGGCGAGCTGTTTGAAAAGCTGTCTGTCTACTTCCGGCAGCAGGGCTATTACGTCAAGGCCATGAACTTTCTCGACATGGAGCACTCCGACGGTTGGAATTGCCTGTACGGTTTGGAACGGGAGACCCAGCTGGTGCAGACCGTGGCCAACACCATCATTCAAAATACTTCCGGCGCCAAAGAGGCCGACGACTTCTGGAGCCGTGCCGAGCTGAATCTGCTCATGGCGCTACTGCACTACGTCTGCAATCTGCGGGATGAACGCGGCGAGCTGCTGCCCATTGAGCGGCGGAGCATTGGCGAGGTCTACCGGATTATTGCCAACGAGAGTGTTGAAGCAATCAACCGGAAATTGGCCGCCCTGCCGCCGGACCACCCAGCCCGGGGCCACCACGGCCTGTTCCTCAAGGCGAAAGAAAATCTCTGGGGCAACATCATCATTGGACTGGGCAACCGGCTGGCCATCTACCAGAATCAGTTGGTAGACCAGATCACCCGGGACCACGATATCGACCTGACACTGCCAGGCAAACGGCCCTGCGCCTACTTCGTCATTATCTCCGCCCAGGACAGCGCCTACCGCTTTCTCAGCTCCCTGTTCTTCTCCCTGGCCATTCCGCAGTTGTCGGACTACGCTCGGCTCCACTGCCCCAATGGGCGGCTGCCGGTGCTGGTCAACTTCTGTCTCGACGAATACTGCAACATTGGCTATATGGAAGGCATGGCCGATGCCCTCAACAGCATCCGCGGCTTCAATATGAGCTGTCAGATCGTGGTCCAGAGCCTGTCCCAGTGGCAGGAAAAGTACCCGGGCAAGGAGTGGGAGAATCAGTTGGCCACCTTCAACCAGACCCTTTACATGGGCTGTAACGACCTGACCTCTGCCAAGTACATTTCCGAAAAATGCGGCAAGGTCACCATTGCCGTCACCAATAATCAGATGCCGCTGATGCCCCTGTTCTCCCCCATTTACAGCAGCACCCGGCCCTACTCCCAGACGAAAAGCAACACCCAGCGGGATCTTATGCAGCCCGATGAGGTACTACGCCTCGACAACAGCCGATGCATCGTCCTGTTCCAGGGCCACAAACCGGCGCTGCTCTACAAGCTGACGCCGGAGGAGATCCCCGGCTTTGATACGTTGGAGCCATGCCGCGTCATTGACTACATCCCCCAGTGGCGGCAGCGGCAATCTCCCCCCGAACCGACGGCACAGCCCCAGAAGCCGGAACCGCCTGCACCGCCACCGCCCACACCCGAAGCCACCCCATCCTACGAGATCCCCACCATACGATTGGAGGGTCTTGGTATGGTGGAGACGCCCAGGAGTGTAGTCTGCGGCGACGACGAACACAGTTAACTAACAGAATGGAGGCACACCCATGAGGGCTGCACAAATGAAGGAACGTCCAGGATTTTCCCTTATGAAACAGACGGACATTCAATCGCTTTTCTACATGAAACTGCCCCGCTGGCTGTTCTTTGACCCCCGTTACGCCGACCTGAGCCTGGAGGCTAAGCTGACCTACACCTTTCTACTCAACCGCTTCCAGCTCTCCCGCCGCAAAGGCTGGGTCAATGAACACGGCGAAGTCTTTGTCATCTATCCCCGACTGACCCTGGCCAGGGAGCTGCGTATCTGTGAGCAGCGAGTCACCGCCGCCTTTCGCCAGTTGGTAGAACAGCAGCTGGTGTGGGAAAAGCGCTGCGGCCGCGGCGAAGCCAATCAGATCTACCTGGCCCAGGTGCAGCCCCATGAGGACCCCAACTACAGCTGTGCGCCTTTCCTCAGCCCGGAAGAGGACAGCGCCCTGGAAGGCGCTGTTGCAGAACCGCAGGATCTGCCGTTCCAGAACCACGGAATCTGCGGTTCAAGAACCACAGATTTGGAGGTTCCAGACCCGCAGAATCTGCGGCCAAGTAAGAAAGAACAAAGAAAAAAAGAACAGAGTCAGGATCCTGTCTGTCCGTCTGTGTTACCGGAGACTGATGACGACCAGGAGCTGAGTGATATTCTGGCCAACTGTGAGCTGGACAGTCTGGACCCGGCTCTGGCCCAGGTGTTTGAAAACGCCATCGAACGTTTGTTCTATTCCGACTCCTACCGCATTGGCAACGCCACCCTGCCCCAGAAACGGGTGCGTTCCCGTCTCCATCTGCTGACCCCGGTCATCCTCTGCGACGTGGCTAACAAACTGGCCGCCAATCTGGATCAGCCGGTGAAAAACTCCACGGCCTATGTCATGGCCACCCTGTTCAACTACATCAGCGAATGCCACAGCGATCTCATGGTGGACCCGTATCTGAACCGGCTGCGGGCGCCACCCAATCGGAGGTGAAATCCATGTTTCTTTCCCTGCAGCAGCGATACATTCTGGATCTGCTGCATCAGCTCCACTACGCCAGAACCGACCAGCTGCACACACTGGTGCAGGAACGGTATCGGGCAGCGCTCCCCGGTTATACCCGGGCCAGGACCGATGCCATGCTGCGTCAGCTGCGGGGCTGTATCCCCTATTTCCGCATCCAGAATGACATTGCCAGTCTGTCTCCGGTAGAACCGGACTCTCTCTACCTGGAGGCCATTGACGTCATGCTGACACTGTCGGAAGGACGGCCTCAAGGCGTGGCCCGCTCCACTCGGGCGCCCCGGATGCTGTCCTTTGTCTGGGGCCGGGAACATCTGCATCGGTTCACTGTAGCCCGGTTGGAAGAAGCCACTCCCGCCGGTCTGGCTCTGGTGAACCAGGGCCAACTGGAGCGTATCCTCTGGCTGACGCCATCCAATACCGTCCCGGATGGGCTTTCCCTGCCCCTCAATCAATTTCTCGTCATTCGCCAACCCGACGGTACCCATCGCTTTTACGGTCCGTCCACCGAACACACCTGATACAGGAGGAATGTGATTATGCTCAAAAACACACAGGAATTTCCCGAAACCATGGACAAGGAACTGTCCCCGCTCCCTGCCAACACCGAGCAGTTTCATCTGGAAGAAGCGGAAGACCCGGAACCCCACAAAAGCGACCGACAGCTGTTCTATGAGCTGCACTTTTCTGAACTGGACCGAGATCTGACGCCGGAAGAACGGCAGGAATGGAACTCTATCTATGCTTCCTACCGCGGCCGCTCCTCGCTGCGCGGCATCATTATTGGCGTTGATCAGCATTCTGTCAAAAGGTGGGACCGCCAGACAGGAGAATCCCTGACAGAGACCATGTACTGCGCCATTGTGATCCCCTATCGTATCCGGGTTGTCATCCCGGAAACTGAACTGTGGGTAGAGGGTTCCGAGCGACCCCAATATGTGCTGCAAAACATGGTAGGGGCCACAGTGGACTTTATCATCATCAAGGTGGAGCGTGAAGCCGGCTTCGCCATTGGCTCCCGTCGGCTGGCCTCCCTGGCCAAGCGGCGCTTTCTCTCTCGCCGGCCGGCTCTGCATCAAAAAGATGCCCGTATCACCTGTCATGTGCTGGCCGTCGGTCCCCGCCGTTGCCTGGTGGACTGCTACGGCTACGATCTGGACTTGCGCCAGCGGGATATGCGTTATACCCCCACACCGGACCTGCGGGCTCAGTATCATCCCGGCACCGATCTGGACTGCATCATCAAAGAGTTCGATGCCGACCAACAGCACCTGGTCATCTCCGTTAAGGAGGCCACTGTCAATCCATTCGACGGAGCCATGGAACGCCACCCGGAGGGCAGCCGCCGTATGGCCACCATCTCCGGTAAATATGGCGGCGGTGTGTTCTGTAATCTGCCGGATGAAACCGTGTGCCTGTGCAATTACTCCTACCAGCATGAGGATTCGGAGTTCCAGATTGGAGATACGGTGATTCTTGTCATCCAGCGGCATGATTTGGAGAAGAAGCTGATCTTTGGAAAGATTCTGACACTGTGGTGTACAGAGCGGTAATGGAGGCATAAAAAACGTAACCGTCAAACCCGGTACAGCAGAAGAGTAGTCGTCATACCAGCAATCCGCTTCCAGGTTTGACGGTTACGAATACAGGACCGGCTGCGCCGATCTCGTATTCTTTGTATATGGCATTGTAAATTTCGTAATGGGCTTGTTGTATTCACGTCCCTGCTGCATTGGAAACCATGGTAATAACCGGTGCCGCACCAGAGTCGGAACACACCAGCATGATAAGGCCGCCAAATAGCAACCCTGCAATCAGCACAGCGCCAAGCACCATAATCATTTTCTGTCGGCGCAAGGGGCAACCAGCAAACCAACGCTTTCCTACCGACGTCAATCGCAGGCAGTAAAGCGCAATTGCAATAATCGCCGCACCACAGAGGCAGATCACGCTTATAGCAGTGCCTCCCGTTTGCGCCGGAGCCGTTTCTGATGCCACGGTATCGGATAGTTCCGGTGTCTGCATTTGAATGGGTGTGACTTCATAGAGCAGCATAAACATCCTGTACAGCAGTTCGGCACTTTCTGCGCAAGTCATCTCCCCCTGGGGGACCAGCATACCGCCACCTTCGATGAGTCCAAGCTGCTCGGCCAGAGCGATATACTCCATGGCCCATTGGGAAATCTGATCACGGTCGCTAAAATTGCCGTACTCATTCAAATTTTCCGGCAATAAATAGCCCTTTTTCTCTACCAGCGTACGGGCGCAGAATGCAATGGCCTGTTCTCGGGTAACCGCTCGGTCACCGGCAAACAGGTTGTTGCCGATACCCTCAGCAATACCCGCTTCAAAGGCAGAAGCCACATAGGGATATTCCGATCCGTCTTTCGGCACATCTGTGAAAATACAGGTGGCATCCCGATCCAGCGCGTAAAACATACCCACCAGCGCTTTGGCAAAATCATAACGGCTGAAGATGCTATCGGGATAGAAATTGCCGTCCTTCACCTGGAAAAAACCCTTGGACACCATGAATCGGATGATCCGCTGCTGTTCCTCTGTCAGTTGGCCAATGTCTGTAATCTCCACTGTGTTTTCGACTACCTGATATAGACCGCTCCACTGGGTGGAAAAAAAGATCAAGCCGCTGTTGGCATCATACTGCCCACCCCAATTATCATGATTGCCGTTATACTGCAGCTCCACAGAGGCAAGGGGCGTCTGTGCAGGAAGGTAGAGGGTGACAGGGATGGGGCTTCGTGTGATTTCTGCACCCGTTCCATCCTTGAAGTTCAGGGAATAGATATCGTTTTGGCATCTGATAGAGAAGCGTACCGGTGTATTGGACGGGAGCGCATCCATCTGAATACTGAAGCCCACCCCACTGTGATCCAATACAACCCGCAGGGTTTGCATCTCCTGCAACGCAGATAAAATATCCGGCTCCAGTTCGACCTCAATGGGCTTTCCCCAATCCAGCTGTGTGGCAAATACTCGGATAGTCACCTGCGGCATACGGTTTAGTGTAACGTTGTATTTGTCCAACAGCGATTCGGTTCGTTTTAAAAGTTCAGACAGCTCCGCCGCAATCGTTTCCATCTGTTTTAGACCGAGCACAACCCGATTCTCTTCCGTAGCAAGCTGGGTAAATACGGCGTTCTCGTACATAACCTGAATATACTTCGCCGTTTCTAATTTCCCCTTGTCATTGATTGGTTGGCCATCCAGCCCATCCAGCTGCTCCTCCAAATAGTCCAGATACTCTTTTTTTGTCCCAAATGCGGCAATTACCGTATAGTCGTACCGGGTATTGGGTTCAAGGATACGAGCCTTGAGCGCCGCCACTTCCGCGGCTACGGGCATACCCTCTCCAAGCGATAAAATCTGATAGGGCAGGGTAGCGCCTTCCGGACTTTTCTGAAGCAGCATATGGTAGAGGCCATCATAAAAACATTCTTCGCTCTGATCCATCCCCGTCAGGTAAGCAGCGTAAATCCCGTCCCCCAGATCGGATACGGCGCTAACCGGAGACGCAGAGTAATGCCCGCCCATTGGAACCATCACATTAGCAGCATACCAGTGCTCATCCTGTCCCTTCAGCGGAATATAGGTATCCTTGTAAAAGTGTTCATAGATGGCATCTACGTCAAAAGCCGAACCAAACAGGGCCTGGCATACCTGGGCCAAGGCCGCATCGTCTGTTTGATAGATACCAGCAAAGGATGTATTGCCCTTTACAAGCTGTTCCGCCCGGGAAGCAGACTCTGGCTCAAGCGTTTGGATAAACGCATCCAGGGCTGCCGGATCCCCGGGTGAGACCACCGGGGTCCCCGAACCGTCCCGCATACCGGGATCTGCCCACCAATCAAACATTCCCTCTGCCTGCGGAACGTCTCCCACAGAAAGGTCAAAGGGGGCATTGGTAAACAACGCGTCCCACACAGCAACCGTATCTGCCACATCTTGAAAGACGGGATCACCAGGATGCAACAGCTGCGCGCCCTGATCCGCCGCCTCCACAATGGCCTGCAATGTGTCCTTGACCTGCTCTGTAGGCATAAAATTTGAATAATATCCCTGCCCACTGTTGGAGATCAGCGGGTTTGTTAAATCTGCGCCGTAGGCTTTGGCGCCTTCAATCATCTGGGTCAACGGGTCGATATCTGGTCGTAGCCCCTGTAACTCTCTTGCAGTTCCAGTGTGGCTGATTATCTTCCCCGTGGCATCGGTGTAAGAGATCGTCACCTGTTCGTCGCTTTCGGAAGCAAACATCGAATCGGTATAATTAAAAAACCACTTGTTTAGTGTAGTCATCTGGCCATTTTCATATCGGTAAAGCGTAGCATATGCCTCTCCAAATGTCATTGAATTAGCACCAATATCGTAAAACTCCCCCACATAGGGCGGGTCGATCAGAATGGTACAGGGACGGCTTGTGCTGTCATACCCGCCGCCGAAGGAAAGCGACTCTCCCTCGGCCGAGCGGATCACGCCCTTGCCCTTCCAAATGCCAGGGGCGAAATCAAGCGGGTTCGGCCGGTTGTTGTCATACATATAAAGTTCACCGTCCCCGTCGCCATCTAAATCGATGAGCCAGGTATCCAGAGGCCACGGGTCGTCGCTATATCCATTTTCCTCCTCCCAGCGCACTATCTCTGCAATTTCCTGCTCCCGCTGTTCAATCGCATTCAGATAAGCCCGGGCCGTTTCCGGAGAGACGGCATAGTCCCCGGACTTTGCATTCTCTAATTGCTTCATCCGTTGAGCTGATAAGTTGAGCCCGTCCAGATTTGCGGCTAATACAGGCAGGTTACCCCCCAATAGTCCAGCGCACAGCAAGGCCGCCAGACCGCTTCTCTTCCAGTTTACCATATATGTGCTTCTCCTCTTATTTAATCGTAATTTTTAATTTCTCTCCATAGTCTGTTCATAGTTTTTATAGAACATCGTCGCCAGCATTACTCATTTTCTGCGCCGCTTGCAATACCATATCAGACCCGCAGCGACGGCCAGCACACCACCGCCCACGGCAACAACTGGCAACATAGAGACGGTTGTATCTGCCTCATAGACCCGCCGGTTTTCATCGGCAGATTCTGCCTTCAGGTCCACCATCGGCGTTTCGTACAGCAACATAAAGAGCCGATAGAGCATTTGCGCTGCCTCTGCTCTGGTGACTTCACCCTGTGGCTCCAGCGCTCCGCCGCGATCTACCAACAATTCTCGTACAGCCAACGCTGTCGTATCTTTGGCCCAGTCGGAGATAGCCTCGGCATCGGAGAATTGCAAATACTCCTCCGGTGTCTCAGGGTAGAGATAGCCACGATAGTCCACTAGGGTCCGGCTGCACAGAGCGATAATCTGCTCCCGCAGCACCGGATTCTCTCCACGGAACGTCTGATCCTCATAGCCCTGAATGATGTTCCGTTGTTCACCCGAAGCCACATAAGCATAATACGGCGATTCTGCCTGTACATCGGTAAAGGAAGAAGTTAGACTGCGATCCAGGGCAAAGAACATCCGTACTAATGCTTCGGCAAACTCATAGCGGTTGAGCGTTGCATCGGGATAAAAGTTGCCCGAATCATCCACCGCAAAATAGCCTTTGGATACCATGAAGGTGATGGCAGCAGCTGTTTCTGCGTCAACATCCTGCAAATCCTGGACTGACACAGCATTGTCTATCACCTGATATGTACCGGAGTAAGGTGTGGTAAATTGCACGGTTCCATTGCGTGCATCATATTGACCGCCCCAGTTATCCGATGTACCGCCATCATAGGTAGCCAGCACCGTAGCGGTTTCTGTGGAAGCGGGTAGCGTAAAGGTAACGCCCGCAGGCAACTGGTCAATGGGAGTGCCGTCCTCCTGACTGTAGGTGATGGAGTAACCTGCCGTCTCCTGCTGCACCTGTACAACCAGTGTATCATACTGCTCCATCAGCTGCTTCCATGCAGATTGTTCTACGGTGATGGAGTGTTGGCCGCTGCCAAAAATCAGCTGTACACCGTCGGTTTCTTCCGAAGCTTCCATACTTTCCCGATCCAGTACCAGCTGAATGGGCTGCTCCGGCTCCCATTTGGGACAGTAGATCTGCACTGGTTCAGAAAGTGTCTTATTCAGAGTGATATCCCCCAGCGCCTCTTGCAGTTGAGTCTTCATCGTCTCCATGGCCGACACATGTTCTGCTATGGTTTCCGCAGGCAACCGCAATAAACCGCCAGTCCAGCTCATGGCAAAGGAACCGCTGTCTGCCGAAGCAGCTTCAGTATAGGAGGCCAGCAATTGCTTGGCGGCATCGTTGATGGCGGTACCGTCAATTTGTTCCAGAGCCTGCTTCAGATAAGCTACGGGATCATCACCGGCTTCGTTGTAATCCAGGTTAATGTTGGGAGTGGCCGCAGCCTCATCCACATAAGATTGCAGCGCAGCCTGTGTTGCAGGCTCCGCATGGGACTCCACCATCCGATAGCCCAGCAGATTCTGCCGCAGGAGGACACCACCGCAGGCAGAGCCGTCCGCATCATAATAGACAGCATAATAAAGGTCGTTGGACAGATCGTACAGGCCGCCCAGGGTACCTGGAACCTGGCCTTCGGCCGCTTTCTCCAGCAGCCCTCGCTGCGTGGCGGGCAAGGTTTCCAGGATTTCCGGGTAGTCGTAGGACACACCAGTCAAAAGTTCCGCATACTCCCGAAGGGTGGCGGCTGCGGCTTTGCCGTCCCGCCAGTCGCCGTCTATGGAACAATCTCCTGCACTTCCCTGAGAAATAGACATGCCATAAAGTTTTTGGCGTGTAAATGCTTCTTTTGTAACAATTGTTCCGTTCAGTAAATATAAATTATATGACGAGGCACCGCCCGGCTCCCAACCGTATGATTCAATATTGGCTTCCGGTGCTGCCCATATTTCATATGTATATTCAAAATTTGGATGCTGTCGAATGGTAAATGGGGCCGGTGGGTGCAAATTCTCATCTCCATAGCTGGGGGAATAACACTGTAAAAGGCCGTCTGTACGCTCTACCAGATAGGCACCGTATACCAGTCGCTCTGCGCTGTACTGGAGGCTTCCACTTTGAATGCTGTATTCAGTGCCAAGGTAACTCCCCATGGAATCACCTCCGCCCAATTCAAAATAGAACTTCCCATCTGCTGTTGTAAAACAATACGAAAATGACATGCAGGATGGTTTGGAGATAGAGGGATGCTTATATAGATCATCGACAACAAGTTGCTCTACTGTTTTGCCATTCCATTGCCACATGCTCAATTTTGTTTCCTGCGTTGGGCCCATAATGGAAGAACTCTTCCAATCCCTTACAGTAGAATATCGACGGTCAATACCTATGTATCCTGTGATTAGAATTGGCACTCCATCGCCGGCAGGTTCGGCCAGCAGCGCAAATAGCTGATGCTCCTTTCCAATCTGAATTTGGGAGTCCTCTATCAGCCCATCCAGGTTACTTGGCAAGCGTTCCAACACTTCTGCATAGGCATTGGCCTGAGCTGCGCTCATTTTGCAGAGATTTCTCTGCCCAAAATACGGCAACTGGTCCAGCAATTCAGAAACTGAACGAAAGTCTGTAATTCCCATATCATGCAGTGATGCCGCAAGATTTTGGTATTGTGTGTCGTTCAGCCATGTGCTGTATCCTGTATTGCTTCCCGCTGGTGAAGATGTAGCATATTGTTCCGAAATGGTATATAGCTCAGTTATATTCTCTGTTTGTGGTATAGATTGATTACTTGCATTTAGAAATACATTATATTCAGTAGGATAAGCAACTTGTTTCCACGGAGTTGTATTAAAATCATAATCATATCCGTCTACACTTCGTGCAAGCACTATTTTCTGGCCAATTTCTGCTATAATTAGTTTGGCCGTACTCCATACCTGAGTAGAGTTTTCTTGGATTAGGCAAGGTTCCAGAAATTCCTGAATCTCTCCATTAGCATACTCATAAACAGCAGCCATAAGGTTAAAATCCCAGTCCTCTCCCGTTGCCTCCTGCCATACTACTACAAGCTCTGAATTACCATCTTCGGAAAAATCCCATTGGCCAACATAGATTAGGCTGCTTGGGACATTTACTGAATCCGGCTCTGTAATGTATCCAGGCATTATAAATTCGATCTCGGGTGTTACTTGCCGCACTCCATAGTTTCGGACATACTCCTGTACCACTTCCCGGTAGGCTTCTTCACGGGTTTGGGTCACGGCAAGCGAGTCTAGCTGCGGTATGTCCGTAGTTTCTAAATTCTCCAGTTCTTCTTCCGTTGTCTCCGTTTGCGGCCCGGTGATTACCGGGCCGTCGGAGTTGCCGCAGGCCGCCATGCCCCATAGCATGGTAAGCGTCAGAAAAAGCGCAACCGTTCTTTTTATCATGTATCGTTTCCTCTCTGTCTCTGCAAAACATTCCCAACTTACGACTGTAATACCGCATAAACCTGCTGCGAAATCTCCACAATTTTGGCGGCTGCTCCACCGTCTGTATAGGGATCATTACAGATTACACAAATAATATAGTCCCTCTCCGGTCCCAGCACGATACCCACATCACCGCAGCTTAGCCCCGACAGATCGCCGGTCTTGTGAGCAACTATCGTATCGCCTGGAACACCAGCCGGTATGCGGTTGTTGACCTGCTGCCCCTTCAAATGTTCCAGCATCGTGGCGGAATACTCCGCATTAACACACGTTCCGGTATAGATTGCCTTCAGTATAGCTGCACAATCCGCAGCAGAAACGTAGTTCTGTAATCCGTTATCATCCAGCATCAAACGGTTGAGTTCCGTATGCTCACAGCCCAACGACTTTGCAAACGCATTGACAACCGCCATACCCTTTGCCGCATCGCCGCCGCCCAGGAGCTTTGTCAGACGGTTAGAAGCGCTGTTGTCGCTAATGGTAATCATGGAATGGACATCGGCATCCACCTGGGATTCGGTCAGCATCCCGGCCTCCACCTGCTCATAAACGGCGCCCATAATAAACAGTTTTATGAGGCTGGCCGATACCATCTTACCGTCTGCCGGCAGCTGATGCGCAGCAGAGGCAATCTCACCGGTGGTCAGATCTTCCACATAAACATCCCATCGGCTGGACAGTCCCTCCAATGCGGTATCCAACGCCTGCTGCAGTGCGCTATCCGTCTGAACAGGCGCATTGCTGTCCTCTTGCCCGGCAAAAAATTGATCAAGGCCGTTGGCCATGCCCTCCGCCAATTTTTGCTGATATGCAGCAGTAGCCAGATTATGGTCTTCTGTCTCATTGGTCATATATCCCATTTCTACAATAGAAACCGGAACCTGCGCATGATTGATTCCGCTCATGGTATCCGTTTCCCACACTGATTGCCGATTGGCGCCGGTGGCCTCCACCATGCCATCCAGCAATGCGTCGGCCAGGGCGCGGCTTTGTGGATACAATACACTGTTATACGGATTGCCCGGCGTCATACACAGCGTCATAATACCATTCACAGATGGGTCTTCCGAGCCATTGGCATGAATGCGGATAAATGCATCTGCTCCAGCCTCATTGGCCATGGCTGCCCGCTCCATATTGGAAATGGAAACGTCATTGGACTCCCGGATCATCAGCACTTCATAGCCGCGATCTTCCAATTCTTCACGCAGCAGGGTAGCAACAGTCAGATTGAGCTCATACTCTGCCAGCCCGGTAAACCGGCCCTGTGTGCCGCTGCTGACCTTGGCCTTTTGCTCAGAAGCACCGGGACCGATGGGCTCCGTGCTGTAGTCTCCCTTAGCCTGATGGCCGGCATCTATGGCAATCAGATGTTTCTCCGGTTCCGGTATGATCGGCTCCTGTGCCTCCGGCTCCTTCGATAGTCCAACTTCTTCTGGCTGGGACACAGGGTTAGGTTCCACCACTTCCGGCTCCAATAGAGGCAGCTCCGGCACTCGAGATCCCATCTCCAGAATCTCCGGCTCTGCCGGATGACAGCCTGCCAGCCAACAGCACAGGAGCAAAATACTGCTGAAAATGCCAATCCTTTTTCTCATAGCAACCTCATATCTCATGTTAATAGTATGACCCGCCAAACTTCTCCTTTTCATATTGCTGGAGTAGCTGGACATTTTTCAATTCATAGTCGTTAAAATAGCTACTGGTATTCCGGTCAAAAACCTGCGGCTCGATTGTGCCTTGATACCAGTCCTTTTCTTCAAAATAAGTGGCAATCTCTTCCGTTGTAAATATTCTGCCATGGCGGGCATATATCTCATTTCTGGCAAGACAGCATTCTTGATGGGTTAGAGATTCCAAATCCGCTTCTGTCAGATAGCGCTGATTGCTGTCCGGCAAAATATAGTCATCCTGGGGTTTTTCACTGGTAAAGCGTTCTCCATCAATATAGAGTACACCGGATTCCGTAGCCAGAATCTGCAAGGTATGCCGTTGCTCTGATCCCCTTCGGACAAACTCACCATTCAAATCCGTAGTGATACCGTCACCATCAAAGGACACTAGGTAACATTCCTCATCTAACGAACACGCCTCACCCTGGTCGTTATACCACTCCCCCTGGAAATACTGCGGCAGTGGCGTATAGGAGAGGTTTGTCTCTGTCTTGCCCGGGTCTGGCACCTCCGGTTCCGTAGGCGACTCTATGGCAACATTCTCCGTAGTGTTTTCGCCGGTCTGGCTTTGTTCCGTATTCATATTGTTCAGCAAATCTGCAGGATACTTAAAATCCTCAAATTCGATCCGTTTAACACTGCCTGGCAGCAGTCCTGTGGTAAAGTCAGCCGTTGTAGACAGTTCAAAGATATCGCCGTTCACATCGAGCTCGTACTTACAGACCACATCCTCATACTCCAGCTCCAGCAAGCCCCAATCCGGCAGCTCTGTTGGAAGCTGTACCTTGGCCGTGGCGGTAATTGGATCATCTGCTCCCAGATCAGACTGGATCTGCTGCGCGACCCAGTCGCAGGCTGCTGGGGACGAAAGGGCGGATTCCGGCAACTTATGGGGTAAATAGTATGCAAAAGTGGCCACTCCCGCAGCAACAATCAGCACAGTACCTATACCGCACCCCAAAACCCATGGTTTTATACCGGGTTTATGATGTGCAGCCTGTGCTGCCTCTGTGGATTGCGGCTGCGGATTCACGGAATCGGATGCAGCACAAGGCGTCCCACAATTACCGCAAAATTTCTCTCCCTCTTGGATAATCGACCCGCATTTTGTACAATATATGCTCATAATGTTCCCTCTTTCTTCATATTCTGTGGTCAAAAATGAAACCACTACCCAATGTTTTATATCAGGAAATACAAATTCCCTTCAATCTGCAAAAATAAGTCTCAATAATAGGCCTTGTCTGAAAAGGAAGAGTTACGCATCAACGCAAGTAGATGTGCAGCTTTGATTTTCAAGCAAGGCCATATGTATTATCTCAAAGTATCACTATCAATTTTTTCTCAACAAAAACGCCACAAGTCCAAAAATCGCAAGAGCTATAATATTAATTAATTCTGTAACACGGTAAAAGTTTATTCCTTCTGAATAAATATTTATAATTGTGCTGGCTATTAATAGGAGAGTAGGGCCCCACAAACAAATTACACTCGATAAATACTTTTGCTGAATTATAAACAAAACGCCCAGCAGTGCAAAAGCGGGAATACCTTGAATCAAGCCATAAAAAATTCCTAATATAAGGCCATGTGTAGTTATGCCACCAATTACAAACAGAAACGCAACAACCCCTAAAATCCATGTTAAAAAAGTTAAAATAACGGCAACATAAGAATTTCTGTAAAGCGCTGATTCTACCTGTTCCATAACTGTACTCCATGATAGGTTCATGTCATTGCGTTCTGCGCGATGGATAGCTTCCTGATATGCGGTTTCCGTATAATGGCTTATCTGGCCAGCGTATTGCCGCGCTGAATCAGAAACGGCCTTACTTGCCCTTTTTAATTCATCCCGTGTATCCGAAACACCAGTTACCAAAGAATCTGCGAAGCTACTCATGTTCTCTTTTAACGCATATCCTTGTGTTTCAATGTTTGTATGTCCCACCAGTACATTTCTACTGTAAAATGCCGCTTGTTCTTCCCGTGTAATAACTTTAGCGCCTATCGGCCAGAGCAGAAAGACACAGCTTTTCGCAAGGACAACGGCGTACGGGATGCCAATGATTGTTATACATGCAGCAATGATTAGCGCCAGATTAAGAATTAAATATAAAATGCCAAATGGTAACCATATAATATTGGCGATTGTTCCAAACACACGGCGTACCAGTGATACATTTTCTTTACCTTTTATAAACGTTTCTCTAACCATCACCTTGCCAAATGGAAACGCCATCAGTTTAGCGTATTGAAATAATGCCTTTCCAATGGGAATTCCAATGATTGTTATGCATGCAATAGCGCCAATAAGTCCATGCAAAATGCAGCTCCACCAGCCTATAAAAATAAACCATAAAAGATTGCCTAGCGTTCTCATAATGATTTATCTCCCTTTTCAACTCTGCTTCCGCAAGCATGACAAAAATTAACATTCGGCTTAAGGGCCGTACCACAATGGCTGCATACATTTACATTGTTTACATTTTCTGTTTCCTGTAGCAGAAGTTCAGAAAGTCTTACGCCACATTTATTGCAATACAGGCTGTCCAGTGACAATGTATTACCACAACTATCACATTTTCTAAGCCCTTGCATTGCCAGTTTCTTCTGCTCATTGACTTCCCGTTCCTGCATAATTTTACTATATTCCTCCAAAAATCTTTCGTATTCTGTTCCTTTAATAGACTCCATTGAATTTTGCTGTACAAAAATATTACCAATCTGCACTAGAATAGCCGTCCGTTTTTTCTCTATCTCTACCAGTTGCCTCTCCAGTTCTGCTATCTGCGTAGAGCCATTTACCTTTTTATGTTCCTCTGAAGCAGATCGATTTTTAGTGTCAAACAAACCCATATTCTCTTTCCTCTCTTTTATTATTTTAAGGCAATACCGCACAGAAAAGTAGGCGCGATACTGCCAGAAGTGATATAATAAGACCATGGATAAACAGATGACAATGTCTGCGCTTAGTGATGAGTTGGCGCAGGTA